>CAZBDC010000045.1:0-7281 GCA_964490575.1 uncultured Anaerolineaceae bacterium | reverse complement strand
CAAAACGATACAAGTATCAAAAAAGGTTGAAGTATCCAGGCATTTAAAAAAACCCATCTTAAACTGCCAGATCAGAAGGAGCCCTCTATGGACCAGAAAACGACGGGTATCGTTGCTACCGTGGCGGCTGTGCTGTTGTGCGGCTGTCCCGGGCTTTTCGCCCTTTTTATGGGCGGGATGTTTGCCATCATCAGCCAGATCCCAGGGGCTGACATCGACATGTTCGGCAGCACCGACCCGCAGTCAGCGCTGCAGTTCGGCCTTGGCGGGCTTTGTCTGGGGCTGTTGTTCGTCGCTATCCCGGTGGTAGTCGGCTTCCTGACCCTGCGTAAGCGCGGGTAAGCCGCTCGGGAAACGGGCGGCCGGTCACGAAGGCATGTACCGTCGAACTGAACAAACCAGGGTCCTGCAGATTCCACAGGTGGCGCAGGCCCGGCGCCATCACGCCAACTGACTGCGGATAACGCGCCAGCAATTTTTGAGCTGCCTGGCGGGCAGGAATGGTCTCTTTTTCTCCCACCGCCACCAGCAGCGGGCAGTGTATTTCCTCCGGCAGTTTCATCGCCATCAGCGCCTTGAAGATGGCCCGGTTATAGTCCTCCGTCGATCCTTCGACCAGGTCGTCCCACACCAGGTCCCGGAAGTCCGCCGGCACTTCCAGCGCGTCCAGAGAAGCCTGGGCCTGCTTCTCGACCGGCATGAATCGCAGCAGCCACACCAGTGCCAGCGACAGTCGACCCAGCAGCCCACCCAGGCGAGCCGCCGTACCGGAAACCATCGCCCGCTCGACCACTTCAGGCGCGACCCGCAGCAGGGTCAGCGTCACCGCGCCGCCTAACGAGAGCCCCACCAGGCTGGCCCGCCCGCCCGGCACCCTGGCGCGGATAAACTCGGCCACCTGGTAGGCCGCATCTTCCAACGCAAACGGCCCCAATTCGCGGCTGCCCCCATGCCCAGGCAGGTCAGGCGCCAGGCAGTAAAAATCATTCCCCAATTGCTCGAGTTGCGGCTGCCACATCTTGCTACTCAATGGCGCTGCGTGCAGGAAAATTACCGCCGGGTCAGCGGGACTGCCAGAATCAAGGTAACGGAGAGTGCTCATGATGAAATTAATGTCAATTCAATCACTGGCACGACCACGGCCGGTTTGCGCACCGGCAGAGTCAGCACCAGGTCGCCCTCGCCGCGGTTGAGCTGGACCAGTTCCCATTCCGAGCCCTCCATGATCACCTCGCTGCCGTCGTGCAGCAGGCGGGCATACTCCACCTTACCGGCCAGGCCGGGCAGGCGCAGGTGACGGAAGGGCCAGGCATAAACGTGGACGTACAGCTTACGCCCGTTTTGTGTCAGTCGGCAGTCCTGCGGAGCCTGGAAGGCACTCTGCGTGCAACCATAGATTGAAGCACTGTGCAACGCCATCCAGTCACGGTACACGCCCAGCGCGTCAGTCGCGCGCGGGTCAAAGGTACCCAGCGAGGTCGGACCGACGTTCATCAGCAGGTTTCCGCCGCAGGCCACCGTATTAATCAGCATCATGATGAGTTGTTCAGGGCTTTTCCAGGTCGCCTCGTCGCGGTGATACCCCCACGAGCCGGAGAAAGTCTGGCAGGCTTCCCAAACCACCGGCTCGCCGTTCACCCGCACCCACTCGGTCGGCTGGATCTGCTCGGGTGTATGCACGTCGGCCAGGTCGGACGGCAGGTCAAGCCGGTTGTTGAGGACAATGCGCGGGCTGATCCGGCGGATCATTTCCAGCAGTTTCTCGCTCTGCCAATCAGTGCGGCCTTTTCCGGAGAAGCCGCGGTAATCCCGCCCGGGATAGGAAAAATCACACCACAGCACGGCCGGGTCAAAACGGGTCAGCAGTTCTTCTACCTGGCTGTAGAGATAAGCGGCATAGCGCTCCACCTGCCGGCCTTCGTTCATTTGAGCCGCCGTGGGATGGTCACGCAGCGGGTGAAAGATATCGATTGGGAAGTCGGGATGGTGCCAATCAATCAGCGAGTAGTAAAACCCGACCCGCAGCCCCTCGGCCCGAAACGCTTCTACAAAGGGCGCAATCAGGTCCTTGCCATAAGGCGTGTTGGTAACTTTGTAGTCGGTGTAGGCCGAGTCCCACAGGCAGAAACCCTCGTGATGCTTGGTGGTGATAACGACGTACTTCATCCCGGCCTCACGAGCTGCCTGCGCCCAGCGGCGTGGATCGTAGTGGGTAGGGTTAAAGTGCTTGAAGTACTTCTCATAATACACTTGAGGAGCAATCTTCTCGAACGACTGCACCCATTCGTGACGCGAAGGAAGTGCGTACAGACCCCAGTGGATGAACATGCCAAAACGGTCGTGAACAAACCAACTGGTGTCGCCCTGGGTCGGTTTCGGATGGTACATGGGTCTCCTTGATATGCTTTAAGGAAGGGAAAAGATGGGATAGACAGTACGAGATGATTATAGCATCACGCGCTGCACCTGCCAGGAATACTTAACCACAAAGTTCACAAAGAGCACCAAGAAAAGATCAGGTATTCTTTGTGAACTTCGTGTGCTTCGTGGTAAGTGTTCTCTTCTACTGCATCCCTGCTCTCCAGCCCATCAGCCACGGTTATGGCCGATGAAGATGCCAGCGATGAAGACCACCACCGGAACCACCACCGCCGCGGCAAGGTAATACCACAACTCGTCTAGCGTGGGCAGGGGCAGGCTGCCGCTGCTGGCCAGAGACAGCCACATCAGCGCGATGTAGGTCAGGCCTAGCGACACCCAGAAGGCCCGCATCCCGGCCTGGGCGCGGATCAGGAGGCTGCGCTCGTCGCGCTCTTCGTTCACCAGCCGGGTAACCGCCTGGCGGTCACTCCGCACGGCCCGGTAGCGCAGGATTCTCGCCGCTCCCACCCCGGCCAAAAAGATCCCCAGCCCGCTGATGATGCGGGCGTTGAACGGCACGTTGAACAGCATTTGCAAAACCAACCCGGCGGCGACCAGCACCCCGCCCAGGATCACCAGGCCCCAGCCCAACCGCACGCGGTTCTGAATATACGATTGTTGGTTACTCATGGTCATTCTCCTCAGAATAAATAAACAGGTCTTCTACCGTTACGCCGAACAGGCGAGCCAGCCGGAAGGCTAGCGTGATCGACGGGTTGTACCGCCCCCGCTCCAGCGAGATGATCGTCTGGCGCGAAACGCCGGCCAGATCGGCCAGATCCTGCTGGGTCAGCCCCTTTCTCGCCCGCATCTCTTCCAACCGGTTCTCCATCGGCCCTCCATGTAAAGCAAACTTTACATATAGTATAACAGGATTTTTAAAAATGTCAAGTTAGCTTTACATAATCATATGAAATTTCTCACCGATTCGGGTTCCTCCATTCGTAAACGGCCTTTTCCCAACCGCGATTCACCACCCTTGTTTAAAACGATCAATCCCTATCTTCACGATAGGGATTGATTGTTCTTTCGGTTCCCAGAAAATTCTTGCAAGGCAGCCATTTACCATAGCGGACCCGGATTTGGGATTTCAGGATAGTTCAAGCGGCTGAATGGTTGAACCGGGAAATCCCGGGCTCTGGCAGTGGAATTTCTAAAATCGATCAGGCGAATTCCTTCGGAATGCGTTCTGGCGGAATTGAAACCAGGGAAATGGATTGCCGAAAAGCCTCGGAACTCACCACCGGGCTTTAATCCGGATTCCCCAAATTTTCCCGGCAAATTTTCAAAAAATTTACCGCCGGTTTCAACCAGGTCAGAAATCCATCAGCGGAAAATTTGGGAAGGAATTCCGGTCCTGGAATTTCGCGCGGTCCCAGCGGGCCGATTAAAATTCCCCGGAAATTACCGCCCGGGTTCGCCGTGAGGCAAACCCACTGCCTGCCATCCAATATGCGGTTGTTAAGGTGGTCCGTTTGGCGGTGATGATATCTGGGCGGGCGGGAACCGTATGCCCGCCCAGGTACCCTCACACATCGAAGCCCTCTTCCAACTCAGGCGGCCCGACCGAGCAGCCCGCCGCTTTGCAGATCGCGCTGCAGTGCACGCAGTCCGCGGCACTTGTGCTGCCGGACCAGCGCCTCACTTATCGAAAGCTGCTCAGCGATCTCGTCCGTGCTTGCTCCGGACAGGTACTGCTCCAGGACGGTGCGCCTTACCGCGGGCAATCTGGACAGGCCGCCGCGCAGCAGGTCGCGCTGTTCGCGCCGCTCGAGGTCATGCTCAGGTTGGCGCTGGGGAGCGCCAGCCGGCCTGGGACCAAAATCCTCGCGGTCATCGTCCAGCCCGGCGTGGTGGCGGTCACGCCGCCGCGCCTCGCGGATCTTGTTTCGGGCGATCCCAATCACATAAGCCGCGAAGGGCACGCCATCGTGCGGCTGGTAGCGCCCGCTTTCGATCCCCAGGTAAGCTGTCAGCAGGGCGTCCTGGATGATATCGTCGTCCGCCTCGCCCGTACTGTTACGCGCATGGACGAAACGGGCCAGCGCCATCGCGCCGGTGCTCTCCTGCCATTCGGTCCAGGCCCGGGCCCGGTCCTGCCGGTCGGGGTTGCTTCCAGGGATCATTCGCTGGATCAGGGCTTCGTCGGATACTGGTCGTGAAACCATGGCTACCTCCTGTTGTCAAACGGACGGTGGCCTCTCCACGCCATACCAACGACGTGTCTTGCCTTATTCGATTCTTAAGGTGGTGAGGCCGCCGCTAATGCAGGTTTCCCTGCCCGATGAGGGAACCCGAAGGTTCCCGTGCGACAACCTTGCGCAAGGACCTTTAGTATATGACTCTTTGGCATAGAATTCAAGTGGGCAATCTTAACCGTAACGAAGTTTTAAGGGAACCAGGGGGCTCAAGAAAAACAAAGCTCACTCAGTCCTGTCCGGTGATCTGGAAACTATCCAAAACTTGCTGAAACATCGCCATCTGCTCGGAAGTCTCATAGTACCTCCCAATAATATAGGTGCTGCTTTCCACCACTATGAATACGACCCGTTCTTTTGTCCCTGCCGGGATGCCCCACAACCGCGAATTCTCTACCACCGGCGCAGCCCATCCTGCCACCATGCGGTCCGGAAGACGGGTATAGGTGACATATTCAGGCTTTGGGGAACCATTCACCTTTGGCATCGATTCCCCAACCGGTAAGGATGCGTATGCTCGGATAGTTTCAGTTGGGATGAAGTTGTAGACTTCCCAATCTGCGTTGGTGTACCCATTCGGGAACGCTGAAACATACAGACGCAGCGGGGGGCCCATCCACGCCGGGTCTTCCTGAATATCGCATAATATCCGGCTGTATCGGGTTTTCTGGCAGATGACCCACTCTGGCGGGAAAGCCAGGGAATAGCCATGCCCTTCCTCATCCAAAACCAGCCAGTTCTTTGGGACCTGCATGCCGGCCGGGGACGGTGCGCCGCCTTCTCCAGAAGTTGTTGCCTGAGCCGGCGTCTCGGTCGGCTGAGCGGGCACAGCTGTTTCCGCAGCTTCTATAGTTTCCGCCGGCGGATACACCGTTCCAGGCGCTTGAGACTGGCAGCCTGCCAGGAACAGGCTGGCCAGCGCCAAGAATTCGAGCAGTTTTCCCAGTCCATGTGTTTTCATGTTTGACACCTTCTTTAATCAAAGCAGTTTCAGGTTTGCTTCAACCAGATCGCGCATCCGGAGACGGGCGCGCGAAACACGGCTTTTTAACGTGCCAAGCGGCAGATTTAACACCACTGCTGCCTCCTGATAATCCATTTCATACAGTTCTACCAGCAGGATCACCTTGCGGAAGTGATCGGGCAGTCTTTCCAGCAGTTGGTGCAGCCACCTGGACTGCTCAGATTGAATAACCGCCTCTTCCGGCAGCGGCGCGTCGCCAGGCAAGACCGATAACAGATCACCCGCCTCCTCGTCTCTCGGCTGATTATCCAGGCTAACGGATGGGTGACGCCGGCGGAAGCGAATCTCGTCGATACTACGGTTGCGCGCGATCCGGAAAATCCAGGCGCGGAATGAGCCATCACGCAAGGTATGGAGTTTTTGGTAAGCGGTGATGAAAACCTGTTGGGTGATATCTTCCGCGGTTTGTTCATCCTCCACATGGGAGATCACCCATCCATACAGGTCATCCTGGTAAGCCAGCACCAGCTGGTTGAAAGCAGACAAATCACCTCGCTGCGCGGCTTCGACCAGGCTGAGTTCATGAGTTGAGACAAGCTTGAGCGCCTGGCTTTTCTCGAAGCAGTCGAATCCCTGACTGTTCAACGTCCGTTCACAAAACATAATCTCTCCTTTCTCAACCATCTGAGCGCCTGCCTTTACCGATCGATACCCCATCCCAACCGTTTCAAAACATGGTTGTTCACCGGAATGCAATCAATATAGTTTTATTCAGATGGTTTTGGTCCGAGATAACCACACAAAATTGATACAAAAAGTAGTACAATAAACCTTGATAATTGCTGCCATATTAGCATGGGGGGGAACAGGAGCAAACTTGGAAACATCATTCGGAAATTGGGTTCGCCGCCGGCGGAAAGCCCTGGATTTAACCCAGAATGAGTTGGCAAAGCGGGTGGGCTGTTCATCATCGTTGATTTTCAAAATCGAAACGGACGAAAGGCGCCCCTCACGTCAGATTGCCGAGCTGCTGGCCACGCAGCTTGAAGTTCCAACCGACCAGCACGAACGATTTTTAAAAGTGGCCCGCCAGGAGCTGTCTGTCCTCCGGATGGACGGACCCGGATCCATGCCGCACCGCGATCACGCAGTTCAGAAGCAGGCCCGGCCAGCCCGCGCGGGCCAGGCCGTGGGGGCGTGCGATCGAGCGAGGGAATCTTCCCTGCCGGTTTTCGCGACCCTCTTTATTGGCCGCGAGCACGAGATCGATATTGTTCTCCAGCAAATCCTCGACCCGGTCTGCCGCCTGTTGACCTTAACCGGGCCAGGTGGGGTCGGTAAAACGCGCCTGGCGGTTGAGGTGGCCCGCCGGCTGGAAGCTGACTTTACTGACGGGGTCTACTTCCTATCAATGGCCGGGATCGACCTGCCCGAATCCATTGTGACGGAACTGGCAAACGCCCTGGGACTGTCCTTCTCCGGACCGGCGGACCCGAAACTGCAGGTGATCCAGGCTCTCCGCCAAAAAAATGCGCTGCTGATCTTTGATAATATGGAGCACCTGGTCAAAGGCGGCCCGGTTTTGGGGGAAATTCTTCAGCAAGCGCCAGGCCTGCGCGTGCTGGTGACCTCGCGCGAGCCGATCCATTTACAGATCGGAAGAGCGTCGTGTAGGGAAAGAGTGTAGGATAGGGTGTA
>CAZBDC010000044.1:0-31096 GCA_964490575.1 uncultured Anaerolineaceae bacterium | reverse complement strand
GCGATGGAATCTCGTGACTGGAGTTCAGACGTGTGCTCTTCCGATCTAACGAGACTTGAAGCGGCCAGGGTGATCAAAAGGTCCGCCAGGGTCAGTGGGGTGGTCCCAAACAAAGTCTGCAGTGGCTTCCAGTAAATCGCCGCAAGCTGCAGCAAAAAGGTCAGAAGCACCGCCGCATATACCGCGGGATTGGTAGAGATCTTCAGGCGGAAGAATGATTCCTGGTAGGAGCGAATCGCCAGCGCATGCCCGGCCTGAGCAAAGATCAGGAAAGTAAAGACCATCGTCTTCCAATCTGGGTGCCCGGTAGAATAAGCCCAGAGCGCAAAGCCGAGCGCCAGGGCTGCCATAACCACGCCAATACGGAAAATGTAGGCGGCCACCCCGCGGCCAAAAATGCTTTCATCCGGCCGAACAGGGGCGCGCTTCATGATATCGCCCTCGGCCTGCTCCGACGTCAGCGCCAGGCCTGGGAACCCATCTGTTACCAGGTTCATCCACAGGATCTGCAATGGGGTAAGCGGCAGGGGCATCCCCAGGAGCGGGGCAAAGAACATCACCAAAATTTCGCCAGCATTGCTGCCCAGGGTGTAGCGGATGAACTTGCGCACATTCTCGTAAACCCGCCGCCCTTCTTCAATTGCGCTGACAATGGTCGCGAAGTTGTCGTCGAGGATCACCATGCTGGCAGCCTCTTTCGACACATCCGTTCCAGTGATCCCCATCGCCACACCGATATTGCTCTTTCGCAGTGCTGGCGCATCGTTGACGCCATCACCGGTCATCGCCACGACATGCCCGCGCTTTTGCAATGCCTGGACAATATTGAGCTTGTGTTCGGGAGAGACCCGCGCGTATACCGACACCTGCTCTACGATCCCTTCGAGTTCGTCCGCCGGCAGGCTGGCCAATTCTGCGCCGGTTACCACGCGCGCCTGGGCGCTGTCGGCGATATTCAACATGCGCGCGATATGCAGCGCAGTCAGCGGGTGGTCACCGGTGATCATAACCGGCCGGATGCCGGCTTCTTGCGCGGTCCGGATCGCGTCGATCACCTCCGCGCGAGGCGGATCCATCATTCCCACCAATCCCACCAGGATCAGATCGCTTTCAACGGTCTCATCCAGGTGAACCTTCTCGCCAGGGTCGTCATTCTCGAGCGATAAAGGCCGGAACGCAATGCCTAATACGCGCAGGCCATCCTGGGCCAGGTGCTTGTTGGCTTCTAAAACCCGTTCGCGCCAGTGAGAATCTAGCGAGAGCACCTGGCCGTTCACCCAAACATGCGTAGAGACCTCCAACAAGCTGTCAACGCCGCCCTTGGTTAAGAGCAGGTGCGTGTGCTGGCTCACCAACGCCAGCAGCGGCGCTTCCTGGGTAGAAAGCGCACCAGGCTCTGGGCTCAGGTGCAGAGTGCTCATCCGGCGGCGCTCGGAGGAGAAGGGCACTTCGCCAACCCGGGGGAACAGACTCTCCAGGTGCTCTTTCCACAGCCCAAGGCGAGCCGCCGCCACCACCAGCGCGCCTTCAGTCGGGTCGCCAATCGCCTGGAACGAGTCAGGGTGATCGTCAACCCGCTGCAGAACAGAATCGTTGCAAAGTGCGCCGGAAGCCAGCAAGATCTGGTGAGCCGGCCACTGGCTCTTTAGAGTAGAGTCCTCTGAAAGCAGCACGGGGGCACCGCGCTGGAGCACTTCGTCCATGCGTAAAGTGTGTTCGGCGACATCCAGCACCGTGACGGTCATCCGGTTTTCGGTCAGCGTGCCGGTTTTATCCGAACAGATGGTAGTGATGGAACCCAGCGTCTCAACCGCCGGCAGTTTGCGGATGAGGGCCTTGCGACGCAGCATCCGCTGAGCGCCCAGGGCCAGCACGATGGTGACCACCGCCGGGAGCCCTTCGGGGACAGCCGCCACAGCCATCGAAACGGCCACCTGGAACATCGCCGCCGCTGGCTCGCCGCGCAGCAGTCCAATCACAAAAGCAACTATCACGACCCCCAAAACAGTCAGGGCCAGGCCGCGGCCAAGCTGGCTCATCCGGCGTTGGAGCGGCGTCGCTTCGGCCTTCACGCTCTGGATCAGGTTAGCGATCTGACCAAGCTCCGTTTGCATCCCGGTGCCGGTCACCACGGCAGCCCCGCGCCCGTAAGTGACGGCCGTACCCATGTATACCAGGTTGCGCCGGTCGCCCAACGGCAGGCTGGCTTCATGAAGCGCTTCCGTCAGCTTATTTTCCGGGACCGACTCGCCGGTCAAAGCAGCCTCCTGTACGCGCAGATTGGCCGATTCGATCAGCCGGGCATCTGCCGGGACGGTATTGCCGGCCTCGACCAGAAGGATATCCCCCGGAACAAGTTGAGCAGCCGGGATGTCCTGCAAGCGTCCGGCCCGGCGGACGCGCACCACCGGGTTAGAGAGCCGCTTGAGCGCCGCCATCGCTTTCTCTGCGCGGAATTCCTGGACAAACCCCAGGATCGTGTTGATCACCACGATTGCAAGGACGGCGACCGAATCGATCGCCTTGCCCAGCAAGAATGAAATGGCGGCAGCGCCGAGCAGCAGAAGCACCAGGGGATTGGTCATCTGATCCAACAGGATCGCTAGCGGATGTTTACGCCCGCTCTCCCGCAGTTCATTCGGGCCAAACTCGCGCTGGCGCTCTGCCACCTGCTGATCAGAAAGACCAGCGGCGGGCTGAACCGCCAGCCGGGCCAGGGTTTCATTTACATCCAGGGTATGCCAGGGGAAAGAATCTCCCGCAGCCGGGGTCGAAGTTTTCGAAGAAGGGTGCTGTGTTTCCATCGAAATCCTAATTTTGTCGGTGAACCTTTTTTCCGAGGACGGATGCGCGCCAGTTGAAAACAACGCGCAGCCCAAATCGCTTATCGATCAAAAACCACCAAGATCATAACCGCTAATAAGGATTTCACAATACGATTGTATAACATCCTGCGTAAATTGCGCTCGGATTTCGAGCCAATTTACAGCGATATATAAATAAATGCCCCTTCCCGTCGTATAATTAATTGAACACATTAGCATTGTTTCATGGGCAATACGGCTGACCATAAAGCGATGCAGCCAGCCCGTAGTGATGAGGTGTGGTATGGCAGAAAAGAAGCGATCGACTCGCGGGTACAGGCCTGCTGGTGCGCTGCGCCAGCAGGGTTTCAGGAGACTGGTCTCGCTGCCAGCAGCAGCGGTAGCCGGCTGGATCTTCTACAGCAAACTGGGTATTGACCACCAAGTCGCTTTGCCCGCGGCGCTGCCAGGAGAACGGTTGAACTTTCACAGCCCGGCCGCCGGTCGCATAAGCTACTATCACAGCCAAACTTCCCAGGGCCGCCCGCTGGTGCTGCTTCACAGCATTAACGCCGCGGCGAGCGCCTATGAAATGAGACCGCTCTTCTTGCACTACCGCACCCGGCGGCCCGTCCTTGTCCCAGATTTGCCCGGGTTTGGCTTTTCTGAGCGCCAGCGCCGGGTATACTCGCCGATGTTTTACCGTGATGCGATTCTCAATTTCCTGGAGCAGGTGGTAGGCGAGCCCGCGGACGTTGTGGCGCTTTCACTGAGTAGTGAGTTTGCCGCCCTGGCAGCCCTGGCGGTGCCAGAGCGGTTTGCCTCGCTGGCGCTCATCTCGCCTTCAGGTTTTCGTCTCGATCAAGATAAGCGCAGCGCGCAGCAGGCCGCCCAGAGCGGGATCAGTAATCTCATACATCCTGTTTTTTCATTCCCACTCTGGGCGCGGCCTCTCTTCGATCTGCTGACGACCAAAACCAGTATCGAGTACTATCTGAAGAAGAGCTTCATCGGGCAGGTCCCACCCGACCTGATTGACTACTGCTACGCCGCCGCCCACCAGCCTGGCGCCGAGCACGCACCGCTTTACTTCGTCAGCGGCAAGCTGTTCACACCCAACGTGCGCCGGTCGGTATACAACCGGCTGCAGGTCCCAACCCTGGTCGTGTACGACCAGGACAATTACACCAGCTTCGATGGGCTGACAGAAACATTAGCACAAAACAAACACTGGCGCGCAGTCCGGCTGGTGCCCTCTTTGGGCCTGCCCCAGTTCGAACAGTTGGAAAACACCATCCAGTTGCTCGAACAGTTCTGGCGGTAAACCCGCGCCAAGAGCACCAGGCTGACAAGCCGTCTCAAGCAGTCCATTCCGCAGGGATGTGGAAGATTGGGTTTTCCTCGTACAGTTCCCGCAGGCTGTCGAACGTTTCGTTGCCTTGCAGAGTCAGGGCAGCAATCTGGTCCATCAGGTCCATTTTTGTGACCGGTCTGGCCCATTGTTTGAGGTGATTAATTGGAAGGACCGGGGTCGCCGGCCCCGGTCCTTTCAGGAGGAGAAGAAGAGAAGTCGCCCGTTACACTGTCAAGGACATCATACTCTATCCTCCAGGCTGCTGCTTGACGCAATTCCGACGCTATCCTGATGACTGGCCTACGGCCCTACAAACCCAACATCCCGCGATCCACACAGGCTTAAACAAGACCTTCGCGAACTGCATACACAGCAGCTTCGACTCGGGAAGTGACTTCGAGCTTGTTAAAAATCGCATACAGGTATTTTTCAACCGTTTTTTCGCTGATCCCCAATACGGCGCCAATATTTTGATTGGTCTTTCCTTCAACGACCAGGCGCAGCACGTCCATCTCACGCGGGGTCAGCTTGACCTCGCTGGCCTCCTCGCCCCGCACCCAGGATACCATTTGGGCAGCAATTCTGCGGCTGACCCATCCCTGCTCACCGTGCGCTACACCGCGGACCGCCTCAACGATCGTTTCAGGTGCTTCTTCTTTCACCAGGTACCCGGCTGCGCCTGACTCGAGCAGTTCACGAATATAAAGCGGATCATCGTGGGCGCTCAGGACCAGGATTTTTACCGGGGATTTGCTCTGCCGCAGTTGTTGGGCGACGTCAATGCCTTTCTGATCGGGCAGTTCCATATCCAGGAGAAGGACATCGGGGCCGAGTTCTTCTACCAGGCGAAGCGCCTCTCCGCCCGTGGATGCTTCCCCAACCACAATAATATCCACAGCCCTTTCCAACAGGTTGCGAATTCCGTTTCTTACGACCGGGTGATCATCAGCTAAAACGACACGGATGGGACTCATAAGGTTACTATACCTTTAATTCTATCGATGTGCTGGTGAATTTGCAACCCAGTTTCCAGCAATGTTCACCCCAGATTCCTCCTGGCATTTTCGAGCTGTTCTTGAACCGCCGCCAACGCCGTACCGCCCTGGGAGGACTTGCGATCTACGGCGGCCTGGAAATCAAATACACGGCTGACGTCTCCCTGAAAGGCCGGATGGATGGTTTGCAGTTCCTCTACCGATAGTTGATCGAGCCGGACGCCAAGCGCCTGCGCCTGGCGGACAGCCTGCCCGACCAGCCCGTGCGCCTCCCGAAAAGGGACGCCACGGCTCACCAGGTAATCGGCCAGGTCAGTCGCCAACAAAGCCGGGTCCAGGGCCTGGCGCATGGCCTCTGGACGGACCCTGAGTGTTCTTAACAGGCCGGCGACAACCGGCAGCATGTGGCTCAGGACGCCGGCGGTCTCAAAAACCGGGAGCTTGTCCTCCTGGAGATCTTTATCGTAGGCTGAGGGCAGCCCCTTGAGCGTGACGAGCAGCCCGGTCAGCCGGCCGATCAAACCGCCGGCCTTTCCGCGGGTGAGTTCCAGCGGGTCGGGGTTCTTCTTCTGCGGCATCAAGCTGGAGCCGGTCGAATAAGTGTCTGAAAGCTCGACAAACCCAAACTCAGCCGAGGAAAAGAGGATCAGCATTTCTGCCAGGCGCGAGAGATGCACCCCAATCAGCGCACCGGCAAACAGGAATTCCGCCGCAAAATCGCGGTCAGAAACCGCGTCCAGGCTGTTTGGGGCAGGCTCGGCAAACCCCAGCTCGGCAGCCAGCCGCCCGCGATCGATCGGGAAGGGCGTGCCTGCCAGGGCGCCGGCCCCCAGGGGCAGCACGGCGATCCGCGCCCGGGCCTGCAGCAGGCGCTGCCGGTCACGAGCCAGCGGCCAGAAATGAGACAGCCACCAGTGACTGAGCAAAATAGGTTGGGCGCGCTGCAGGTGGGTATAGCCGGGCAGCAGGATCCCCAGGTCCTGCCCGGCGCGGTCGACCAGGGCCTGCTGCACCTCACGCAGCAGGCCATCCAGGGCCGTGCTCTCTTCCAGGAGCCACAGCCGGAAATCCGTGGCGACCTGGTCATTGCGGCTGCGCCCGGTATGCAGCTTGCCTCCCACCGGCCCGACCAGTTCGGTCAGGCGCCGCTCAACGGCCGTATGCACATCCTCGTCCGCTTCATCCGGGGTAAACTGCCCACTGCGCACCTCAGCCAGGACCTGCTCGAGGCCGGCGCAAATCTCATCTACCTCCTGCCGGGCAAGGACGCCGGCCTGCGCCAGGGCTTTGGCCCAGGCCAGCGAACCACGAATATCCACTTCGACCAGCTGCCAGTCGAAAGAGATCGAATTATTAAACGCAGATGCTGCTGCGTCGAGTCCTTCAGAAAATCGGCCACCCCAAAGTTTCATCCTTAGTCCCGTTTAAACAATGAATAATCCGGCGCTTCCAGATCTTCAGGAACTGCGCCCTTGGGCAGCGTGGTCTCCAGCTCGCGCATCGCCTGTACTTTCAGCGGCAGCCCAAAGAGGGTGATGAACCCTTCTGCATCACTCTGATCGTAGACACTGTCCTGGCCAAAAGTAGCGAAGTCCTCGCGATACAGGCTATACGGGCTTTTGCGGCCAACCGGGATCACATTTCCCTTGAACAATTTTATCCGCACGGAACCGGTGACGTGTTCCTGGGTCGTATCGAAAAACGCGTCGAGGGATTTGCGCAGCAGGGTAAACCACTGCCCATTGTAAACCAGCTCGGCATACCGGTGAGCAATCACATCTTTATAGTGGAGCGTCTCACGGTCCAGGGTAATCGATTCAAGCTCGCGATGGGCAGCCAGGAGGATCGTCCCGCCCGGGGTCTCATAGACGCCGTGCGACTTCATCCCGACCAGGCGGTTTTCAACCAGGTCAATGCGCCCAACGCCGTTCCGCCCGCCAATCTCGTTCAAGGATTTAATCAAATTGGCCGGCGAAAGCGCTGCCCCATTGAGACGAACCGGGTAACCGGATTCAAATTCGATCTCAACGAAATCCGGCTGGTCTGGCGCGGCCTCGGGAGCGACAGACATCTGGAACATCTCTTCCTCGGGCTCCTGCCAGGGATCTTCCAGGATACCACCCTCGTGGGAAAGGTGCCACAGGTTGCGGTCGCGGCTGTAAATCGATTTTAAGGTTGAGGTAATTGGAATGTTACGCGACTGAGCGTATTCAATCGCATCTTCGCGCGAGCGGATCTCCCACTCGCGCCAGGGAGCGATCACCTTGATGCGCGGGTCGAGCGCCATAGCCGTCAGTTCAAAACGAACCTGGTCGTTGCCCTTGCCGGTGCAACCGTGGGCAATCGCATCGGCGCCTTCCTGCTGGGCAGCCCAGATCAACCGGCTGGCAATCAACGGACGCGCGATAGAGGTGCCTAACATGTACTTGCGCTCATAGATCGCGCCTGAGCGCAGCAGGGGGAACAGGTAATCTTTGGCAAATTCCTCCTGCAAATCTTCGATGATGATTTTACTGGCGCCGCTGGCAACCGATTTGGCCGGCAGGCCAGACAGCTCTTCTCCCTGCCCGATGTCGGCTGTATAGCAAATGACTTCACAACCATAGTTCTCTTTCAGCCAGGGAACAATGACCGACGTATCCAGGCCACCTGAGTAAGCCAGGACCACTTTATTTACCCGCGGGCGCTGCCCATTTTTCGACATACAATCCTCCTTCATGAAATAAAAAAGCCCTCCAGGGGGAGGGCTTTGGGTTACCATCGCGTGCTGCGGAGTCAAACCAGGCGAGAAAACGCTACACTTGCAGCAAACCGGCAAAAGCCGACCTTCCCTGTATCTTCGGGAAAGCCAGCGCTCGTCGCATGCGGAGTGAAGTGGTGGAGATCATCAACCTTGACACCTGTTTGAACTACCCTCGATCGTATCATAAGCGTCCTGGATCGTCAATGTTTTTGCGGATTACAGGTCCAAATCTGTACTAGAATACTTTAATGAAAGGCTGTTTTGACAGCGTCAGAAACGATGTCGTAGTTGTATACGAGGTGAACAATGGAATATCGCAATCTTGGAAGAACCGGATTGAAAGTTTCAGAACTGTGCATGGGAACCATGCAGTTCGGGTGGACGGTGGATGAAGCCGGCTCGTATGAGATCCTCAGTGCTGCTTTCAACCATGGGATCAACTTCTTCGACACAGCCGATGTTTACTCGCGCTGGGCGCAAGGCAACCCGGGCGGGGTGGCGGAAATGATCATCGGCAATTGGATGAAAACGGGCGGCATCCCGCGGGATCACCTGGTAATTGCCACAAAAGTCCGCGGGCGGATGGGTGAAGGCTCAAATGACGAAGGCCTCTCACGCAAGCACGTCCTCGACGCGGTGGATGATTCGCTGCGGCGGCTGCAGACCGATTATATCGACCTGTACCAGGCCCACTGGTTCGACGCGAGTACGCCGATTGAAGAAACGCTCAGCGCGCTGGATGACCTCATCCACCAGGGAAAGGTGCGTTATATCGGCTGCTCAAATTATCCTGCCTGGCGGCTGATGCAAGCTTTGTGGACCTCTGACCGGTTCCACCTGGCGCGCTTCGACAGCCTGCAGCCGCACTACAGCCTGGTCCACCGCGAGGAGTTCGAGCGCGAGCTGGCTGAGGTCTGCCAGACGTATGGGCTGGGCGTCATTCCTTACAGCCCGCTGGCGGGCGGATTCCTGACCGGCAAGTACCGCCAGGGCCAGCCAGAGCCTGAAAGCGCCCGGGCCGGC
The DNA here is from genome assembly GCA_964490575.1 of uncultured Anaerolineaceae bacterium. Taxonomy (GTDB): domain Bacteria; phylum Chloroflexota; class Anaerolineae; order Anaerolineales; family Anaerolineaceae; genus DSYU01. Next base: position 22,177 of record CAZBDC010000044.1, on the reverse strand, counting down.
GGTGCGAAACGCTATTTTAACGAGCGCAATTTTGCCCTGCTCGATAAAATGGAAGCGCTGGGGCAGCAAAAGGGCGGAAAATCGATCTCGCAAATCGCCCTGGCCTGGATGCTCTCAAACCCCGTGATCACCAGTCCAATCATCGGGCCGCGCTCCCTGGACCAGCTAAAGGATAACCTTGGCGCGGCAGGGCTGCGCCTGACAGAGGAAGAGAAAGCCACCCTTGATGAAATCAGCCAGTGAGCGATGAAGCCGCTTGAGCTATCCCTTTAAACTGTGAGAGCCGGGGACGCCGACCCCGGCTCTCTGCAAAGGAGGAGAAGGAGAAAAGAAGAGAAGAGAAGCCGCTCTTGGACTATATCATACCCAGGCGCGCCGTTTGCTGCTTGACGCTTCTCCGATGCTTTCCCTACGATCCGAAGTGCGCCCGGTTCATCCGGGCACAGGTGTATAATTTTTGCATATGATCCAATCACGCTACCGGCGGATTCTATGGTTTTTTGGCAGGGCGATCCTTTCGATCATCGGGTGGGATCTTCTCCTGCCCAGGCTGGGAATGCGCGAGATCAGCCGGCGAACACGGCCCGAGCGGCTGCGGCAGATGGCAGCCCGGTTCCGGGGACTGGCAATCCAGATGGGCGGCGTGATGATCAAGGTCGGGCAATTTCTCTCCGCCCGGTTAGATGTGCTGCCGCCCGAGATCATCATGGAACTTACCGGGCTGCAGGACGAAGTACAGGCCGAGCCGTTCGAATCGATCCGCCAGGTGCTCGAGGCAGAATTGGGCTGTGCGCTTGAGGAAAAGTTCACCGCCTTCGAGCCGGTTCCACTTGCTTCAGCATCGATTGGGCAGGTGCACCGCGCCCTGGTGCGAACCGGCGAGCAGGCCGACCCAGACACCAACGCCTTTCCCCCGGTGGTCGTCAAGGTGCAGCGCTCGAACATCCAGTCCATCGTCGACACCGACCTGGCTGCGTTGCGAGTGGTCAGCCGCTGGATCAACTATTATCCACCCATCCGGCGCCGGGCAGACATGCCGGCCCTGATGGAAGAATTCAGCCGCACGCTTTACGAAGAAATCGACTACTTGAACGAAGGAAAGAACGCGGTGCTGTTCGCGGATAACTTCCGCGGGCGGCCGCAGGTACGCGTGCCGCGGGTCTTATGGAGCCTGACGACCCGCCGCGTGCTGACCCTTGAGGAAATCGAAGCGATCAAGATCACCGATTACGCCCGGATCGAGGCAGCCGGGATCAACCGGGCCGCGGTGGCCGAACAGTTGATCGATACCTATCTGAAACAGATCTTTGAAGATCGCTTTTTCCACGCCGACCCCCACCCCGGCAACCTGTTTGTGCTGCCAGGCGGTGGCCCAGATTCCGCTGGATCCTGGAAGCTGATCTTCGTTGATTTTGGCATGACCGGCACGATCAGCCCAAACCAGCTGGCCGCCCTGCGCGAAATCCTGATCGCGGTAGGCACCCAGGACATCCCGCGCCTGATCCGCGCTTACCAGACGATGGGGCTGCTCCTGCCCGGCGCCGACCTCGACCTGCTGGAAAAGGCTACCCGGCGAGTCTTCGAGCGCTTTTGGGGCAAATCGACCAGCGATATGGTCAGCCTGGGCCAGCAGGAGGCAGTCGCTTTTGCCCAGGAGTTTGGGGAACTGCTGTACGAGCTGCCCTTTCAGGTGCCGGAAAACCTGATCTTGCTGGGCCGCTGCCTTGGCATCCTTTCAGGAATCTGCAGCGGGTTGAATCCTGATTTCAATGTCTGGCTGAGCGTGATGCCCTATGTGCGCCGCCTGGTAGAAGCAGAGAGCGGCGGGCGGAAAGTGCTGCTGGAAGAAACCTTTGGCATCCTGCGCACGCTGGTAACGCTGCCAGGGCGGGCTGAGGCGCTGCTGCAGCGGATCGAACAGGGAAGGCTGGAAGTCCAGGTCCCGGAAATGAAGGACCAGTTTGACCGGCTGGAACGGCGGGTTCACCGGCTGGCGGGCGCGATTCTATTCGCCGCCTTCTTCACCGTCGGCGCTCAACTCTACCTGGCGGGTGCAGTCACGCTGGCAGCCGCCAGCGGAGCAGGAGCCCTGCTGGCGCTGATCTGGATGATCGCCGGGCGCTAGGCGCCTCCGGCCTTACTTGACAAACGAGAAGCGAAGTGGATATACTGAATTCACAAACCGGTCATAAAACTTATTCGGACTTCGTATCATTTTGTATGGAGAACTGCGCGCCCGCACAAAACAATACGAGTATCCATAAATAATAAGCAGGTGGGTATGCAACTGGGCGAGCCGGAACAAAAAAGAACCAGACGGACGATCTGGGCCCTCATCCTTTTTTTTGCCATCATTTTTTTAATCGCTTTCTGGAATGAAATCCGGTGGCTCTTCGGCGCTGATCTGGCAGAAACGAAAGATGTCCTGGATCCTGCCTTCTTTATTTTATATGTCATCTTCGCCGGTTTTTTCCTGGTAGCCCTGCTATGGATTGGCCTGATCTCCTTCCAGGCCTTGCTGCCGATCACTGACTTCATCCGGAATCCTGGCCAGTGCCTGATTGAAGCTTACCGCACTGCCTGGCACCTGTCCCTGTATATTTTGCGGCTGCATGGTCCGGCGGTTTCTGTTAAGGACGGTAAGGTCAACGAGACCGCCGAAGATCTTAACCGGAAAAATCGGCCTGGCGTGGTCGTGGTAGACTTCAACAGCGCTGTGGTGTTAGAAGAACTCAATCCGCCGCCTGGGATGGCCAGGCTGGGCGATTTGCTTCAATCGACATTGCTGGAAGTGCTGTGGCTTCTGGATCCCCCCAAATCACCTCGCGTGCGCGGAGCGGGAATCGTCTTTACCCGGCCACGAGAGCGTATCCGTGGGGTAGTTGACCTGCGCAAACAGTTCCGCATGGAAAAAGAAGTGCGCTGCTATACCCGCGAGGGAATCGAGCTGTTTGCCAATGTCAATGCTATCTTCACCATTGGCCAGGACCCTGATATCTTGCAGGTGACTTACGTGGGCGAGCACCGCCCGGAAAACCTGCGCGTGGTCACCATGGAAAGCAAAGCCACCGGCTTTCAACGAATCACCGGATTTAACGACGAGCTGGATGGGGCAGACAGGGAGGAGATCCATAGGTACCTGGAAAGCCGTCCAGGGTTTGAGCCATATACGCCCTTGCCTAACACCGCCGAACAAAGGTTTGATCAAGATCGCGTCTTTGCGGCAGTGTCCGCGCAAGCCAGGAATGGCAAACAAGAAGTGATCCCCTGGGACCAGCTTCCCACCCGGGTGGCGGCAGGCTTTTACCGGGAGCAGCTGATCCGGGTGAACTACGACGAGTTGTATGATATCAAAGAAGAAAAGACACAGTTTCCACTGCCGGAATACAAGAGCAAGCTGAGATTGGCCATGCGCAATAACGGGATCCTGGCTTTCCGCTATATCAAGCACCGCTCTGGCGCGCTGATCAAAAACCGGGTTTACCGCGAGGAGGAGCTGTATGTCTCAGCAGTGCGCGCGCTGACCAACTCAAAGGTGTTGCGCGACCGGGGCATCAAGATTATTGCCAGCAGTTTCGGTGAGTTGGTCCCGGTCAACGAAGCGGTCTACCTCCAGCGGCTCAATGCCTGGCGGACCGCCTGGGAGCGCGAGATGGAGCTGAGCCAGGCCAACCACGAACTGGAAGCCCTGCGCATCCGCGGGCGAGCCCATGCCCAGGCGCAACAGGATCTGTGGCGCAGCCTGCGCCAGATCTTTGACCAGCGCGACTTTTCAGATGAAGCCCTGGCGCTGCGGGTTCTGCAGACCCTCGACCAGGCCGCGGCGGACCCCCGCACCCGCGCACTGCTGCCGGCGCATACGATTGACCTGCTGGATAAATTACGGCTGATCCTGCTGCCCGCCCCTGCCACACCGCCCACAGGAGAGAGACCGTGAACCGGGAGAGGCTATCCTTGGAACCCGGGTCTCTTGATGCGCAAAATCTATTTGCGGCCCTGCGCATTTTGCTGTTATTCGCCACCCTGTATGCATTTGCCGCCTACGGCAGCACCAGCTTTCATGACGTGGATCCGCGCGATGTGGCCCAAAATCTCGACGAACTGCCGGTCATCGGGTGGCTGCCAGGCCCGCTGCTGATCTTTCTCGGGGCTGCGCTCAACCCCTACGGACTGCGTTATATCATCACGCCGCTGGCGGCGCTTTTCTTCATCCTGGTTGCCGGCGCGTTCTATGTAAAAGATGTGTATGCACTGCCGGACCTGGGATCCGCCTTCCGCTATATTACCGCATCAATGTTCACCCTGAGATATCCCAGGTTGGTCGTCGACAAAGGCGCCAGGCAGGTCAAGGGAAGCGAAATCAATTTGATCGAAAAGGTCGGCGGCCCAGGGTTTGTGTCGATCGAACCAGGCAGCGCGGCCATATTCCGTTTCCTCCGGGAGCCAGGGCCATCCCTTTTCTCGACCACCCATTATATGGCCCCGTTCGAAACGATTGCCCAGACGGTCGATCTTGACGAACAGCAGGAGAAAAAAGAGGAAATAAAAGCAATTACTCGGGATGGGATCAAAGTTGTGCTGCGCGACGTTCACATCCGCTACAGGATCAAGCAGCAAATATATGAGGGGGTTCCTGTGCGCAGATCATTGAAAGACCCCTGGCCGCTCGATCCAGACTCCCTGAGAAATATGCTTCTTAATCTGAGCGTAAACAGCGGGGGTCTTCAAAAGTGGCAGGACGCGGTAGAAGGGGCGGTGGTTGGCCAGATCACCGATTATATTGCTTCGCACTCGATCGACCAGCTGACGGCTCCCCGCAACGGTTTTATCAACCCGCGCATCGAAATGCTCTCGACAGTGACCGAAAAAGTTAAAAAGCCCTTAGGTGATTTAGGGGCAGAGCTTTTGTGGATCGATGTCGGCCACCTGGATATCGCTTATGATCTGGTCGATGAACAGCGCACCAGTTTGTGGGCAGCCGATTGGGTGGGGGATTCAACCGTTTCCAGGAGTTACACCGAGGCCATCCGCCAGGCATACCAGGAATTGGGCCGCGCGCAGGCACAGGCGGAAATTATCCTCAGCATATCCGACGCGCTGAGCAACGCCAACCTGCCCAATAATACCGATGATAATCTACGCCGGCTGCTTCTGGTCCGCACCTCCCAGGTGCTTGATTCGCTCAGTACAAAACCGATGAGACCTGAGTAGGATACAAAAATGGCGATCGCTGATATGATGCAGGCGATAAACTGGCTGAACCACCAGAGCCGAACTGATATCGAGCAAATGAGCCGGTTTTGGATTGAGCATATCCAGGATCCGGACCTCACGGAGGAGGAAAAAAAAGAGATTATCCGATCTCTGGCAGGCTCAATCCGCAACATTGCCAAGACACACGAAAAGGCGGAAATTCTCGCCAATTGTGGCGCTTATGGTTATCAGCTTGGGATGGATCAGGATGCGCTCACCTGGCTGGATCAGGCAGAAAAATTATATATCGAGGACGTACACCGCCAGGGAGTGACGAACTGGATGCAGTTTATTGTCCACCGCTCAGCCGGGAGACTCCAGCCCGCGGTTGAAAAGGCCCGCCGCGCCATCAGGCTGTTTTTCGACCTGGCAAATCAAAGCCTGGCAAGAAAACAACACGAAATTGAAAGCTGGTACCGGGGCCGCTTGATTGACATGACCTGTGACCTGATCGATACGCCAGAAGTAGCCTTTGAACTGCTGTTTTTCGTACCGGACACTTTTCTCAAGCCGTCTTCGGCCCAAATCAAGGCAAGAATTGTCGAATCTCTGGTGAAGGGTGACACCGAGAAAGCGCTTGATGAGATGCAGCTTTTGCTGGGCATTTCGGCGAAAGCCAGCAAGCCAGAAGAAACTGGCGAAGCCCTGGGATTCTGCGGGACAATCCATTGGAGGCTGAACGACCACCCAGAGGCAATCCGGTTCTTTCGCGCTGCAATGACCCAGTTCATCCCGGGTTCTCATGCGCATGTGCTGCTGCGTTGGATGCTGGGGTTGGCCCTTTTTGAGAGGGCGAAAGAGCGTTATGAAGCGATCCAGCTGATGGAAGCCTGCCTGGGCGATATCGACCGCCTGCGCCAGAAGGCAGTGCAAAATAATCAGGAAAACGATGCTGGCCTATACGAAGTCTATCATCTCGCGATGAGGCGAGTGCTCGGCCTAAAGATAAGCAATCAGGGATAGGCTTGCTTTTTTGGTGGGACACGGCGCCCGGCCCGGGTCTTCCGCCCAGGCGGTGGGGAAACCGGATTCTCTATCGCGGTTGGCTGAAGATCCTCTGAAACTTCATGACCGGTCTGGTAGGCGTTATTCGCCGATCCATTTTCTGCGATCCCAAATTTTAAAGCGCGGGTAGAATGGCCGGCAGGTGGGTAAAACAATGGAGACCGATTTTTCTCACGGGTAACGGGCTCCGGCACGTCAGCGGTGGTAAAGGTCGATAAATCTTCAAGGTGTTCCGCATGTAGACCGGCTTCTTTCATCTTTCGCTCAGCAAGCCTGTTCTTCATTTGCTCGAAAAGCACCCCGACGGATCGCGCGTTGCCAAACTGCGTGCGATCCCGCAAGGCTGCCGCCGTAAGATACTTGCGGACTTTGTTCTCCACCGGGTGGCTGAACCCAAACTGCTCGCGCCTCGCCAGCCTCCGGAAGATTGCCACCAATTCATCGGTAGAAAAATCGGGGAATTCGACCACGGTGCCAAACCGGGAGTTTAGCCCTGGATTAGCCGAAATAAAAGCGTCCATCTCCTTTGGATAACCGGCAACCACAACCAGGATCCGCTCGCGGAAATCTTCCATCGCCTTCACCAGGGTGTCGATCGCCTCCCGCCCATAATCTGCCGGCCCGCCGCGTTCCAGTGTATAGGCTTCATCGATAAAAAGAACCCCATCCAGCGCCTCTTTTATTTTCTCGCGGGTTTTTAATGCCGTCTGGCCCACATAGCCTGCGACCAGATCTGCCCGGCTGACTTCCACAATGTGACCGCGTCTCAACAATCCCAGGGTGTTATAGATCCGCCCTAAAAGGCGGGCAACCGTGGTTTTCCCTGTCCCTGGGCTGCCGACAAAGACCAGGTGCTGGATGGGGGAAGCGACTGCCAGAGAAGGGTCCCGGCGTTTCCGTTCCTGGTCTAACTTCAAGCGTTGAGCGAGCGCAGTGACGAAAGACTTGACCGACTCCAGACCGATCAACTGGTTCAAGTCATCCAACACCGCCTGGATATCGACTTCTTCCACGCGTAAGTAAAGCCGGTACCGTTGGGGGATATCATCGATCTTCAGCACATCGCTGTCAGATAACGAATTTCGGACGATGCGGTAAGCCCTGCGACGGTCCAGCGCTTCCACCAGGTTGCGCATCTCACCCGCGTTACCAAAAGATGTATCTCGACTGGCATACAAGGCTTCGATCATTTCCCTTAACGCCTGTGTCATCTCTTCATCGATGGGAATCTCTCGGGTTGCCAGCATGCGCGATAGAATTTCCCATAATTCATCGGGTGAATAATCAGGAAAATCGAACTGGTTCTCGCGCGGGAATCGCCTGAGAAGCCCGGGGTTGGATCGCAGGAACCGATCCATTTTGTCTGGATACCCCGCCACGATCACCACCAACCGGCTACGATCGTCTTCCATTCGCTTTAGCAAGGTGTCGACTGCTTCCTGGCCAAAGCCCCCCCGATCAGTCTCGGTCAATGAATAAGCCTCATCGACAAATAAAACCCCATCCAAAGCCTGATCCACCAGGTTGTTCGTCTTAATTGCTGTTCCACCTACATAATCGGCTATCAGGTCGGAAGCTTTGGCCTCGATCAGGTGACCGCGGCTCAACAATCCCAATTCGTGGAAAATTTCCCCCACCAACCGGGCAACGGTTGTCTTGCCAGTGCCGGGATTCCCCGTGAATACCAGGTGCAGCATAGGAGCCTCATTCGGTAGACCTCGCGTCTCATTCTTACGGCGCTGCATAAATAGCCATGCCGCCAGTTCATAAACACGCTCTTTGATCGATTCCAACCCAACCAGTTCGTTAAGGCGTTCTTCTATCGACCGCCGGTCTGCCCGGCTGGCAGAGAACCACCCCCTCTTGCGGCCCGAATCGATGCTGATCTGATCAACCTCCGAGAAACGCACCAACCACTGCCTGGCGCGGATCCCCTCGGCGACCATCCAATCCGCCAGCTTCTCGGGATCGGCTTCTTCAAGTGGGATTTTGTAAAGCTGCTGCCCGTACTGGATCAACCGGATCATTTCGCCTCTGTCAGGCGTGCCGATTTCAAACAAATTCCCATTTCGGGTGCCGGATTCTTCCCGCAGCAACAGGCTGCGCAGCTCCGGCACTGGCAGCCTCCCAGCAATATCCTTGAGCGTTTCATCCCTTTCGGCATTGAAGACGAACAGGCAAATGTTGGTGTTGTATGCAGGTAAGCGCGCCCATTCTCCAACAATGCCTGCCATCGAGCGATGGTCATCGAAGTAGGTCAGCCAGGATTCGGCCTGTAAAACCACGACAGCCGTTCGGAAGTTTTCGCAGTCTTTCATCATCGCATCCAACATCCGAAGGGCATGGACATCGCCCATTCCGGCCCTCTGGTTACCAGCCGCCTGGGATGTGGCGTGACCCTTTATCAGCAGTCGGCTGCCCAAAGGGCCTTCACCTAATGCTTGCATTTCAAGAGGTTGGCCAATTTCACCCGTTTGATTTGCCAGGGCAGGTAATTTTGCGCCTTTACGGGAAGGTTCATCCAGGAAGTACACCGGTTTGTGGGGCGCGATAAAAGCAATCCGAGTGTACCCCAGGTGCCGCAAGACCGTATGTAGCGCGGTCTCAATATTCTGTTCGCGGTGGTTAGAATGAATAAAGGTGTCGTCAATGCCTTTACCGTACAAGAGGTAGAAGCGCCCCGCAGTATCCTTCCGGAACGCCTGTTGAATTCGCTCGATACCTCTCATTCTATCCCTTCCGACGATTCGAGAGCGAATGTTTTCTCTGCACCCGTTGTTCCAAATTCTCTCGAGATGGTTCTGTGACAGCAAGAATGGCCGGCTCCAGGCCATTTGTCGTGTACCGACCCACATCCAGACCATAACTGGATAAAGAGTGGCTGATCTCAACCCACCGCTGGACCAACTCATGTTCCGTTCGCTGCTCTTGATCCAACGAAGAGATCAGCAACTCATTGTCGCCGATCGATTCCCCGACCGGCGCCACCTCCACAACAACTTCACTTCCCTCCAGGTTCGTAAGCTGCATCCCGTAGCCAAGCCGCATATCCCTGGATTCGTACTCAGCATTCGAAAGCGAAAAGCCTTGTTCGCGGAGCGCCTGGACCACCAGGTCGGCGATGTTAATCCGGAGCTGAGAATTCAGAGCTGCGATACGAGCATCCAGTACTATCCGCTCGAGAGCCTGGTGACAGGCTGGAAGGTCAGTGAACAGCCAGCCGGAGAGTGTATCAATGTCCGGCGGTTGCTGAGAATCTTCGTACTTTACTTTGATCTGATCCAGCACTTCTTGTAATTCAGATAACCTGCCCTGCGTCCAATACTCAACGTCTACCAGGTAATCGAGAGGGATGCCCTCCAGATCCACCGCCTGAACATAACGGCTCTGTTCCAGAAGCGAAAGTTCAAGCTCAAGTGCTTCTCGCACCGCCGTGTTGGTGATTTGCCATTCTGTCTCCAGGCGTTCAAGCTCGACTCTCAGGTCTGAAAATGCCAGGTAAAGCTGTTGAGATGCAGCGATGACAGCTTCGGATAAACCCAAGGTGTAATTCTGAAATACCTGGGCGAGCTGCTGATCGAGGCGCTCGAACTTCTCCGGCAGGAAGAACTGCCAGGCATGATTCTCCCGAATAAAGGTAGCCATCTGGTCGGCAGCAGAGAGCCATTCTTCGGCAATCGCCCTTTTCCGGTTCTGGCTGCCGGCCATCTTCCGCATCTGGCGCGCCAGCACGCCTAATTCCTGCTGATACAGGCGGTGATTCCGGGTGATCAATTCATCGTACTGCTGGGTATGGCTGGCGAGGATCTGGTCAAAAGAGTTCCATAATGCGCCGGCGTAGGTCTCCAGATTCGCAAACACGCTGGTTTCAAAGTCGATCATCGCCTGACTGGTATTGGCCTCGAGGTCGCGGACGTGGTCGCTCATCCCGGCAAGGATCCCGTGAAGAACTACCTGCCTGTGCTCTAGTTGCTGGATGGTCGCCTGGAGCGCTGCACTGCTTTCATGATTTATCCGTTCTTGAGTCTCCCCCGATACTTTTGGCAGGCTGCGGAGCTGTTCTTCTGCTTCACGCAGCCGGTCATATTCTTCCTGACTGATCGAAACCGTCGCCCGTTTATACCCGCTCATAATCCAGCAGCTCCATCTGCATCTGATTGACACGATCGATTGCCTGGTTAAAAGCATCGCCCAGGCGAACCGGCGGCACGCCAACCAGCAACGCCTGCCCATCACTTAGTTTAATCTCCACCCGGCGGGAAATATCGTCCAATTTAAAGCCAGCCAGGCGACCGGTCAGGTAGTGGATTCGTTGGTTCGAACTGCCTCGAAGACCCCGGTTGTCATTGAGCCTGGCGATATAAGGTCCGTCGATTAAGACGTCGATCTGATCCAGCAAATCGGCAACCCCTGGTCCAGGGGGAGAATTTTCGAGGGTCGATTTTTGATAACCGGTAAAACAGATCACGTCAAGATCGCGCTGCTCGCGGGCCAAACGCGCCAGGCGCGCCAGCCCGGCTGCTTGCAGCATCGGCTCGCCGCCTGAAAAGGTCAATCCTCTGACCCGCGGGTCTGCAAGCAGCTCCGCGACAAGAATTTCAGGTTGTACTAACCTGGCTGGACGAATCGGGATCCAATCGGGAGCGATGCAACCCGGGCAGTGGAAGACGCAGCCCTGGACCCAGACCACAGCCCGGAGACCAGGCCCCAGGGCATTTGTTGCGGGGCAGGTCGCAGCAACATTCAAAATATCATGTGAAGGAATAATTTGATCATCGAGATCGCGGAATGTCCGGGCCATGCCCATCTCCAGAAGGCGAAATTGCACATTTTAGAACTTTAATTCTAATTATATCAGAACATACGTACAATTTCAAGCGTTTTCTGGAGAATTTTTGGGAGGTTTTTACCAGGTCATTTTTCAGTTGCCGGCCCAGGGCGATATACAGTCACGGCGTCTGAAAACAGGCTCGCATTGGGGATCAGGATATCCCTGCCCTCGGCCTGCAGGATCGTATAACGCATATTGATCTCCACCACTTTCCCTTCGTTCACCCCAATTTTGATTCGGTCTCCCCGCACAAAAGGATTATAGAGCAAGATCAAAAACCCTGCCAGGAAATTAGAAAGCAGATCTTTCAGCGCAAAACCAAGCGCAAAACCTACCAATCCCAGTCCGGCGATCATTGCGCCAACATTGATTCCCAGCGTTCCCAGCGCTGAAACCACCCCAAAAATCAACATCGAGGTTTCAGACACCTGCCCCAACAAATTCACCAGGTCAGGCGATAATTTATGGCTGGCGCCAAACCGGCGAGCCAGCCTGCGCAATACTCGGCTGGCGACCCAGAAGACCAGAAAGACCAGGATCGCCGCGCCCAGGCGCGGCAAAATTTCTCTTACGGAGTCAAACAAACCATTCAAGTTTTCCATACACCGCGCCTCAAGGGAGTCACAGCGTCATCTGCTGTGCGGACTATCACCGCACAGCAGATGACCATCAGCAAGGTCAAAGAATGGACCGATCTACCAGTAATGATGGACCAAAGGACGAATCAACCTGTCGTAAATTTCCGCCACCTGTTTCATCGTGTCGGGTGATAATTCAGCCGCTTCTCCCGCCCGAACATTATCGATCACCTGGTCTGGCCGCTTGGCGCCCGGGATGGTGGTCGTGACTGCATCATGCATCAAGATCCAACGTAAGGCGAACTGCGCCATGCTCATTCCCGCCGGCACCAGCGGGCGCAGTTCTTCGACTGCCTTGAGCCCGGTCTCGTAGTCGACACCGGAGAATGTCTCACCCCGGTCGAATGCCTCGCCATGGCGGTTAAAATTGCGGTGATCATCGGCATCAAACCGAGTATCCAGCCGCATCTTCCCGGTCAACATACCCGACGCAAGAGGCACCCTGGCCAGGATCCCGACCTCACGACGTTTTGCCTCCGGGAAAAACAGCTCAGTGGGTCGCTGGCGGAAGATATTAAAAATAATCTGGACCGACTGGACATTTGGATACTCGATCGCCTTCAGCGCCTCTTCGACCTTTTCGACACTCACGCCGTAGAAACGCAGCTTGCCCTGTTTCACCAGGTCATCCAGCACGCCAAAAACCTCGGGCATGTAATAGACTTCTGTGGGCGGACAGTGAAGTTGGACCAGGTCGAGTGCATCTGTATCCAGATTGCGCAGGCTGCGCTCGACAAAGGCGGTCAGGTTCTCCCGGTTATAGCCAGAAGCGACGTGCGGGTTGAGCCGGCGCCCGGCCTTGGTCACCACATAGAAGGGTTCGCTGCGCTCGCGGCGCAGGCGCGCCAGCAAGCGCTCACTACGCCCATCCCCATAAACATCCGCGGTGTCAAAGAAATTCACCCCCAGGTCCAAAGCCTGGTTGAGCGCCTTTAACGAATCCGCATCCTCTACCGGGCCCCAGGTGCCCCCAATAGCCCAGGCCCCAAACCCGACGGTCGAAACTTTCCACCCCGTCCGTCCAAACGCTCGGTATTCCATAAATGCTCCTTTCTCCCTTTTTTGAATCTCGGATCGTTTTGTGTTGGCCGCACAAAAGGATGAAATCAAAACTACGCGCAAGCGACTTTATCCGCTCTCATTCGCCTTGCCTTCATTTCCGGTCGTCTCTTTGTCATACGGATAATATAAGTTTAGCACACTCCGCAGGCGCAGGTGGGCCGCAGCCAGCGCGTCCATATGCTCCCGGCAGCCAGCCTCGCCCTTCCTGGCCGAAGCCTCCAGGCCACGGCATAACCCGACCATTTCCTGCGCGCCAAAAATAGCCGAGCTGGATTTCAAAGTATGGGCAATGCGCTGTAAACCGGTAAAATCATTTTCCTCAAGCAAATCATACATTTTTTCAATCTGGATTGGGGTCTCGGCCAGATAAGACCCGATCACATCCTGCAGACCATCTCCCAGGCTGTCCGCCAGGTCCCTCATTCTGGAGGGGTCAACCGATTCGTCCGGCGAGTTGGCCGGCGATGGCGAGTCTACCGGAGCGGCAAAATCGCTCCCCATCCAGGGGCTAAGAATCCGGCGCAAGTCGCTGACCCTGACCGGTTTCGCAAGAAAATCATCCATCCCGGCTGCCAGGCAGCGCTCGAGGTCGGCAGGATAGGCAAACGCAGTCATCGCCACGATGCGCAGCGGATAAGCTTCCTTGCCCCAACGCCGGCGGATCTGGCGCGCCGCTTCCAGGCCATCCATCTCGGGCATCTGAATATCCATCAGCACCAGGTCATACGGCTGCCGCTCGAGGGCCGCCAGAACCTGTACCCCATTTTCAGCCAGGTCAGCCGTCAAGCCCAGGCTGCTCAACATTCGCAAAGCCACTTTCTGATTAACCAGATTATCTTCGGCCAACAAGATACGCAGCGGCGTGATCCCATCGATCATACGGGGAAAGCCAGTCTCAGGCTGAACGGCTAAGGGCAACTGCGCAATTTCAAAGGGCAGGGTTGCCGTGAAAACCGAGCCGCTCCCAACCTCACTCTTGACTGAAATGCTCCCGCCCATCAAATCGACCAGCCGGCCGGTGATGGCCAACCCCAGGCCGGTGCCTCCATAAATGCGCGCTACAGATGGATCAGCCTGTGAAAAGGACTGGAACAGGCGGTCCAGCCGGTCTTTCTCGATGCCAATCCCGGTATCCTGCACAATAAACTGGACCTGGGCGTATTTTTCGCCCTTCACAACTGGGTCCACGGTCCGAACAGTGACTCTTACCGCGCCTTGCTGGGTGAATTTGATGGCATTGTCGATCAGGTTTACCAGGACCTGGCGCAGGCGAGCCATATCGCCCAACACAACGGTGGGGACATCTGCCTGGATCTCATGGACAAGTTCCAGCTTCTTTTCCGTGGCGCGCGGCGTAACGATCGCCAGGGCATCGGCCAGGCAGGTTCGCAGGTCGAAGGGACGTTTCTCCAGCTCGAGCTTGCCCGCCTCGACTTTCGAAATATCCAGGATATCGTTGACGACCGCCAGCAGAGAGTCGCCGCTGGTGCGGATAGTCTCCACAAAATCCCACTGGTCAGCATCCAACCGGGTCTGCTGCAGCAAGCTGGTCAGGCCGACGATGGCATTCAGCGGCGTGCGGATTTCGTGGCTCATGTTGGCCAGGAACTGTGACTTGGCGCGCGTGGCGGCTTCTGCCTCTTCCTTGGCAGCGCGCAGATCTGCCTCCATCTGCTTTCGCGCAGTGATATCCTGCGTGGCACCATAAAACCAGGCCACCCGGCCTTCGCGCTCGTCCAGAACCGGGCGCACATAATTCTGGACCCAGCGTGTCGGCGTTCCCGGCACATTGATGCGGTATTCGACGATATCAGACTGCCCCGCCAGTACCCGCTTGAAATGTTGTTGCGCAATCTCTTCGTCCTCTGGATGGATCCAACGCATCAGGGCAGAATAAGCGTCCAGCGTTTCCTGGGAAACCCCGGTCGTTTGCTCAAATTCTCCGGTTTCCCAGAGCCACACGAGCCGGCCGTCCGGTTCGACCCGGCAGCCGTAAGTGAAGTCCGAAATCAGCTCCGAGATGCGCCGGTAGCGTTCTTCCCCTTCCTGCGCGAGCCGCAGGTGATATTTGCGCTGCGCGATATCATGCGCAAAGATCAGCACAGCCGGGGCGCCTTCGTAGGTGATCACGCCGGCGTTAATTTCGACCTCTACCCGGCTGCCATTCTCATGCAGCAGAACCGTCTCGTAGCGCTCTGGCTCGGGCCGGCCGGCCATGTGCGAGCGGTAATGGGCGAGAATTTCCTGGCGGACTTCAGGGGCAAGCAGTTCGGTCATCGACATCCCGGTGACCTGCCCGGGCGACCTCCCCACCAATTTCGCCAGTTGCGGATTGCAGTAACAAATCTGCTCGTTCTGGACGATGGCGATGCCATCATTGCCTCGCTCGACCACTGAACGGTACTTCTGCTCGCTGCTGCGCAGAGCCTGCTCCAGGTGGGTCCGGACGGTGATCTCATGAAGGCTCACCAACGCGCCGGCCGGCTCAGCGGGCCGCAGGAGCATTGCCGACCTGCGCGCCTCGTAAACACGATCCCGGCCGCCGTCGCGAATCGTAATTTCGATGCAATCTGCCGGCTCAGCCAGCAAAATCGGGCTTAATTCGGGCCAATCAGCGGCCAGTTCCAGGACCGGCCGGCCGGCATACCCCTTTCCCTTTCCGCCGAACAGCAGGCGGGCGGCCGGGTTGAGGTCAACGATCCAGCCGGATGGATCGATAATGATCAGGCCGTCCTCCATATTTTCGATGGCCACTTTGTGAGCGATTGGGATCAGGTTGAACAGCCGGTGCCGAATGGCGCCCCAGGCCAGCAAGAACAGGCCAGCCCCAAAAAACACCGTTTCCATCTCGATCTGGCCCAACCCCCAGAGATTGAAAGTGGAAAGAAAACTGCCGATCCAGGGCAGAGCAATGGCAAACAACAAAGCCAGCACCTGGCGGCGGAGTTGCGGACCGGCATCCCGGTAGTGGCGGACTAACAGGAAGAGGACAATCAGCGCCATCGCCAGGTCATACAACTCGTCAAACCAGGCGCCGGCTTCTCGTTGATAAAGCAGCACCGGAAAGCCCATATCAGACAGGCGCGGATTAGAAAAAAGAAGAGTGTGATATCGGCTGGTCCAGGCCAGCAGGATGATCACCAGCGGCTTAATCCCCAGCAGCAACCAGGCGCGGCGGTTCAGCCACCGGTCCTGGCCAACATAGGCCACGACAAAGGTCAACAAGAACAGGGTCAGCCCGGCGGTGCCCAGGTAGCGGGCCTGGAACCAGAACAGCTTGACGTCCAGCGTTGGGGAAAGGATTTCGAACAAATAGCACAGCGACCAGGTGGCGGAGCTCAGGCACAGCAACACAAAAGAGTTGGCACCAGGCACCGACCGGCGCCAGCCAATGACCGCCAGCCCCAGGGAAGTGATAGCCGCGATCAGGGTTGCCAGGCAAAAGAGAAAAACCCAGGCGCTCATCTGATGCCACCATTATAGGCGATCTTCGATCCTAACGACGCCGTTCTGTCCGTTCGAACTGGTTAATCAAGTATCCCTGGTTAGTTTTGAGACCTTTGATCTCAAGGATTAGCCCGGCGGTTTCTTCCCACCGTTCCTGATCGATCAGCCGGTGCAGCGCGATAGCCGCTTCGGCGATCTGCGCCCAGCGCGGCCCGCCAAAGGTATACCGGCCGAACTTGTTTTGCCAGTCGCCTTCAACAAATACCCGGTAGATATCCTCCAGCGACAGCCCGGTGCGCTCTTCGAACGGCCCGGTAATGCGGGCCGGATCCGTTTCGTTTTCAACCTGGTGATATAACGCCACGGCCTGGCGCTCTTTATCGCGCTCGAAGAAAGCCGTATTCATATGCGCTTTCGCTGCCAGCTCGGGGTGGATCCTTGGCTGCAGCGCCCCAACCTCCAGGTACAGGGCAAAAACCAGCTTGCGGAAGAAATACAGCGCGACATCCCGCTCATCCATGCGTATGGCAGTCCTCCTTAAAGCAGTCCCAGCCCGCTGCCGGGCGGTTTGTTCTCCTGGGCCGCCGCGTGAATCGTGTAAGGCAGGCGAACCACCGCCAGCCCGGCCGAGGAAACCTGCAAGGGAATCTGTAGCCGCCGGTCGTGGATCATGCACAGCGGCGCCTCATCCACCTTGCAGTAATACAATCCCAATTCTACCCGCAGGACCCGGTCGGCGCCCAGATTAACCGTCCAGGCAATATCCTCGCCGGCTTGAAAGACCAGCATCCGCGCAGGCTGGCCATCCCCCTCATCCAACCGCAGCATGCTGGGAAGGTTCGGACTGCGTTTATACCCGGCCGGAAGGCGCACATCCAGGACAACCCGCACCTTCCCAGGAGCCACCTTGAGCGGGGCGAGGATTTCCACTTCGCGGCTCGCCCCGGCCAATGGCAGGCGCTCGATCCCGCGCAGGCGAAAGGTGTGCAACTGGCGCGTCTCCAGTTCAGCCACCCGGATTTGATGGTTGTTGGTGTCGGCGATATACAGCCGGCCGGCGGCTGCCTGCAGCCCCGCGGGCTCGTACAGCCGGGCCGCCGAAAAAGCGCCGTCCCTCCAACCCGGGCGGCCATCACCGATCAGCGTGCTCACCTTGCCGGCCAGCGGATCGAGCAGCTTGACCTTATTGTTATAGGTATCAGCCACGTACAGGCTGCGGTCTGCAATTGCCAGACCGGTTGGATGCTGCAGCAGCGCCTCGCGGGTCGAGCCATCCCGGTCGCCCCACTCAAACAGGCCCTGCCCGACCAGCGTCACCACCTGCGGGGTTTCAGCCAGGGATATCGCGCGCACCGCGCTGGCCTCCGGATCGACCACAAACAGATACCCCATCCCGAAAGCCAGGTCGCTGGGCTGGTTAAAGCTCGCCTCGCCCAGCGCTCCGTCGACCAGGTCCTCAACGCCGTTCCCAGCAAAGGGACCAACCTGGTTCTCCCCGGTCAGCACCCACACCTGGTGAGACCCGGCCATGGCGATGAAGAGATAACCACCCAGCGCCAGCACTGCCCAGGGAGAACGCAGCGCCGTTTGTGCCGGAAGACCCAGGCTGCGCCGTCCATGCGCCTTCTGGCCCGTCCCGGCGACTGTTGTCACCGCGCCTCCAGGCAGGCTGATGGCCCGGACGGCATGGTTATCGGTATCCGCGACGTACAATATCCCGTTTTCCGGATCGCCTGCCAGGCTTAACCCGCGCGGAGAATTGAAGCGGGCCTGGTCCGCCGGACCATCCCCCAGGCCAGCCTCACCACAGCCAAAAACGCGCCCGACTTCACCCCCCAGGCCATCCTCATCCAGGCGCACCTCGATAATGCGGTGGTGGCCCGTATCCGAAATAAAAAGCCGGTCACCGGATAAGAGGATCTTCGCAGGGAAGCGAAGTGGGCGGTCTGGTTCTTCCTCGACCTCGCGCCCATGGCCTGGCGGGGTCCGCTTGACGGCCTCCGGGTTTTGCTGGATGACGCCGCGAATATTTTCCGCAAATTCTTCAGCCAGGATCTCGCCGGAGGCCTCTCCCGCGATCCTGCCATGTGGATCAATCAATATTAAGGTTGGCCAGGCCCTCACCGCGTAAGCGTTCCAGATCTTCATTTCGGCATCATTCACAACCGGGTGTTCGATCCCCTCACGCATGGCTGCCTGGCGGATATTCTCAGTGGATTGCTCGGAAGTGAACTTCGCCGAATGAACACCGATGACGACCAGCTCGTTCGGAAATTTTTCGCGTAGCTTGCGCAACTGCGCAATATTGTGTGTGCAGTTTATTCAGCCAAAGGTGTGAAACTCCAGCAGAACGATTTTTCCGCGCAGTCCCGCCAACGTAAGCGGGCCTGACACGTTGATCCAATCGAGATTCTGCGGAAATTCAGGTGCGCGGATTAAGCCTCTATATCGCATTTACTCTCCTTGCAGCCGGCCAATTCAAGACTTCGGCGGGTACCCGGTGATGTCGCGAATCTCTTCGTACAGCGGGCGAAGCCGATCGTACATACGCAGGTAAACGCGGTTATAAAGCTCGTCGTAGATGCGGTGGTTGGTGGGGTTAGGCTCAAAGGAGACGCCCAGGTGGGTCATCTCGATCACCGCCGTCTTAAAATCGGGATGAAGCCCCAGCCCCACCGCCGCGTCGATGGCCGCGCCCAGCCCAGAAGCCTCGTACAGGTGCGGGCGAGTGGTAGGGATGCCAAAGATATCGGCGGTGAGCTGCATGGCCGCGCTGCTCTGGCTGCCCCCGCCGGCCACCCGGACTTCCGTAATCGGGGTGCCGCTGCGCCGGGCGGTGCGCTCGGCCCCTTCGCGCAGCGCATAGGCCAGGCCTTCTAAAATCGAGCGGTACAGGCTGGCGCGGGTGTGTACATCGCCAAAGCCGATCACCGCGCCCTTGGCTTCTGGCCCGGGCACCCGCAGCCCCGGCGACCAGAAGGGCTGGAGCATCAGGCCCAGCGACCCGGGCGGGACCGTCTGGACCATCTCATCAAACAGGTCCTCCGCCTCGACCCCCATTTGATCGGCCAGGTATTGCTCGGGCTGGCCAAACTCGCGTTTGAACCAGCTCACCAGCCAGTAGCCGCGGTACACCTGGATCTCCAGGCTGTAAGCGTCCGGGACGGCGGACGGATAGGGCGGGATGAGGGGGATGACCTCGATATAGCGCCGGTGGGTGGTGTTGATTGTGGCCGTGGTGCCGTAGCTCAGGCAGGCAATGTGAGGCTCCAGGCAACCGGCGCCGATTACCTCGCAGGCTTTATCGGCCGCGGCGGCCACCAGCGGCATACCGACCGGCAGGCCGGTAGCCTCGGCTGCCTGCGGGGTGATCTCGCCCAGCAGGCCGGCCGGGGGCACAAGGTCAGGCAGCACGCCTGGATCCATCGGGACGGCCTGCCATTTCCAATCCGAAGGCCGCGCCCACTGGAGATTTTTATAATCAAAGGGCACGTACCCGACCTGGCTGCCGACCGAGTCAACGAATTTACCGGTCAGGCGGTAGGTCAGGTAACCGGACAAGAAAAGATACTTGTGGGTTTGATTCCAGATTTCCGGCTGGTGAGCGCGGATCCAGTTGGCCTCGGCTTCCGCCTGCAGATAGGCGACCGTTTCGGTCATGCCCGCAAGGCGAAAGGCCAGCCCCCACAGACCGCCCACCGGCTTCACCCCGGATGTGCGGCGCTGGTCGAGCCACACGATGGCCGGACGTAGCGGGCGGCCGGCGGAATCGACGTTGATCAGCGTCGAGCGCTGGGTGGTCAGCGCCACGCCGGCAATGGCCGAGCGGTTGACCCCCGGGATCAGCCACAGTTCCTGGCAGGCCCGGCAGAGCGCCTGCCAGAAGACCTCCGGGTCCTGCTCGGCCAGGCCAGGAGCCTGCGACACGTATGGTTCGATCGGGATGCGCGACTTGGCCAGCAAATTGCCGCGTAGATCAAACAGGAGGGCGCGCACACTTTGCGTGCCGTGATCAATCGCCAGGACGAGATCGCCCGCCATATCCTTCCTCCACAAACGATGGGAATTGACCGCCCGGGATGCTTCCCGGCGCCGAAGCGCCCGGCCGGCGCCGCCGCAATAACCTCTGTGTATTTATAACACGCCCGGTAAAATTTTAGCCTGAATCCAGGAAAAAGTTCTTCAGGCTCCATTCGTATTCTCCCAAAAATCCTGCTTGCAAGCGGCTCGCAAGCTGAGTAGAATGGCCTGTACGATGAACAAGACCTTTCGAGGAGATAGCAATGAACAAAGCATTTTACGTACCTGAGAGCGCCATGGCGATCGTGGCGCATCCGGACGATATCGAATTTAGCTGCGCCGGGACCCTGGCGCGTTGGGCCCGGGCCGGCGCGCGGATCTCTTTCGTGCTATGCACCAGCGGCGACGTGGGGATCGATGAAGAAGGCATGACGCGCGCCCGCGCCGCAGAGATTCGCGAGGCGGAAGAACAGGCTGCCGCCCAGGTCGTCGGCGCGAGCGAAGTGATCTTCCTGCGCGAACCAGATGGCATGCTCCAGCCCACGTTGGAACTGCGCAAGAAGCTGGTGCGCGAGATCCGCCGCTTCCGGCCGGAGGTGGTGATCACCGGGGACCCGACCATCGTGTGGGCCGGGGCCGATTATATCAACCACCCCGACCACCGGGCAGCCGCAACCGCCGCGCTGGACGCCGTTTTTCCGGCCGCCGGGCAGCCAAACCTGTTCGAAGAACTGAAGGAAGAGGGAATCAATGCCTTTAAGCCGCGCAAGGTGTATGTCAACCTGTGGGGCGATCACGCCGACGTCTATGTCAACATCGAGGAAACCATCGACGTTAAGATCGAGGCGCTGCGCGCCCATAAAAGCCAGATGCGAGACTGGGATCCCGGTCCTTCCATCCGTGAATGGGCCGCCAACAGCGCCAAAGGCAAAGAGATGCTGTACGCCGAGGCGTTCCGCGTCGTCACCCTGGTGGATGATGAAACCTGGGAGAAACGCTCAGCGAAGTAAACGCAGCTCAGTCCCCGAACAGCCCGCGGACCAGCGGGTTGATCAGTTCCCAGTTGGGCAACAGGACGGCCGCGCCGCCCTCGGTCGTGTAAGGCGTGACCATCTCGCGGTTAATGGTGTGGCTGTCGAAGCCGCCAATGCTGGCGCGCAGCAGGGCCAGCCCAAGGCGCGGCCAGAGCCAGATAGGCAGGTTCGTGTCGACCGACGAAAGCCCGGCCGCTAAAACAGACGGCAGGCGCGGCCAGGATTCCGGCCTGAGCATCTGCAGCGCCATGGCCCGCACCATCAGCTGGGTGTGCTCCATGCGGAAGAAATCGTCCGCTCCCTGGCGATCGCGCACAAACGCCAGGGCCTGCGGCCCATCCAGGTGATGCTCCCCGGCCGGAAGCCCGCCCATATCCTCCGGGAGGTTGAGCGTTACGCCCCCCATGGCATCAACCAGGCTGAGAAAAGCGTCGAAGCGCACGCGCACATAATAACGCACGGAAATTCCAAAGTTGACCGCCACCGTCTGGACAGCTGCGGCCGGTCCGCTGCCGGCCTGCTCGGCCTCGGCGAAAAAATGGGCGGTGTTTATTCGATTCTCCCCTACGCCGGGGATGGTCACCCAAAGATCGCGCGGGATGGACAGCAGGGTGACATCGGGCCGGAGTGGAATAACCGAGACCAGGATCATGGTGTCGCTGCGCCCAAGCGCGGTTCCCTCGGGGACGCGGTCGATCCCCAGCACGAGAAAGTTGGTGCGGGAGGGCGCCAGGAAGTAAGCCCCCACCACCACCAGCAGCAGTAAACCGGCCGCCAGGATAGCCGCCAGCAGGCAGGCGCCGGGCCCACTCAAAGCCCTGCGCTGCGGCGGGCGCGAAAAGATCGGAAGAGCGTCGTGTAGGGAAAGAGTGTAGGATAGGGTGTAG
>CAZBDC010000043.1:21695-31386 GCA_964490575.1 uncultured Anaerolineaceae bacterium | reverse complement strand
GGCCTCCGCTCGGTGATGTGCGTGCCGCTCAAGGTGAAAGACCAGGTAAAAGGTGTGATCTACGCCGACAACCGGTTTGAGACCGGAATTTTCACCCAGGCCGACCTGGACCTGCTCAGCGCCATCGCCGCTATCGGGGCCATCGCCATCGAAAACGCCCGTCTTTACCAGATGGCGATCGAAAAAGGCCGCCTGGAACGCGAGTTGCAGCTCGCCCGCGAGATGCAGACCAGCTTCCTGCCCCAGGGGATCCCCCACCTGCCTGGCTGGGAGTTCGCTTCGCGCTGGCAGCCCGCCCGCGAAGTGGCTGGCGATTATTACGATTTCATCCAGCTTGGCCAGGATGCGCTCGGGCTGGTTATCGCCGATGTAACCGACAAAGGCGCCGCGGCTGCCCTGTTCATGATCTTCACCAACAGCATCGTCCGCGCCAGCCTTCATCCAGCCATGTCGCCGGCCGAGAGCATCCGCAACGCCAACCGCCTGATTTGCAGTAAATCGCCTAACGCCATGTTCGTCTCGCTGTTCTACCTCCATCTCGACCCGCTCACCGGGCAGGCTGCCTATGTCAACGCCGGGCACAACCCGCCCCTGCTCTACAGCGCCAGCCAGGATGGGCTCCGGCCGCTTTCACGCACCGGGATGGTAATGGGGATTGAACCTGAGACCGTCTACGAGCAGCAAGACATCTGCCTCGCGCCGGGGGATTATCTCTTCCTTTATACTGACGGACTGACCGACGCAATCGACGCGGACGGCCAGCCGTTTGGCATGCAGCGTCTGGAGCACCTCCTGTTCGAACATCGCCGCGCCCCCGCCGAAGCCATCGTCAGCCAGGTTGAATCGGCCGTACTTTCCCATTCGGTCGACACCACCCCCCTCGATGACATCACCATGCTTTTGGTGAAACGCCAGTAGGAACCGCAATGCTGCAAGAGCTGATCAACAATCGCTATTACCTCGAATCGGAGCTGGGCCGGGGTGGGATGGGCATTGTCTACCGCGCCCGCGACACCCTGCTCCAGCGCAATGTGGCCGTCAAGGTGCTGTGGGCCAGTTCACTGGGCTCTCAGGGCCGCGCCCGTCTGCTGCGCGAAGCGCAGGCCGCCGCCAGCCTCAATCACCCCAATATCATCAACATCTACGACGCTGGAGACGCAAACAGCGTGCCCTACATTGTTATGGAGCTTCTGGACGGCGAGTCGCTCTTCGACCGCAAGCCTCAAGATATGGAAACCACGCTTGACATTTTGCGCCAGGTATGCGATGCACTCGATCATGCCCACGCCCACGGCATCATCCACCGCGACCTCAAACCCGAGAACATCATCGTCACCAGCCAGGGTGTGGCCAAGCTGACTGACTTTGGCCTATCACGGTCGGCCACCGGGCGCATTTCCCAGGAGGGAGTTATCGTCGGCACGGTCTACTACCTGGCCCCCGAACAGGCCCTTCGCCAGGAGATCGACCACCGCGCCGATCTGTATGCCCTGGGCGTGCTGATGTACGAGATGACCACCGGGCGCCTGCCCTTCACAGCAGAAGAGCCGCTGGGAGTCATCTCCCAGCACATCAACGCCCCGGTCGTCCCGCCCAGTACTTATAACCCCGACCTGCCGCCCGTACTGGAAAGGCTGATCCTACGCCTGCTGAACAAATCGCCAGAGGATCGGCCCGCCTCAGCCGCCCAGGTTCGCCAGGTGCTCGATCACCTGCAAGATGCGGTGGAAATGTTCGAGCCACCAGCCACCCTTTCTCCAATCGACCGGCTGGCGCGCGGCAAGCTGGTGGCGCGCCAGGAAGAAATGGCCCAGGTGCGCGAACTGTGGCGCACAATCCAATCTGGCGCAGCAACCCAAAATGTTCTGGCGATCTGCGGCGAACCGGGTGTGGGCAAAACTCCCTTCGTTAAAGAAATTCGTTCGCGTGCACAGGTAACCGGCGCGCGGGTGTTGTTGGGTGAGTGCTACGCCAGCGGCATTGCGCCTTACACCCCGATCACCCAGGTCCTGCGCCAGTCCCTGCCACTGCCAGACGGGATTTCCGACCTGGTTTTGGCTGACCTGAACGCGCTGGTTCCTGATTTAGTCACCCGCCCGCTGCCGGTCAACCCGCCCCTCAGCCCGCTCTCCGAACAGCAGCGTCTGTTTGAGAGCCTGTTTTCGCTTTTCGCCACCCTGGCCGAGCGCCAGCCCCTGGTACTGATCATCGAAGACGCCCAGTGGGCCGACGGCAGCACGCTGGCCTTTCTGCGCCACCTGGCCCGCCGCAGCCGTGCTACGCACCTGCGCCTGGCCATTGTTGCGACCTTCCGGCCCGAAGATCGCGAGAGCAATGCGGCCCTCAAAGAGATCCTTTTTGATCTGACCCAGGAACGCCTGCTGCACCCGTTGGACCTGCTGCCTTACACTCGCCAGCAGACCCGCCTGCTGCTGGAGAACATGTTCGTACAGACCATCAGCGATGAGTTCCTCGACTCGATCTACAAAATCACCGAGGGCAACCTGTATTTCATCGAAGAATTATGCAAGGCCCTCATCGAGGACGGAAAGCTGTACAATGACAATGGGCAATGGAATCTGTGCGGGCTGAGCGACCTGGACCTGCCTAGCAGTGTGCGCAGGGCGCTCCAACTCCGCATCAACCGCCTGCCGGCCCATGCCCAGGATTTGCTGCGCCTGGCAGCGACGATTGGGCGCGAATTCGATTACGCCGTCCTGCGCCTGGCCTGCGAAATGAAAGACGAAGACGCTCTAATTGAGGCCCTTGAGCAGGCTCAGGCCTCACAATTGATCAGCGAAGTGGAGACTCACCCGCACAACGGCGGCAAGATCGCCAACGAGCGCTTTGCCTTTGCCCACGGCCTGATTGCTGCGACCCTGCGCGACGATTTGACCAGCCTGCGCCGTCACCGCCTGCATCGCCGGGTGGCTGCCGCACTCGAAAAAATCTACCCCGATGACCTGGAAGCGCTGGCCTATCATTACAGCCAGGCCGGCAACGCCGAAAAAGCCCGTTTCTACACCATCCGCGCCGGGGATCGAGCTCGCAGCCTGTATGCCAACCAGGAAGCCCTGCACTTCTATTCTGAGGCGCTCGAACTGACTCCACCCAAGCACCCAGACCGCTTCCATATCTTGCAGTCGCGCGCCCAGGTATACGATGTGCTGGCCCAGCGTACCGAGCAGCGCGCCGACATCGACGCCATGCTCGTCCTGGCGGAGGAACAGGGTGATGACGCCATGCGCTGTGACGCGCTGATCGCCCTGGCCGACCTGTTCCTGGCCAGCGAGAATGTGCTGGTGCGCGAACCCGCCCGCCAGGCAGTCGAATTGGCTCAGCAGCTCAAAGACCCCGTTCGCGAGGCGCGTGCGCTGCGCGTGGTGGGTTGGGGCGCCTGGATCCGCCATGACTTTCACGAGAGCCTGCGCGCGCTCGAGACCGCCGTGGCGCGCTTCCGCCAGGCTGGACTGGTTGCCCAGGCCGCCGAGGCGATCGGACTGCTCTCACTGACTACTGGCAGCCAGGGCCTGGGCGAACTGGCCGTCTCCCAGAAGTATGCCGAAGATGCCGTCCAGCTCAGCCGCAGTGCAAAAGACCCCCGCCAGGAGGCCATCTCGCTGCGCCGGTTAGCTATCACCTATCATGACCAGCGGGATTACGAGCGCGCGCTCGAGGTCGGCCACCAGGCCCTCCGCCTTCACCGTGAACTGGGTGATCGAAACGAAGAGTGCTTGGGGCTGAATTTGATCGCCGTGGTCCTCGGCTGGATGGGCCGCACAGAAGAGGCCGAGCGCTACTTCCGCGAAGCGCTTCAGATAGCGAAGGCCATCCGCAGCACGATGGGCATCTGGCTGATCTACGCCAACCTGCAATGGTTCATCTACCGGCAAGCCGGGCGCTACGAGGAAGGGTTGTCCTTCGCCGACCAGCAGTATGCCGACCCCGAATTCACTGAGGATCCTTTCCTGTCAATGCACATGCTCAAGCTGAAGGCTGACCTGCTCTTGACCATGGGCCAGTACCAGGCTGCCCTGGACCAGTTGGATGAGGTGCGCAAGATCGCCTATCACTTCGGCGGAGCCCTGGTACGAGTCGACCAGTACCTCAGCATCGCCCTGGCCCACGCCGAGCTGTCAAACTTCAACGCCGCGCGGGCTGCGCTCGACGAAGCCCGCGATCTGTCGCGCCGGCTGGAGCGCTCCAACGATGCCGCCATGGTGTTGATCATCGACGCTGACATCTCACGCCGCGAGTGGGAAGCCGGAAACCTGCCTATGCTCAGGCGCGCCGCCGCGCAGATCGATCAGGCCATCCGCCTGCTGCGCGGAACGAGCTGGACCTTCGAGCTGGCCCTTGGGCTGCAGGCAGCCGCCTGGATCACGCTCTCACAGAACCAGCCTGAGCAGGCCCTGGCCTACAGCGAAGAAGCCATTCAACTGTTTCGACAACACCCCGTACAGCCCGAGGGCTATGAATATATCCACGTTCTGGCGCTGTGGGCCAACGGGCGCGAAGAAGAAGCTCAACCCTACCTCGAACAGGCCTACCGGCGCATTATGCAGGTCGCCAACCAGACCAACGATCCTGACCTGCGCCGCGGCTGGCTCGAAAACGTCTACATTAACCGCCAGATCATCCGCGACTGGGCGCTGTATTCGTAATTTCCCGGCCGATCTCCCAATGGTGCCCGTACGGATCGGCGACTCTCCCAACTCGCCACCCGTGTTCTTCCATCATCGGATAAACCACGGCAGCCCCAGCCTTCACTGCACGTGCAAAGGCCGCATCCGGGTTTTCCACGGTCAGGATCAGGCGAGTCGACGCGCCGCCCAGCGTATCCGGACTGAAGTTGCCGTGCTCCGGTGACTCGTCGCTCACCCAAAACTCGCCTCCCGCAAGCGCCAGCCGGGCCACCAGACTACCATCCGGCCCTTCCAGTCGATACACTTCCACCGCTCCAAAGGCCACCGCATAGAATGCGACTGCCTTAGCGCTGTCTCGTACTGACAGCCACGGCGCCAGCGAGACTTGGAATGACGATGAGGTGTGTTGGGTCATTTTGATTCGACTGTGCGAGGCAGGCTCTGATCCCGTTCGATGGACACTTCCGCGTCCAGGGCAGGCGAATCTCGCAGTATCTTTACGATGTTATCGCTTATCTGCTTCACTTCTAACCGGCGCCGGGCTTCTCGCTCAACCGCTCCACCTACCGTCAGGATCACCAGGGCCAGCCAGATCAGGCCGAAAGCCACCACCCGTTCTGGAGTAAACGACTCTCCATAGATCAACACACCCACCAGGAACTGCAAGGTCGGGGCAATGTACTGGAGCATCCCCAGCAATGATAGCGGGATGGCGCGCGCCGCCGCCGAGAACAGAAGCAGCGGCACGGCGGTGATAACCCCCGAGAAAGCCAGCAGCATCGTGGTGACCGGCGAGACATGCCCAAACGCGCCTATCCCCTGAACCTGAACGGCGACCAGGTAGGCCGCTGCCGGTAGAAATACCAGAGCTGTTTCCATCGTCAATCCATGCAGCGAGCCAAGCGGAGAATATTTCTTGGTCAACCCGTATAACCCGAAGGAAAAGGCCAGCGACAGGGCAATCCAGGGCAGGCGCCCGTAGCTGATCGTCAGATAAAGCACCCCGGCTGCGGCGATTCCGATTGGGATCCACTTGCTCAGGGAAAGCCGCTCGCGCATGAAGAACACGCCCAGCAGCACGTTCACCAGTGGGTTGATAAAATAGCCCAGGGAGGCTTCCAGGATATAACCGGCGTTAACGCCATAGACGTACACCAGCCAGTTGAACGACAGCAGCACGGCCGCCAGCAAGTAAATCACCAAGCCGCGCGGATTGAGCGCCGGGCGAATGCCCGCCCAACCGCGCCGCAGTGTGACTACCGCCGCCAGGAAGACCAGCGACCAAACCAGCCGGTGGGCCACGATCTGCAGCTCCGGCGCAGCCTGCATGGCCTTGAAATAAATCGGGAAAAAGCCCCACAGGGAATAAGCCGCGATTCCAGAAAGAATACCTTTATTCATGCGTCAAAGTCCTGATCGGTACACGATAAACGGTAAACAGATAGATCCTGTAGAGCCAAATTCCATATCCGGTCTTTCGTTATTGCTGGAAGCCACCAGAGGCTAAAGCCAGGCGGGATAATCCAATCATACCAGAAAAACACCTCTAACATCGATTCCTCCTGAAGGCCACTCCAATTCTGAACCGCTGCCCTTCAATTCACTTGCTCATGGATAAGACAATCCTATCAGAAGAAAAAAGTATATACCCAACCAATTGGAAATTGACAACATGCCTGCCCTATGCGAAAATCTTCCTATGCAGCCAACTGATTATCCAGAAGCAAATCGAATGATCGACCTGCTTCTTTCCAGGATCCATTCCATCCTCGGCGCGAAGCTGGTTGGGCTGTACCTGGAAGGCTCACTCGTCCTGGGCGATTTCGACCCCCACACAAGCGATATTGATCTTCTGGCCGCCCTGGCAGCAGACCTCGATGACCGCGAGTTTGCGGCGCTGGACGCCATGCACACCACCATCGCCAGTGAAAACCCGCAGTGGGATGACCGGATCGAGGTATGCTACATCCCCGTCGATGCTTTGCAACATGTAAAATCACGCACGGGCCAGATTGCCAACATCAGCCCGGGCGAGCCGTTCCACCGCCTGGAGGCCAAAAAGGAATGGCTGATGAACTGGTACCTGACCCGCGAGCGCAGTATCCCCCTGTATGGCCCACCGCCAAAAACGATCATCGAGCCGATCACCCGCGAAGAATTTATCGGCTCAGTCAAAGACCACGCCCGCGCCTGGGACGAATGGGTCGGGGATATGAAAAACCGCTACGCCCAATCGTATGCCATTTTCGCGATCTGCCGGGCGCTGTATTCAGTCTGCACGGGCGACCAGGTTTCCAAAAAGCAGGCCGCCCTATGGGCAAAAGAGCAGCTTCCCGAATGGTCACCGGTCATCCAAAACGCGCTCGATTGGAAAGAAGCTGGCAAAGACACACAGCCGGATGAACTGAACTTTCCGGCCACCGTGGATTTTGTCATGCACGTGAGAAGCCTGATTCTGAGCGATTCGTTCAGAACCTGAAATCTGCGTGGCAAAGTTCAGGTTCTCTAACTGCCCGAGACAGGCGATTAAGATTTGGGACGCCTACTCCTGATCTTCCTCTTCTTTGTCTTTTGGCTGGTAGACTTCGGGTACAAAGGTCTGATCGGTCATGGGTGGGCGCACATACCCTTGATCTGCCTGGCGCGGCGGCAGGACGATCGGCTCAGGCGTCAGATCATCGTAAGGGATCAGGTTCAGCAGGTGGCGGATGCAGTTCAGCCGGGCGCACATCTTGTTATCGGCGTTGACCACGTACCAGGGTGCCTGCTTGATGTCCGTGTGGGCGAACATTTCATCCTTAGCTTTGGAGTATTCCACCCAGCGAGAGCGTGACTGGACATCCATAGGACTGAGCTTCCAGCGCTTGGTGGGATCGGCGATGCGCGCCTGGAAGCGTTTCTCCTGCTCTTTGTCGCTGACCGAAAACCAGTATTTCACCAGGATGATCCCCGCCCGTACCAGCATCCGCTCAAATTCCGGCACCGAGCGGAGAAATTCGCGGTATTCCTCCTCAGTACAGAACCCCATAACGCGTTCCACCCCGGCCCGGTTGTACCAGCTGCGGTCGAACAGCACCATCTCACCGGCAGCCGGGAGATGCGCCGCGTAGCGTTGAAAATACCACTGCGTCTTTTCGCGGTCGGTTGGGGTCGGCAGCGCCACCACGCGACAGACGCGCGGGTTCAGGCTCTCCGTGATGCGCTTGATCGCACCTCCCTTTCCGGCGGCATCGCGTCCCTCGAACAGAACGACTACCTTTAATCCCTTAAAGCGGATCCATTCCTGGAGCTTGACCAGTTCCACCTGGAGCCTGGCCAGTTCTTTTTCATAAGTTTTCTTGCTTAAAAAGATGATCTGATCGGGTGGAAGAGACTGGCTGGGGGCGACTGCCTCTGAAGCATTCGCAACTTGTACTCCAACCGTTTTTCCCTTTTCTTTGCCATTATCGCTTTCTGAGGATTTCTTTGGGGATTTTTTATCTTTCTTAGCCATACTCTGCTCCTGCGGCCAGTTCATAAGATGCTAAGGGACGATATATTTATTATAGAGTTAGATCAAAAAACGTCAAGAAACATTTGTCCTCGAACAAACGAACGGGACAAATTCCTGGATCACATGGGAACCAGCTTCAGCCTGGCAGCCAGGTTCTGATCGATCTCATCTCGATTGTATCCGAACCGGTTTCTTTGCCGAAGCCATCTGCGCCCCCAGGATGGCAAGCACCCCGCCGACCATAAACGGGATGGTGATCTTCTCCCCGATCAACAGAACCGCGAAAACGATTGTAGCGATTGGCTGCAGGTAGGTGAACAACGAAGCCGTCAGCTCGTTCCCATGCTGGATGGCTTTCTGATAAGCGATGTAAAACAGGGCCGTGCCGATAATGCCGGTCTCAAGCCCCGAGAGGATGTGCTCGAGCCGGATCGCGGAAAGCGCCAGCGGCTGCCGGACCAGCTCAAAAACGGAAATTGGGATTGCCAGGACCAGGGTCACCACGGACAGGTAGAATGTCAGCGCAAGCGGGGAAATCCGATACTGCTGCTGTTTGGCGCTGGACAGGATCCCATAGACCATGAAAGCAATTGCCGCGCCCAGGATCAGGAGGTTACCCCCCAGGCTCTTGATATCAACACCGTTTCTCTGGAATAGCGGCAGGAGGATGATGATCGCCACGCCCGAAAATCCCACCACGATGCCCAGGACCCTCTCCGCAGGGATCCTGATATTCCGGAAAAGCTGAAAATAAACCGCCGTCATCAGCGGGATGGCCGCATAAATCAACGGCGACACGGACGCCGGGGTAAACTGGAGCGCAATAAACAGCAGGATCGGGTTGAAGGAGCCGACAACTGCCATCCAGAGCAGATTCTTGAAGATCTTCAGGTTGAGTTCTTTATTGAAATAGACAAACGGCAGCAGCGCCAGCGAGGCCGCGAAGAACCGGATCACGATCAGGGTAAAAGGCGGGAAGATTTCCAGGGCGAATTTGGCGAACGGCGCCACGGATCCGCCGGATACGGCCGCCAGGATAATCCAGAGAATGACGCGATCCACGCAGATCCGCTCCTTGCCCGAGCACAAGAACGGATCGGGCGGGTCAAACAGGATATGGGACTTACTGGGCCGGTTCGACGATGCCGGTTATTTCCTCTAGCATGCGAGTGGTGAGAGACTTGGGCCTCTCGATCGGCTTGCCCAGCGCGCGCGACCAGACCGACTGCGCAGAAATGCCGAGGATGCGACTGATTCCGAACAGGACGGTGTAAAAGTCTGCCTCTTTCACTCCATAATGATTCTGGATCGAGCCGCTCAACGCATCCACATTGGGCCACGGATTTTTCACCTTGCCGGTCTCTTGCAGCACCTGGGGAACTACCTCATAGACCAGCCCGGCCAGGCGGAAGATCTCGTCATCGGGCAGGTGCTGGCTCGCAAATTCGAACTGGGCGGTGAAGCGCGGGTCAGTGACGCGCAGGACCGGGTGACCGTAGCCAGGGATGACCTGCCCCGAGCGGATCCACGCGCGGGCGAAGTCAAACAGTTG
>CAZBDC010000043.1:2394-21685 GCA_964490575.1 uncultured Anaerolineaceae bacterium | reverse complement strand
TGATCCTTGCTGGGCAGGCCGCTGAAGTGATCGTATACCGTCAGCAGCCAGTTCAGGCATTCCTGGTTGGCCAGCCCGTGCAGCGGCCCGGCCAACCCGTTCATCGCCGCCGAGCATGAATAATAGATATCCGACAAGGCCGAGTTCACCAGCTGGGCAGTATGAGCGCTGACGTTGGCGCCCTCATGGTCGGAGTGCAGGACGATGAACAGCCGCATCAGATCCTGGTATTCCTTGTTGCCGGGCACGAGCATGTTCGCGAAGTTGGCGCTCCAGTCCAGGTCGGGGTCGTATTGGACCTGCCGCCCACCTTTATAGCGCAAGTTGTAGACATACCCGGCGATGTTTGGCAGCTTGGCAATCAGGTTAAAGCTGTCTTCCAGGGTGGCTTTCCAGTATTCCGACTTCTGCATCCCATTGCCATAGCGCTCGGCAAAGATAGACTCGCAGTTGAGCGCCAGGATGACCTGCGAGAACATCGTCATCGGATGGGCGCAGGCCGGCATGGTGCGGATCAGCTCATAGACGTAGATTGGCACGCGGCTACGGCGCTTCCACTCTGCCTCCACTTCCATGGCCTGTTCGTAAGTCGGCATCTCGTCGACCATTAACAGGTAAAAAATGCCACCGGCCAGCGGGTACTTAGAATCCTTCGCCTTGGGCAGCTTTTCGAGCAGTTCAGGGATGGTATAGCCACGGATGCGGATGCCGTTCTGCGGATCGACATAGGAGATATCGCTCACGTTCACCTCCACCCCGCGAATTCCGCTGTAGATCTGCTCGATGGTCACTTCACTGACTTTAAATGAACCATACTCCTTGACCAGGCGCCGGACGCGCTCACGCCAGGATGGCAACTGCTCTTCGATCCGATCCATGATAATCATTTTTCACGCTCCTGGAAGGATAATTATAACAAAGGACGGCCCGTGGACCAGGCAAACTGGTAAAACTTACAACTACGAGTGATAGCCCATCCGTTCCGAAATAAACGCCGCCACCCGCTTCACTTCGATGCAGTAGCCGGCCACAACTTCTTTGCCGAAACGCGAGATGGGCCCAGAAATCGACACCGCGGCAGCCACTTCGCCATTCTGGTTAAAAATTGGCGCGGACACCCCGGCAGCGTCGACGAGCCACTCGCCATAGCTCACCGCGTAGCCCTGCTCGCGAATCTTCTTCAACTCGCGGCGCAGCACAACCGGATCGGTAATCGTCCTGGACGTAAGCGGCTCCAGCCGCGAGGCCTGCAGGATTACCTCCTGGCGTTCAGGGGGAAGAAAAGCCAACATGGCTTTACCCGCCGATCCGGCATACAGCGGCAGCCGCCGGCCGATGCGCTGGACGATGCGAACGCTCTGCGGGCTTTCCAGCCGCTCGATGCAGACCCGGTCGCGGCCTTCCAATATGTACAGGCTGATGGTTTCCTGAGTCTGTTGGTGCAGCTCGACGATGGCCGGGTAAGCATTGTTGCGAATATCCAGCGTGGAACTGTAGATATCGGCCCAGCCCAGCACCCTGGATCCCATCGAGTAAGCCCGCGTATCCGGGTTTTGGCTGAGCATACCCAACTCTTTTAGCGCAGCCAGCAAACGCCCGGCCGCGCTGCTGGAAAGATTGAGCATGCGCGCCACCTCGCGCACACCCAGTTCGGCGTGTTCATGGGAAAAACAATCCATCACCGCTACAGCCCGGTTCAGGGTCTGCAACTGTTCTGCCGGCATCTGCGCTTCCCTTTCTGATTCGTCCCGCTGAACGGGACAGTGTCCCGTATTTACAAGTCCGATTATAAAGTGTATAATAGGGACCTGTCAAGTCAAATATTAAGAAAGGGAAGGTTTTGCAGGCATGGGCTTTAGCATTTCCCAGGTGCCCGAAGACGGGCAGCCAATTGTCGTGCAGAATGGCGCGCCGGTCGCGCCCGATCATCCCATCATCCCCTTCATCGAGGGAGATGGAATTGGCCCGGACATCTGGCGCGCGGCGCGGCGGGTGTTCGACGCCGCCGTCCAGCGCAGCTACGGCGGCAAACGCAAAATCCACTGGATGGAAGTCTTTGCAGGGCAGAAAGCTTTTGACAACTTCACCACCTGGCTGCCAGACGAGACGCTTGAAGCCTTCCGCACGTTCAAAGTCGGGATCAAGGGCCCCCTGACCACCCCGGTAGGCGGCGGCATCCGCTCGCTCAACGTGGCCCTGCGCAAGGAGCTCGACCTGTATGTCTGCCAGCGCCCGGTGCGCTGGTTCAAAGACCTGCCCTCCACGGTCAAGTACCCCGAACGCGTCAACATGGTCACCTTCCGTGAGAACACCGAAGATCTATACGCCGGGATTGAGTTCGCCGCCGGCACTCCCCAGAACGAGCGCTTCTTGAGCCTGCTTCAGGAGTACTTTCCCGAAGAATATGAACGAATCCGTTTCAAAGAAAACGTTGGGATCGGGGTGAAGCCCATCTCGCAGGAGGGCAGCCAGCGCCTGGTAGCGGCGGCCATTCGCTGGGCGCTGGCCAACAACCGCCGCAGCGTAACCCTGGTCCATAAAGGCAACATCATGAAGTTCACCGAGGGCGCCTTCAGAACCTGGGGCTATGACGTGGCCGAATTTGAGTTCGCCGACCGGGTCTATACCCGCCGCCAGTGGGAGCGCACCCGCTCCGCACACGGTGAGGGGGCCGCCAACCAGGAACAAACCACTGCCCTGGCCAGCGGAAAGCTGCTGATCAAGGACGTCATTGCCGATATTGTCTTCGAGCAAACCATCACCCGCGCCGAAGAGTTCGACGTGCTGGCGACCATGAACCTTAACGGCGATTATCTCTCGGATGCCCTGGCTGCCCAGGTCGGCGGCGTGGGCATCGCGCCAGGCGGCAACATCAATTATGACACCGGCGTAGCCGTCTTTGAGGCCACCCACGGCACAGCGCCGACGATTGCCAACCAGGACGTCGCCAATCCAAGTTCTCTGCTGCTCTCAGGTGTGATGATGCTGGAATACCTGGGCTGGCATGAGGCTGCCGACAGTATTGTGCGAGCCATCGAGCTGGCCGTGGTCAACAAGCAGGTCACCTTCGATCTTTTCCGCCTGATGGATCGCGCCCATCTGATGAAAACATCGGAATTTGCCGATGCGCTGATCGCATCGCTGTAAGCCAGGTTTATAGAAAATGGGAGGTTTGTATATGACACAGGATCTTTTCAACACCCGCGACCAGCTCATCACTCGCCCGGGCGCCTACACGATCTACCGCCTGGACCGGCTGGAGCAGGCCGGCCTGGGCCCAATTGACCGGCTGCCGTTCTCGATCCGCGTGCTGCTCGAGGCCGTGCTGCGCAAACTGGACGGCTATAAAGTCACCCGCCAGGACGTGCTCAACCTGGCCGGCTGGCAGCCACAAGGCCAGCGCCCCTCGATGCCCTTCTACCCGGGCCGCGTCATCCTGCAGGATTTCACCGGCGTGCCGGTGGTGGTCGACCTGGCTGCCATGCGCTCGGCCCTGGCCCGCCTGGGCGGCGACCCGCAGAAGATCAACCCGACCGTGCCGGTCGACCTGGTCATCGACCATTCGGTTCAGGTCGATTATTATGCCTCCCCCGATGCGCTGGCCCGCAACGCTGAGCTGGAATTTTCCCGCAATCACGAGCGCTATGAGTTCCTGCACTGGGCTCAGAAAGCCTTCGATAATTTCCGCGTCGTCCCACCGGCCACCGGCATCGTCCACCAGGTAAACCTGGAATACCTGGCCAGCGTTGTCCTGCGCCGCGAGGCCGGCGGCGAGCTGGTAGCCTTCCCCGACACTGTGGTTGGGACCGATTCGCACACCACCATGATCAACGGTCTGGGCGTGGTTGGCTGGGGCGTGGGTGGGATCGAAGCCATCTCGGCCATGGTCGGAGAGCCAATCGAGATGCTCGTCCCCGATGTGATCGGTTTTCGGCTCACCGGCAGGCTGCCTGAAGGGGTAACCCCGACAGACCTGACCCTGACCATCACCCAGATGCTGCGCAAAAAGGGCGTGGTTGAGAAATTCGTCGAGTTTTTCGGTCCGGGCCTCTCCTCTCTGTCACTGTCTGACCGGGCCATGATTGCCAACATGTCACCGGAAAACGGCGCCACGATCACGTTCTTCCCGGTCGACCAGGGGACGGTAGACTACCTGGCCACCACCGGCCGCCCGCCCGAGCTGATTGAGCTGGTCGAGGCTTACTACCGGGCCCAACACCTGTTCCGCACTGATGAGACACCCGACCCCGAATACACCGACGTGCTCGAGCTCGATCTGAGCACGGTCCAGCCCTCGCTGGCCGGGCCTAAGCGTCCCCAGGATCGGGTGGCGCTGCGCGATGTCAAGTCAGGTTTTGCCAAAGCCCTGCTGGCGCCCAAGAACGAACGCGGCTTCGCCATCCAACCCGAAGAGATGGAGCGCACCGCCCAGGTCAAGCTGAACGGCAGCTCGGCCACAATCGGGCATGGTGCGGTAGTTTTGGCTGCCATCACTTCCTGCACTAACACCTCCAACCCGACCGTCATGGTCGGGGCCGGGCTGTTAGCCAAAAAGGCGGTCGAAAAAGGCCTGTCGGTCAAGCCCTATGTCAAGACCAGTCTCGCGCCCGGGTCGCGGGTCGTGACCGAGTACCTGGCCAAAGCCAACCTGCTCGAGCCGCTGGCCCAGCTGGGCTTCGACCTGGTTGGATACGGCTGTACCACCTGCATTGGCAACTCAGGCCCACTGCCCGAACCGGTAATCGATGCAATCAACGCGGGAAGCCTGGTAGCTGCAGCAGTGCTGTCGGGCAACCGCAACTTCGAGGGCCGCATCAGCCCGCAAACCCTGGCCAATTACCTGGCCTCGCCGCCGCTGGTGGTTGCCTACGCACTGGCCGGGCGGATTGATATCGACCTGGAGCAGGAGCCGCTTGGGCTTGGACGCGACGGACAGCCGGTCTATTTGCGCGACATCTGGCCTACATCGCAGGAAGTCCAACAGACCATCCTGGCCAGCCTGCGACCCGAGATGTTCCGCGAAAATTATGCCCACGTCTTCGACATGAATGAGACGTGGAATGCCATCCCCAGCGAAGAAAGCCTGATCTATGCCTGGGATGGCCAATCGACATACGTTCAGGAACCGCCTTACTTTACCACCATGACTACCACACCGCCGCTGCGCAGTGGGATCGAAGGGGCCCGGGCGCTGGCCGTTTTGGGTGATTCGATCACCACCGACCACATTTCGCCGGCCGGGTCGATCGCAGTCAAGTCGCCGGCCGGACAGTACCTGCTCGCCCACGGGGTCACGGTAGCCGACTTCAACTCATACGGTTCGCGCCGCGGCAATGACCGGGTCATGACACGCGGTACCTTTGCTAACATCCGCTTGAAGAACCAGCTCGTTTCGGGCGTAGAAGGCGGCTATACCGTCTACCTGCCAACCGGCGAGCAGACCACGATCTACGAAGCTGCCATGCGCTACCAGGCAGAGGACATCCCGCTGGTGGTGCTGGCCGGTAAGGAATACGGCACCGGCTCCAGCCGCGACTGGGCTGCCAAGGGCACGCTCCTGCTGGGCGTGCGGGCCGTCATCGCCGAGTCCTATGAGCGCATCCACCGTTCTAACCTGGTTGGGATGGGCGTGCTGCCGCTCCAGTTCAAACCGGGCGACAGCATTCACAGCCTGGGACTGACCGGGCACGAGGTATTCGACATCCCCGGCGCAGGCGCGGTCGTAACGCCGGGCGGCGAGCTGACCGTATATGCCCGCCGCGGGGACGGAAGCCAGATCACCTTCCAGGTACTCTCGCGCATCGATACCCCGGTCGAGGTAGAGTATTACCGCAACGGCGGCATCCTGCACACAGTGATCTACAACCTGGTCAAATAAATTTGTCAGTCCTGTTTTGATACTTGGCTCGTTGTGAGGCTGTCCAAAAAGACTGTTTGGACAGCCTCTTATTTTTTACTCAACCGCGCCAGGCTCCAAATGGAAGCCCTGGAAGGATAGAATGCGCCTACTTCCCCAACCAGCGGGCCTGTAAACCTGCTTGCTGGCCAAGGAACATCCTCAACTGCGCGCCGTGCTCCTGGACGTGGCGCATGTTATCGAGCAGAAGCTCCGCGAAGGGCAGTTCTCCCCAGGGAAAGCGGCACAAACGCCGGGCCTGCTCTTCCGTCATCGCATCGATGACGGCATGACTTTTCTGCAGGCAGTGGTCGAGATACGCCAGCAGCTCGGCACGGTCATACACCCTATCTGGGAGTAACCCGGCCGGGTCCAGTTCAGCAAGAGTAAAAGGCGCAGGAGGTGTAAATCCTTCCACCGTCCCGCTCAAGTACAGATCCAACCAGAACAGGGTATGGTAGACCACATACCAGAAATCCGAGAATCCGGGCGGCATACTGCCATCCACCCATAAATTTTTGGTCCACAAAGAATCCGGGCAGCGCCTCACAACATCTTCGAACATCCGGATGGATGCTTCGAATTGGCGCCCAATAATCGATTTGCAGAAAGGTTGCATGGATCTGACTCCTTGAGGAAGTTAATCAGCCTTTAAATCGTTCTGTGGTTACGAATGAACAGCCAGCGGCGTTTTCCGTGTAATGATAGCCATGATCTTCTGGGCGATATCCGGATGCAGTTGTGTTTTGCCCTGGTAAGCCTCCCGAACCGACCGAACCAGCTCGTCAGGCCGGATATCTCTTAATATGATCTTCCCATCCGTGATTGCCCGGGGTTCACGATCAGCCCACAATCCGGATAACCCGCACGCCCTCCAGCGAGACGGTGAAGTCGATGTACAGGCTTTCATCTTCGCGGGTCAACTGCGCCTCAAGCAGATGGCCATCCAGCTCGGCGGTGGGGGCCTGCCATCCGGGCGGCAGTAGAAGGTGGAAGTGTGCCTGGCGGCCCGAGCCGGTCACGCGCAGGGTAAGCGCCTCTCCAAGGTGGTAATCATAAGCGATATAGCCCTCACTGGCAGCATAGCTGGCGCAGACTCGCGCCTGGTTTACCCCCGCCGCAGCCCAGCGCGGGCTGACCTTCGCCGCTGCAAAGCGGCTCGCCTCGTCCTTTACGCCCGCCAGGCCCTCCACCAGCGCGTTGAGCCACTCGGCCATACCCCAGCCGGTGTAGTCGACCTCGTTAGTAGTGCGGAACCCAGGCCGGCCATCGGCGAAATACCAGACGTGCGACCCACCCGTCTCGCGCAGGTGGCCGGCGTACTGGCGCAGAAGGGCGACCCCATAAGCCTCGCGCCCGTTTTGCAGCGCAGCCCGGCACAGCTCGCCGCCCACCCACGGCATCAGCCCGCCGTTGGCGTATCCGCCCGCCTGGCGGAAATCGTCGCGCCAGTAACCCAGTTCATCGGGGTAAGGCGGCTGCAAAGACCACCACGGATAGCGGTCGCCGGTAGCCAGGTGGCGGCGGCGGTATTCGTCCACGATCGCGCGGGCCTGTTCCGAGGTCGCCAGCCCGCGCGTTGCGGCCCAGGTGTTGCCCATTGCCAGCTGCCCGGCTTCATTGAATCCATTATGTTCGATCGGGTCGAGGTGAACGTGATGGAGGAATTTTGTCCCATCCCACAGCAAACCGGCGGCTGCCCGGCGGTATTGCGCGGCGCGCTCCCCCCAGGCCGCCGCCCGGTCCGGCTGACCGAGGCTTTCATACATGGCCTGCATCAGG
This sequence comes from uncultured Anaerolineaceae bacterium, assembly GCA_964490575.1. Taxonomy (GTDB): domain Bacteria; phylum Chloroflexota; class Anaerolineae; order Anaerolineales; family Anaerolineaceae; genus DSYU01. The sequence continues at coordinate 14,007 of CAZBDC010000043.1, read as the reverse complement.
CGGAAAGCCAGCGCGTAGCCTGACTGGTCGCAGGTGGCAACCACGTAGCGGCCCTCGCCGCGGTCGCTGGCCCCGTCGATGTCGTAATCCCAGGTGTCGCAGGAATGCTGCCGTTTGATCAACCCACGTTCGACGTCCCAATGCTTTAAGTCCGATTGGATATACGCAAGCGCTTTCTCCAGCCTTGGCAGCGCCTCGCGCAGCCAATCATCGTCGCCGGTGGCCTGCCAGGCCCCATACACCCCCATCACCAGGATGTATTCGACGTCCGACTCCAGCCCTACCCGCCAGGTGTGCCCGTCCCGTTCAATCCCATCCGGGACCATGCCATCTTCTCGCTGGCGCTCCAGGAAACGGTCCAACCCGCAGGTCATTTCCCGTTCCCAGAAACGAAAGGCCGGTACCTGGTAAATCCAATCGCGCAGCCAGATTCCGTCGAAGTGCCAGGTATCTCCGGAGATATAGCCGACGAAGCGCCCGGCCGGCGTGTCATAGGCGCGGCGACCCAGGCGCATCCGAGCACGAATGAAGGGGTATAGGTCATCAAAATCCGGGTCGCCCGTGTGGACCTCCGTCTCAGCAGCCACCTCGTAGTTCCGGTAGCGGCTCCAGCGCCCTCCATTGCGCGTTTCCCCTGGCAGAACGAGATAGAGGTAATGAGCGCCTGGTTTACCGCCTGCCGGAAAAGTCACAACGGCCTGACCATCGACCAGCGCCAGGTCATATACCGCCAGCAGGCGCTGGTCGGGATCACACACGCGCAGGCGGCAGCGGTCGTCACCCGGCCGGCCAGACACCCGTACGGTGACCGGATCAAGCGGCGCGTAGCAGTCGCGATCAGTTTCGATTCGCCCATAAGCAGATTCCAGGCAGGTAGGGGGAGGTTGTTTCATGGCAAGCCGTCCAGGAATTCATCTAGCACTTTCAAGAAAGCCTCGGGCCGGTCCGTGTGGATGCCATGCCCCACGCCCGGGAAGGCAGCCAGCCGCACATCCCGGATCGCCGCCTGGAGGAAATCGGCGTCTTCCGGCAGCAAGGCCGCGCCTTTCTCTTGATCAGCCTGCATTAAGAGAACCGGGCAGGCAATTCTGTGCGCGTGGGCAGTAAAATCAATTCCCCGCACGGTCTCCCGGCGATCGTCGACCGTTATTGCCAGAGGGAAGTTGGGATCCAGCCAGGCCAGGTTCTGCGCCCACGGGCGAAGTGCTTCACGAGGAGCCTGCGGAACCATCTCTGACACACAGTCGAGGATCTCGTCGACAGTCTGCACAGAGCGGATAATTTGATAGACCCGGGTGAAGTAGTTGTTAAAAGAGCCGCCTTTTTCCTCCAGGCCCACAGGTACTTCCGGCCGGCGCAGCATAGCCGGCGGATCTTCCAGAACCAGCGCGCGGATGAAGTCCTTGCCGGGCATGCCGGCCAGCAGGGCAGTCACTGCACCATAGGAATGGCCGACCAGAACTGCCGGCTGCTCGACCCGGCCGCGCAGGAAAGCCAGGGTATCGGCCACATGGTTGCTCATATGATACCCGGCGCGCTCCACCGGCCGGCCCGATAACCCGTGCCCACGCAAATCCAGGGCAAACACATGCCAGCGCTCCGCCAGGTGCGGGATGATTGACATCCACTCCACCGCGCTACCGGTGGCACCATGGAGCAGCACCAGCGGTGGTCCTGTCGCCGGTCCTTCCAGCCCATGAAGACGGACATCGTTATTATCGTAATAAAAGTCTATCAGTTCCATCGGGCACCTCCTTCAATCTACATATGAATCTCAGGCAGCGGCGGCCAGACTTTGATGTACTTTCGAAGTATAAACCGAACTACAACAGGGTGATCCATGAATCACTCTTTGGGGTGATAGACAACAACCGGTCCCAACCACTAAAATGAATTTAGAACGACGGTAGATAACGATCTAGGTCTGGTCAGGGGGATTGACTGCAAAACCGGTTTGAGTGAGCGGCGCATCCGAGGGGGAATTGCCGTGAACCAGACCAGGCGCACCAGATAGTGTTCGTGAAAGTTCGTGCCGGCCCTCGCGAGGGCCGGCAGTTCTTTTTTACCTATGCTTGCAGATTTTTTACGATCTTCCCATCCTTGATCACCACTACGGCGTTGTCGTTATCCTCCAGCGCGTGGATGTCGGCCAGCGGGTCGGCTTTCCAGATGACCACATCGGCCAGTTTTCCGGGTTCGAGGGTGCCCAGGCGGTCCTGCCACTCCAGGCATTCGGCCGCCGTACGGGTGGTTGCCAGGATGGCCTCAAAAGGAGTCATGCCAATCTCGCACATCAGCCCAAGCTCGCGCAGGTTCGTTCCGTGCGGCATCACCCCGGCGTCGGTGCCCATGGCAATTTTTACGCCGGCCTGGTAAGCCAGGGCAATGCTTTTGCGGTGCCAATCATATGCATCGCGCGCCTTGGCAACGGCATAAGGGGGGAAGCGCTCGTTCTTAGCGGCCTGCTCGAGGATGGAGAAAGGCGCCAGCAGGGTCGGCACGAGGAAAGTGCCACGCTCGATCATCATCCGCACCACCTCGTCATCGAGGAAAATGCCGTGCTCGATCGAGTGGATCCCGGCTTCGACGGCCTGCTTGATGCCCTGGGTGCCCTGGGCGTGCGACATCACTTTCAGCCCGCCGTGGAAGCTGGCCTCTTCGACGATGACCGCCAGTTCAGCAGGTGAGAACTGGGTGTGTTCAGGGCGGTCTGTCGGGCTCATCACCCCACCGGTCGAGCAGATCTTGATCACCTCGGCGCCTGCCCGCAGCATCTCACGCACCTTCTTGCGCACTTCTTCCGGCCCATCGCAGCGCCCATCCGGCATACCCGGGTAGGCCGCGAAGGCATTGAGGTCAGCCCCGCTGGGCATCCACGAGTCGCCATGACCGCCGGTGATGGAGAGCGCGTTGACGCTGATCTTCACCCGCGGGCCGGGCACCAACCCTTCATCGAGCGCCCGCTTGGTACCCAGGTCAAGCCCGCCTGCGTCGCGCACAGTGGTCACCCCGGCCTCGAGCGTGCGGCGGAAGAATGGGATGGCTTTATAGAAGTTGTAGGAGAAAGGCGTCAGCAAGCTCTTTTCAAGGTCTCCGCCTTCCATCATCAGGTGAACATGGGTATCGATAAAACCCGGCAGGATCCACCCACCGCCCGCGTCAATTTCGACCAGTTCCCCTTCCGGGAGGGCAAGATCGCCTTCCGCGCCGGCAGCGATAATCTTGTTATCCTCGATGAGGATCGCCCCGCCCGAAAGCGGGTCGCGGCCGGTACAGTCAAACAGGATTCCGTTGTGAATAAAGATTGTGCTCATGGGCTGACTCCTTTTATAATTTCATTCATTTGTTCTTGACAGGCGGCTTGCCAGCGGTTAAACTGTTGAAGATCGGTTGGGGAGTAGCTTCCTGCAGTGCAGGATGGAAGGTCGTCAATCCGGAGGTCCATCCTCCCGGCCCCATTGGAAAAGCAAGACCACCGCAGTTTTTTGGCTGTGGTGGTTTTTTTAATGCAACCGCAGACGCCAAACGCAAACAAAAGGTGCAATGAAATTGTACCATTCAGGAGTATATATGGTGAAACAAGAATTGGCCGGAGTGCACATTCCAGAGAGAGAGAAAGCAGCCCAGGGGAAAAGCCTGCTGCACCTTTTTTTCAGCGGGTTTTCGATGGGCGCAGCTGACGTGGTGCCCGGTGTTTCTGGTGGTACAGTCGCCTTTATCATGGGGATCTACGAAGATCTGCTGCATGCCATCCACGCGATCGATGGCAGCTTCTTCCGCCTGATCCTGCGCGGGCAGTTCCGCCAGGCATTTAACACACCCGGCTGGCGATTCCTGGCAGTGGTTGGATCTGGCCTGGCGCTGGCTGTTCTGACCATCTCGCGGCTGCTGGTGTGGGGTATGGAGCAGCACCCCGAAATCATCGCGGCATTTTTCTTCGGGCTGGTGCTGGCCTCAGTATGGGTGGTGGCAAAACGCATTCCGCGCTGGACGCCAATCACCCTGCTCGTCACCGCTGCCACCGCATTCGGCGCTTACCTGCTGTTTGGATTGGTCCCGGTTGACACCCCATCAGCACCCTGGTTCCTCTTCCTGAGTGGAGCTATCGCGATCTGCGCCATGATTCTGCCCGGCATCTCGGGCGCGTTCATCCTGCTGGTGCTTGGCAAATATCACCAGATCCTGGACGCGCTGGTCAGCGGCAACTTGCTGACGCTGGTGTTTGTCGGCTCCGGGGCAGTCGTCGGCCTGCTGCTCTTTGCCCGGGTGCTGCGCTGGTTACTCAAAAGCCATTATAGCCTGACCGTGGCCGCTCTGATCGGGCTGGTGATCGGCGCGCTGCGCAAAGTCTGGCCCTGGAAGGAACTGCAGCAAACCACCGGCCTGGAAGAAGCCCACTGGCTCGAATTCAACGTACTCCCACAAGCCCTGACCGGCGAGGTAATCCTGGCTCTGATCTTCATCGCAGTTGGGTATGGTACAGTCCTTATTTTGAATCAATTGGGCAGCCGGCAGAACTAGCCCCCGAAACCAGGCTAATTATCAGGTCTGTTCGAGTTCTTTATTGATCGGGATAATGAAGACCGGGCTGTCTGAAAGCTGCACCACCTGCTGCGCCACACTACCCATAAATAGCAAGTCCAGGCCGCCGCGCCCCTGCGAAGTAAGCAGGATCAAATCAACACCTTCACGCTTGCCAACATCAACGATGGTGCGGGCCGGGTAAGAGCCGGTTACGATCACGCGCGCATCCAGACCTTCCTGGTGCAGCCTGCCCGCTATGGATGCGAGGTATTTTTGCATGCTGGCTTCCGCCTGCTTGCGAATCGCCTGGATAACGCTGGCCGGGGCGCGGTATTTCACGCTCTCGGGCACCGCCGGGACAGAAATGAACATCAATTCACAGTCGAACTGACGGGCCAGCAAACGAGCATAAGGCAGCGCCTGCTCGGCGAAAACTGAGCCGTCCAGTGCAACCAGGATACGCCCAAAGTGTGGCGCTTCGGCTGGGCCGCTCTCAAATACCTGCACCAGCAGGATAGGAATATCCAACAGGTGCACGAGCTTACTGGACAGCCCACCGTGGAGCCAGTTTTTCTCCCCTGATCCCCCTCTGGTGGTAAGAATGACGAGGTCAATATCCTGTTCTCCGACCAACGTCTGGGTGGCTTCGGCAGCCGAGTTGGTTCGAACGGCGCAGTTTACCTGGATCCCGGCTGCGTGAATCTTTTCAGCCACCGAACACAGGTAGGCTTCAGCCTCTACCTGCGCTCCATCATCTGCCTGGAACTCTCGCGAGGCAGACAGGAGAGTCAGGCGCGCGCCGGTAATCTCGCAAATAAACTGGGCCATGGGTAAAGCCTGGGCAGCATAACTCGAGCCGTCCAGGAGTGTGACAACGTGATTTATAGAAATATTTCGGTGGATATAATGTTCCTTGACCAATTGCTCGGGCACCCAGCCCAACTTCAGCGGCACAGGTTCACCATTTGCAGGTTCTTGATTCTCGACCAGAGCCTGCCCAAAACCAAAACCAGCCAGGAGGTTCGAATCGATTTGCCCCAGGTAGTCCATCTCAGGGGACGGTGCGCCGATCCGCTTCCGGAAGTAAGTGAAAACCAGGTAGAGAACCGGAATGAAGATAAAGTAAGCCCAGGCTCCCTCCAGAAATCGCTCCTCGAAAATAATCAGCGTCGCGGCGGTCGTCAGCAGAGCAGCTGTTGCCGTCCCGGCAACCAGGGCAATCTTAGGGAGAGAAAATTGGCTGGAGATCTGACCCACCAGGCGATGGGTGACGGCCCAGCCTGTCATGCTCAATAAGATGAAGACGCCAGCCGCGTATAGGGCCAGGTAAGTCTCCTCCCGCGTGCCAAACAACAAGAAGCACACGCTGACGATGGCGACTTGCAGCCAGACCGGCTTATGCGCCACCTCATTGCGGTTCAAGGCGCCAAAGGCAGGCGGGATATAATGTCGCTCTCGCAGGCCCAGGGCCAGATTCTGTAAACCCTGTGCGCTGGCGGCCGAGGCCGACATGAGGACAAAGATACCCACCAGCGAGCCCAGGTACGGCAGGGGCGCCGGCAGGAGCTTATCCATCGTCTGGGTAAAAACCGACACGTGTGGATTGGCAGGATCCGAAAGGGAAAAAATCGCCGGGCCGACAACCAACATGGTCATGGCAGTGGTGCTCATAATGATCAGCAGGCTCTGGAAAGCCTTCCGGCTTTTCTGCTCCGGTGAGCCATCATAAGCGGCTACCAGGTTAGCAAACACCTCAATGCCAGTCATCACCGCCAGGATCCGTACGTAGCCGCCGACGGTAAAGTGCAAATTTGGAGGGATAAAAGCCGCCAGGGATAGAACCGGTAGATGGAAACCAGTCTGGACCAGGGTGGCGAATATCATAATCCACAACAGGATCAAAACACCGGCTGTAGCAGGGCCAAAAGCGCGTGCGGCGATCCTGGGCCCACGGTTGACCAGCCAGCCGGTGAACAGGCTCAGCGCCACAGCGACCAGAGCGCGGTATTGGATGATCAGGATATGGCCGTTAAGGACCGGGAACCGGTCCGCGATAAACGTCACCATGGCAGCCATGCTGACCAGGAAGGTCAGGGTGTACTCGATAAAGGTGATGGCAGCGTCTACCTTAACCGCCCACCCGCTAAACTCTTCCTCGCTCAGACCGCTGCCACCAGAGCCATCCGTAACCCAGCGCATGACCAACCGGTACATGGCCGAGACCACCGCGATGGTCAGCACAGCCAACCAGATCGCTTCACCAAAGACAACCTGCGCCGCGCCCGACACCACAATGAGGTGTAAAAATGGACCAAAAACATACAGCGGTGAAGTAGCCGGGTCCCCCCCACCAGCCAGCGCGCCCTCGAGCGAATTTTTGAGCTTGTGAGAAATTCGAGCCAAGATGAACACCTCATTTCTGGCTGATCTTGGAAACAGCCACCCTTGCCCCGGCAACTGAAGCTCAGGGCCAGGACGCCGGATAATACATTATACGCAATCCCAGGAACAAAGCAGGAAAAAGAAGCCGTTCTCTAGAGGTGATCGACCGGTAAGCTCATACTCCATTTGCCGCCGCGTTCCTCCTCGGCCTAGGATCCCGAGAAACGCTTTGCGGCCCGGGCCTTTACACGCGCAGTTTCTTCAGATCGGCTCTTCGGCGGCGAGCCAGTCTGGAGAGCAGCCAGCAAGGCAGTCGAGGCTGCCGCGACCGCATCCACCGCGGCCTGGAACGCCGCCTCATTTGCCCTGGACGGCCGGTTGAACCCGCTGATCTTGCGAACGTATTGCAAAGCAGCCGTCTGGATCTCTTCCTCGCTGGCCGGCGGGTCAAAGTTAAAGAGGATTTTGATGTTTCTGCACATCTTCAACGGTATCCTTACTGGAACGCGGTGCCGGGCCGGTCGACTCGCGCACGATCAGCGGGCTGTCCAGAAGCGTGCAGGTATTTTCTTCCGACCAGGACGCACGCCGCATCATCTGCAAATGCTGGACTGCCAGGACGCCCAGGCGAAATTTCGGCTGCCCGATGGTGGTTAGCGGCGGGCAGGTATACAGCGAAGAGAAGATATCGTCGGAACCAATAATCGAAAATTCCTGCGGAACGCGCACATCCCGCATGCACAATGCGCGCAACGCACCGAGCGCGATTACATCATTGAATGCCAGGACGGCGGTCGGGCAGTCGCCTGCCGGGCGGTCCAGCAGCAGGTTCATGGCCTGGAAGCCGCCATCCACCTCCGGCCCAGGCGGGACTGAAACACAATATTGCGGAAGCAGCTCCAACCCGGCCTCGCGCAGAGCCAGTTCGATCCCTCGCTGCCGGGCAGCAGATATGTCCGTATTGGTGTAAGAGGAGATAAACCCAATGCAGGTATGGTTCAAGTCAATTAAATGCTGGGTTGCGCGGTAGAAGGCGTTTTCAAAATCCACACGGATGCACCGGACATTTGGCAAATCGACCTGGCGATCAATCACCACCATTGGCAGGTGCTGTCTCTGCTGCCATTCCACCAGGGCCGGGAACGGCTGGCTGCCCATTAAGATCACCCCCTCCAGGTTCTGGCGGTACAGCTTCTGCACCAACAGATCCTGGCGTTGGGGGTAACCTGTCACGTTGTAAAGATTGAGGGTCAGGCCGTAATTATCGGTCTCTTCCTGGATACCGCGGATCACTTCGGCAAAAAATGGGTTGATCAGGTCCCCGCTTAACACAGCGATGGCATTCTCCTGCACTTTCTCAGCGACGGCGCTTTTTCGCGGCACATAGCCCAGTTCGGCTATCACAGCCTCGATGCGCGCGCGAATATCTTCGTTGACCGGACCGGTGTGATGGATAACCCGCGAAACGGTGGCAGATGAAACACCCGCAACTTTAGCAACTTGCGCAAGCGTTGCTTTGGACTGACCCATTTTTGATCCTTTCATGAAAACTTACACATATTATAGTGAAAGGATAGGGCGAAGTCAAGAAAAAAGCCAGAAAAGTATTGACAAATTATGTTAACCCATCTATACTAACGAAAGGACATCGTGCCTGCTTCCAAACGCCCTATTCGTGAATAGATCGACTTTTACTGGTAGGCTTTTCATTTCTGAGGGTATAAACCGCGCTCATTGCGGTTGGTACTATCTTCATTGAAAGGCAACCTGGAGTAATCGCCTCTTTCCATTAAGGGAAAATACAACCCATCTCCCTGTTGTCTCTCCTGTTGCCAAATTCGCCCTACACTTTTTGTTGGAGGAACCATGTTACGTTCACGCTTGTCTGTCTTATTAAGCGTCCTGGTGGTGTTGACGATGGTGTTGAGCGCCTGCGCGCCAGCCGTCCCCACCGCCACGGAACAGCCTGCCCAACCCGCCGCACCGACCGAAGCCCCGGCAGTCGAAGAGAAACCGGTCGAAGAGAAGCCGGTTGAGGAGGCGAAGCCCACAGAAGCGCCGGTCGTCGAAGAACCAGCCGCCCCCAAGTACTCGGAAGCTCCTGCCCTGGCCGAGATGGTTAAGGCCGGTACGCTCCCGCCCGTCGAAGAGCGCCTGCCCGAGAACCCAATGGTTGTCGAAGCCACAGAAGTCGGCCAGTACGGCGGCAACTGGCGCATGGGCCTGCGCGGCGGCACTGACGATGCCAGCTTCATCCGCACGATCTTCTATGAACCGCTGATCGGGTGGACCAAAAACTGGGACGGCGTGCAGCCAAACATCGCCGAGAGCTATGAAGTCAACGCCGACGCCACCGAGTACACCTTCTATCTGCGCAAGGGCATCAAGTGGTCGGATGGCGAGCCCTTCACCGCCGACGATATCCTCTTCTGGTACGAAGATATCGTCCTCAACCCCGACCTGAGCGCCTCGGCGCCTGGTTGGCTCAAGACCGGCACAGACGTCGGTGTGGTCTCCAAAGTGGATGACTTCACCATCAAGTTCACCTTCGCCCAGCCCTATGGCTTGTTCGAACAGTACGTGGCGCACGTCGACGCCCGCACCATGCTGTGCTTCCCCAAGCATTACTCCATGCAGTATCATGCCAAGTACGCCGATGCAGCTGAGCTTGAAGCCAAAGTAAAAGAATCCGGCTACGCCAACTGGATCGAGCTGTTCCGCGGTAAGGTCGCTAACACGCCCGACTGTGGCGGCCCCGGCAAAGCTGCCGTCCCGGGTCGCCCAACCCTGGACGCCTGGATGGTGAAAGAGCCCTACTCCGGCAACGCCACCCGTGTGGTGTTCGAACGCAACCCGTACTACTGGAAAGTGGACCAGAATGGGCAGCAGTATCCTTACATCGACACCATCACCTTCAATGTCTACGATGACATTCCAGCTATGCTGCTCAAGGCCACCAACGGTGAGATCGACTTCCAGATGCGCCATTACAACACGCTGGATAACAAAGCTGTCCTGTTCGATAACATGGAGAAAGGCGATTACCGTTTCTTCGCCCTGCCCGAAGCATCCAGCAACAAGATCGCAGTCATGTTCAACCTGACTCACAAAGACCCCGGCATGCGCGAAGTGCTCGGCAACAAAGACTTCCGCATCGGTATGTCCTACGCCATCAACCGCCAGGAGATCATCGATACGGTCTACGTCGGCCAGGCCATCCCCTGGCAGGTCGCCCCGCTGGCCAACTCGCCCTTCTACAACGAGCAGATGGCCACCCAGTACCTCGAGTACAACGTCGACCTCGCCAATGAGTACCTGGACAAAGTCATCCCGAACAAAGACGCCAACGGCATGCGCCTGCGCCCGGATGGCAAGCCGCTCAACATCGTCCTGGAAATCTCAAATGCGTTCAAGGACCATGTCGACGCCGCGAACATGCTGTCTGGCTACTGGAAGGCCGTCGGCGTGAACGTGGAAGCCAAGCCCGAAGATCGCTCGCTGCTCTACACCCGCAAGGACGCCAACGATTTGGACGGCATGACCTGGAACGGCGAAGGCGGCGTCAACCCGATGATGGATATGCGCTCGTTCTTCCCCTACAGCGGTGAGTCGTCCTGGGCGATTGCCTGGCAGATGTGGTACAACGGCTCGACCTCCGAGTTCGCCGAAGAGCCGCCCGCTGAAGTCAAGGAACTGATGGATCTGTTTGATAAGGCCAAGGCTACCGTCGGCTTCGAGGCTCAGAAAGCCATCATGGATGAGCTGCTGCAAAAATCAGCTGACCAGTTCTTCCAGATTGGTATCTGCACACCCCCCGATGGGTATGGAACCGTCAAAAATAACATGAAGAACGTGCCTGATACGATGATCAACTCCTGGCCGTTCCCCACCCCCGCGCCCTACAACACCTTCACCTTCTTCTTCGCGCAGTAAAATTTCTAACAGGGGCATCGCACTATATGGATGCCCCTGGCCCGTTTTATGCAAAAACTGCAGGGACAACAGTACTTACTGTTGTCCCTGCAGTAAATCAAATTTTAGGAAAAAAACGCTCATCTGTAATTTGGTCTCAGGAGAAACGCTATGCTGCAATTTATTCTCCGGCGTTTGTTGTACATGATCCCAACCTTTTTTGTGACCTCCGTTGTGGCCTTCGCCGTGATCCAGCTTCCGCCCGGTGACTTCGCCACCACCTACGTCGCGGCCCAGGCTGCGCAGGGCGACAGTTCCTCGGCCCAGGAAGTCCTTGCCCAACTACGCAAATCATATGGGCTTGACCAGCCCATGTACATCCAGTACAGCAAGTGGATGTGGGGCATCCTGACTCGCGGTGACTTTGGAATTGCCTTCGAATTTCACCAGCCGGTTTCCAGCCTGATCTGGGAACGGGTCTGGCTGACCCTGGCGCTTACCCTGGCCAGCGTGCTTGTTACCTGGATCATCGCGCTGCCAACCGGGATCTACTCGGCCGTAAAGCAGTACTCATTCGGCGATTACACCCTGACCCTGTTGGGATTTTTAGGAATCTCAATCCCCGGTTTCCTGGTCGCGTTGGTGATCATGTATGTTTTGTTCAAATACTTTGGCACCACCCTCGGCGGGCTTTTCTCTTCGGATTTTGAGAATGCACCCTGGAGTCTGGCCAAAGTTGGCGACCTGATCAGTCATATCTGGCTGCCGGTGTTGATCCTGGCTATAGGCGGTACG
>CAZBDC010000043.1:0-2384 GCA_964490575.1 uncultured Anaerolineaceae bacterium | reverse complement strand
TGATCCGCATTATGCGCGCCAACCTGCTGGATGAGCTGCGCAAGCCTTACGTTGTTACAGCGCGCTCAAAAGGCCTGCCAGAATGGAAAGTGCTGATGAAATACCCGGTTCGCATGGCGCTCAACCCCTTTGTCAGCACGATCGGCTGGACGCTACCCCACCTGGTTTCCGGATCGATCATCATCTCCGTGGTGATGAGCCTACCAACCACCGGACCGATGCTGCTGCGTTCTCTCCAATCGCAGGATATGTACCTGGCTGGATCGATCATTCTCCTTCTGAGCATCCTGACGATCATCGGAACGCTGCTTTCGGATATCCTGCTGGCTTACCTGGATCCGCGCATCCGGTACCAATAAATGCTTGCCGGGGACACCGGCGGAAGAAACGAGGATTTATGGCTACTGAAGCTGTTATTAGTCCTAACCCGGCAGTCGCGGAAAAAGAGGCCAAGGCTTATGTTGCGCCGCAGTGGAAGCTGGTCTGGTGGAAGTTCCGCAAGCACAAACTGGCGCTGATCAGCGGCGTGATTGTAACCTTGATCTACCTGGTGGCGTTGTTCGTCGAGTTCCTGGCGCCATTCCCACCAACGATGACGAACTCGAAATATCTCTTCGCTCCCCCGCAAAAATTATACCTGTTCGACGACCAGGGCAAATTCTCTCCGATGGTCAACGGATATATCTCCAAGGTTGACCCGGTCGCCTTACGGCGTACCTTTGAAGTCGACCCGGCCCAAAGAGTACCCGTCCGCTTTTTCGTTAAAGGCTACGAATATAAGCTCCTTGGGCTGATCCCTTCGGACGTGCACCTGTTTGGCCCGGTCGACCCGACCCAGCCAATGTACCTGCTGGGCGCGGACCGGCTCGGGCGCGACCTGCTCAGCCGCCTGATTTCCGGCACGCGCATTTCCATGTCGATTGGCCTGATCGGCGTGATCCTCAGCCTGGTGCTGGGCATTCTGCTGGGCGGTATTTCGGGATACTACGGCGGGGCTATCGATAATGTCATCCAGCGTCTGATCGAGTTCCTGCGCTCGATCCCCTCCATCCCGCTCTGGCTGGGGCTGGCTGCAGCGCTGCCGCCCGGCATGCCCCCGCTGCAGGTCTACTTCGGCATCACCATTATCCTTTCTTTAATCGGCTGGACCGGCCTGGCGCGCGTTGTGCGCGGCCGTTTCCTGGCGCTGCGCGAAGAAGATTTTGTCCTCGCGGCCCGCCTGGATGGCCAGAGTGAGCTGGGCATCATCCTGCTGCAAATGCTGCCGGCCTTCACCAGCCACATCATCGCCGCCGTCACCCTGGCCATTCCGACCATGATTCTGTCAGAGACCTCGCTCAGTTTCCTGGGCCTGGGCCTGCGCGAGCCGGTCGTCAGTTGGGGCGTTCTGCTGCAAGACGCGCAGGATATCCGCTCAATCGCCACGGCCCCCTGGCTGATGCTGCCTGCCCTGGCAGTGGTCGTGGCCGTGCTGACGTTGAACTTCCTGGGCGATGGTCTGCGCGACGCCGCCGACCCCTACGCGCGCTAATTCATCTGGGATGAGGTGAATGGACTATGAACCAAGAATCAAGAATACCTTTACTGCAAGTCAAGGGATTAAAAACCCATTTCTTCCTGGATGAAGGCATCGTCCGGGCCGTCGATGGCGCGGATTTTACCATTTACCCCGGCTCAACCGTCGGTGTGGTTGGGGAGAGCGGCTGCGGAAAAAGCGTAACCGCCTTCTCAATCCTCCAGTTAGTCGCACACCCGGGCCGCCTGGTGGAGGGACAGGTCCTGTGGATGAACCAAACCAAAGGGAACGGCGCTGCCCAGGCCGTCGACCTGGCGAAATATCGCCCTGACAGCCGCGAGATGCGTTCTATCCGCGGCGGAGAAATTGCCATGATCTTCCAGGAACCGATGGTCTCGCTCAGCATGGTGCACACCGTCGCCGCGCAAATGATCGAGATGATCCGGCTCCACAATAAGATGACTGAAGAGCAGGCCCGCCAGCGAGCCATCGAAATGCTGCAAAAAGTGGGCATCCCAGAGCCCCACCGCCGGGTGGATTACTATCCCTTCCAGTTGAGCGGCGGCCTCCGCCAGCGCGTGATGATCGCCATGGCGCTCTCCTGCAACCCGGCCCTGTTGATTGCCGACGAGCCCACTACCGCACTGGATGTGACCACCCAGGCCCAAATCCTCGAGCTGATGCAAGGCCTCCAACGCGACTTTGGCATGGCCATTATGCTGATCACCCACAACCTGGGCGTGGTGGCCGAGATCTGCGATTCAGTCATTGTCATGTACCTGGGTGAGGTGTTCGAGCAGGCCGATGTCGACTCGCTCTTCCACAAACCGCTCCACCCCTATACCGAGGCGCTGCTGCGCTCGATCCC
>CAZBDC010000042.1:0-32335 GCA_964490575.1 uncultured Anaerolineaceae bacterium | reverse complement strand
GAAGGTGTAGTTGAACTGGTTGTAGGTCCCACCGTACAGCGTGGCAGCCGAGACGATGTGATCGCCGGCTTCGCAGATGGCCAGGATGGCCATGGTCTGGGCGGCGTGCCCCGAGCTGGCCGCCAGCGCGCCCACCCCGCCTTCCAGGTCGGCCATGCGCTGTTCGAAAACGTCGGTGGTCGGGTTCATGATGCGGGTGTAAATGTTGCCCATCTCCTGCAGCGCGAACAGGCGCGCGGCGTGCTCGGTGTCGTCGAACACGTACGAAGAGGTCTGGTAAATGGGCACCGCGCGCGCGCGGGTGGTCGGGTCAGGCTGCTGCCCGGCGTGAAGCTGGCGGGTGGTGAAACCGAACTTGCGGGTGTTGGCTGGTTCTGACATCAGGGAAACTCCTTTAATGATAAAGTAATCGCGCTTTGTAACCTGACTCCGCTAGGACCCAACCCCCACGGAGCATAGCAGAATCCGCGTATCAGGGGGCTCTCCGCTTCCCCCTTCCCGGATCGGGAAGGGGGACCGAGGGGGATAGGTCCTTCCCGGCGTCTTTCTCCCCTTCAAGGCGGCCCAAATCGTACGGCGTCTCCTGGTAGACGTAGTAGTTGAGCCAGTTGACAAACAGCAGGTTGGAATGCCCCCGCCAGCGCACCACCGGCGCGCGGGTGGGGTCGTCGTCCGGGTAGTAGTTGCGCGGCACCTCGATCGGCAGCCCCAGGCGCACGTCGCGGTCGTACTCGCTCTTCAGCGTGAGCGGGTCGTACTCGGAATGCCCGGTCACGAACACCTGCCGCCCGTCCGGCGTGGCGACGATGTACACCCCGGCCTCGTCCGACTCGACCAGCAGCTCCAGCCCGGGCGCAGCCAGCACGTCCGCGCGGCGGATCTCGGTGTGGCGCGAGTGCGGCGCGTAGAAGACGTCGTCGAAGCCGCGCAGCAGCGGCACGTTCTTGCGCGTGGCGTGGTGCGGGAAGACGCCGAACATCTTGGCCGGCAGCGGGTACTTGGGCACGCCGTAGAAGTGGTACAGCCCGGCCTGCGCGCCCCAACAGATGAACAGGGTGGCGTAGACGTGCTTCAGGCTCCAGTCCATGATGCGGGTCAGCTCGGGCCAGTAGTCGACCTGCTCGAACTCGAGGTGCTCGACCGGCGCGCCGGTGATGATCAGCCCGTCGAAGCGCCGGTCTTCCACCTCGGCCAGGGTCTGGTAGAAGGCCAGCAGGTGCTCCTCGGGCGTGTTCTTGCTCTCGTGGGTGGCCGTGCGCAGCAGGGTGATCTCCACCTGCAGCGGCGAGTTGCCGATCAGGCGCAGGAGCTGCGTCTCGGTGGCGATCTTGGTCGGCATCAGGTTGAGGATGGCGATCTGCAGCGGGCGGATATCCTGGTGGATGGCGCGCTGCTCGCGCATGACGAAGATGTTCTCCCCGGCCAGGATGTCGGAAGCGGGCAGCGTATCGGGGATGATCACGGGCATAAACAGCTCTCCTTGGCCGGGCGCGCCGGCGGCGATGATGAAAAAAACCTCCCCTGGATATCAGGAGAGGTTTGCACGGGCACCAGCCGGTGTTCTGCTCTCATCTTCCAGGATCAAGCGAGACGTGCGTCCCGCCCTGCAGGAGTTGGCACCATGCCTCTGCGCCGCCGCGCGGCGCTCGGGCTGGTTGTCGAGGTTTCACAGGGCCTGTCCCTCCACCTCTCTGGATAAGAGTTCTTTTTAAGATTTGTTTTGGGGCGATTTTTGCCGGCGGAGCCGGCCAATCACTCCAAAACGCGGGCTTAACTTACTGGTATGATCTTAGCGGAAAGCGCAGCAAATGTCAATACCTTCTTATAGGACAGGGTTTATCCTATTTTTTCCGCCGCCCGGGGCGGGTTCGAGGCCGACCTGCGCTGGCAGGCCAGCCGCTTGAAGGAAGCCCGCATCTGATGCATCCCCGCCCGATCTCAGTGACCGTGTGGCCCGCTTTCCGCCAGCGGCGCGCCAGCCCGCCGCCCAAATTCCCTTTTCCTGAATTCCCCTGGCGTGACCCCCGTGATTTCCTTAAAGCAGCGGATAAAATAGCTCTGCGAGCTGAAATTGAAGATAAAGGCGATATCCTTCGGGGATCGCTTTGTGTTCAGGAGCATCTCCTGGGCCGCCTTGACCTTGAGCCGCAAAATATAGGCCGGGATATTTTCGCCGACTTCCTTCTTGAACAGCGCGGAAAGATACGGCCCGGAAAAGCCGCTGATATCCGCCAGCTCTTCGCGGGTGATCCGCGCGTGCAGGTGCTCGTAGATATATTCCAGGCAGGCCCGGATGGGCGGTGAAACAACCTGGTGGGAGCGGATTTCATGGATCGCTCGCGTCCATCCCAGGATCGATTGATAGATCATCTCGAGCACTCTGGAGGGGGAGGTTTCGCGATCAATTTTCTGGATAAACGCGTCCGCTTCCAGAAACACGTCGGCCTCAAACATGCCGGCTTCGATTGCCACCCGGCTCACCTCATAGGTTAACCCCACCGCGATATACTGCGCCTGCCTGAGCTCATTGTCGGACAGCTTGCCGATGCGGATCCCCCGCTGCTCGTTCACCGCGAAGAAACGCTCGACCATGGGCAGGTTCCCGTTGGCGATGGCGCGCAGCAAAAACTGGTTCCACGCGTGCGTCGAATGGTAGGTCTCCAGCTCGCGTTCGTTGAACAGCGAGTTTTCATCTCCGCTGGGTAATACTTCCGCATTTCGGGCTTCAAATACGCTCATGCGCCTGTGGCTCCTCCAGACCGGCCGGATGCATCAAGGATATTATTTTTTTACCATAAATCTTACATTTTTGGTATATCACCCCCCTTCGAATTTCTATAATTTGCTTAATTCCTGCTCCATCCCAACCGCCCGGCCGCCGAAAGACGCGGGCGCCCATCCCCAGGCACATCCGAAGAGAGATTTTTCCCATGGAAACGATGAATTCCGCGGCAACCGATCCACTGTTCGCCCACCCCTACGTCGACAACGACGAGTGGCGCGACCGGCCCGTCCGCCACCGCTACGTCCACGGCGGCTTCGAAGGCACCGACACCCGTTTTTCCTTCTACTTCCCGCCCGCGGACCGGTACCAGGGCCGCTTTTTCCAGTACATCACCCCTTTCCCGGATAGCGAAAACCTCTCGCAGGGCGCGGCCGGTGAAGAGGATAAGATTGGCTTTTCGATTGCCAGCGGCGCTTACCTGATCGAGACCAACGGCGGCGGGCGGACGGATTTCACCAACCCGGGCGCCCGCAGCGACCCCACCATTGGCGCTTATCGCGCCAACGCGGCCTCGGCCCAGTATTCGCGCACGGTCGCCCAGGCGCTGTATGGCGGCAGCCGCCCGTATGGCTATGCCTTCGGCGGCAGCGGGGGGGCTTATCGCACCATTGGGGGGATTGAAAATACCAGCGGGGTGTGGGATGGGGTCGTCCCCTACGTCCTGGGCTCGCCGATGGCCATCCCCAACGTCTTCTGCGTCCGCATGCACGCCATGCGCATCCTGAAAGATAAACTGCCCCAGATCATCGACGCCCTCGAACCGGGCGGCAGCGGCGACATGTACGCCGGGCTGAATGACGAGGAAAAAGAGGCCCTGCGGGAAGTCACCCGCATGGGCTTCCCGCCAAAAGCCTGGTTTGGGTACAAAACCATGGGGATCCACGGCTTCCTGGTGCTCTACCAGGGCGTGGTCATGGCGGACGGCGCATACTTCAGCGAAGATTTCTGGCACAAGCCCGGTTACCTGGGCGCGAACCCGCCCGTATCCCTGCTGAAAGCGCGCCTCCAGCAGGCGAGCAAGATCAAAGCCCGCCTCTCGCTGGACCAGGCGGTTGCGCTCGGGCTCGCCGAGCCGGTTTCGGCTGCGGAGCGCGGCACCGCCGACCTGGCCTGGAAGAGCCTGGGCGGCGCAGCAGGAGAAATGCCCGTAGCTTTTCAATTGGACGATAGCCTGCCAGATGTGGATTTCCTGGGGGGCGACCTGGTCGTTTTGAGCGGGGATGCCGCCGGCACGACGCTGCAGTTGACCAGGGTCGCCGGGGATATGGTGGCCTTAGGCCCAACCAATTCTCCGCAGGCGCTGTTCAATATTAAACCGGGTGATGCAGTGCGGGTCGATAATTCCAATTTCCTGGCGGTGCAGACCTACCACCGCCACCAGGTGCCCGGCAAAGAGTACCGCGTTTGGGATCAATTCAGAGATGAAGCCGGCAGCCCCATCTATCCGCAGCGCCCGATGCTGCTGGGGCCCATCTTCACCATGATGGCCGCCGGCTCCCTGCCCACCGGGAAATTCACCGGCAAGATGATCCTGTTGGGCTCCCTCCTGGATCGAGAGGCCTTCCCCTGGCAGTGCGACTGGTATCGCGACCGGGTCCGCGAACACCTGGGCGCTCGCGCCGATGACCACTTCCGGCTCTGGTATACCGAACACGCCTTGCATGGCGACCAGGCGGACCAGCTTGAGGACCCGACCCGCGCTGTCAGCTACCTGGGCGTGCTCCAGCAGGCCCTGCGCGACCTGAGCGCCTGGGTCGAGCAGGACGTGGAGCCGCCCGCCAGCACTGCCTACGAGGTGGTCGATGGGCAGGTGCTCCTCCCGCCCTCCGCCGCGCAGCGCAGGGGCATCCAGCCGGTGGTGACGCTCACCGCCAACGGCGGCGAGAAGGCCGTGGTCAAAGCCGGCCAGCCGGTCGTATTCGAGGGCGCGGTCAGCCTGCCCCCACAGGCCGGGCGGGTCACCAATGCCGAATTCGACTTTGACGGCAGCGGCGCCTTCCCGTGCAAAGCGGCGCTCGAGCCGCTCGACGAGGGCTCCGCCGTCGCCCGGGTCAGGATGGAAACCACCTTCACCCAACCGGGGACTTATTTCCCCACCCTCCGCGCGGTTTCAAACCGCACCGGGCAAGAAGACAGCCCATATGCCCAGATCAGGAACCTCGCCCGCGTGCGCGTGGTTGTGGAGTAATTATTTCGTTTTTGTGTGGGCGACTGCGTCGCCCACACAAAAACGGAAAAAGTATCAGAAGAGGAGAAAACAGGATGACCACACAGGAATTAGCCAACCAGCCAGCCGTCAAGCCGGGCCGCGAAAACTGGATCGTCCCGAAGATTGAGAAGCTCAGTTATTTCGTCGGCGCGGGGTCACATTTTACCGTTCACACCTTCATGTCCTCGTTCCTGGCAGCCTACCTGCTGATGATCGGCGTCACGCCGGCCGTCTCGGCGGTCGTCCTGCTCGTCCTCAAGGCCTGGGACGCGATCAACGACGTCCTGTTCGGCTACTTCATCGACAAAGTCCGCTTCAAGCCGGGGAAATCGAAGCTGCTGGGCTGGTTCTTCAGCGGAAGGTACCTGCCCTGGTACCGCATCGCCGCGCTCATCCTGCCGTTCTCCACCATCATCATGTTCACCGTCAACACCAACGCGCCGGTCTGGCTGCGCGTCCTGCAGTATGCCATCGGCTACCTGCTGTATGACACCGCCTTCACGCTTTCGTCCGCGCCGTACGGCTGCATGCTCACCTCGCTGACCAGCAACGTCAACGAGCGCAATTTCCTCCAGTCCTACAGCGTGCTGGGCCAGGGCCTCGGCTCGCTGCCGGTCATGTTCATCGGCACCGTCCTGATCGCCGGCAGCTTTGGCTACAGCGGGGCCGCCATCCTCTTCGCGATCTTCGGCTTCCTCATCGCCATCCCGGCCATGACGCTGATCAAGGAGCGCATCATCAGCGCGCCCGCCCCGGCCCCCGAGCAGCAGTACCCGCTCAAAGAGATGGTCAGCTTCCTGAAGAAAACCAAGGAATTCCTCTTCTTCCAGCTCGGCCAGTTGATCTGGGGCATGTTCTACACCACCGCTTTCGGGCTGTTCGTGGCCTTCTACATTTTTGGCGACGCCAACATCAGCCTCATTTTGCTGGCCGCCGCGGTCATCCCCACCATCGCCATCCTGCCGTTCTTCCCGGTCATCTTCAAGCGCGTCAACAAGATCACCGCCATCCGCGCCGCCTGCGTGGTCTATTTTGCCACCGGCCTGACCATCTATTTCCTCGGACCAGAATTCCTCAAGTCGGCCATGGGCCTGTTCGTCGTCCTGGCCGGGATCGGCGGCTTCTCCAACGCCTTCGTCTTGATCGGCTCCGCCATGCTGCTGCCCGACATTGCCGAGATGGCCAAGTACCGCACCCAGGCCGAGCACGTCGGCATCATCTTCTCCATCCACGCCTTCGTCCAGAAGCTGGTGGCCTCGCTGGTGACCTCGGTGACGCTCCTGATCCTCGGCGCGTACGGGTACGTGAGCGTGACCGCCAATTCCTTCGAAGAGCTGGCCGCGCTCAACGCGCAGGGCATCGGCCTGCAGACCCCGCGCGCCCTGCAGGGCCTGTGGAACGTCTCGTACCTGTTCCCCGCGCTCGGCTTCGGGCTGGCGGCGCTCTTCTTCCTGCTGGTCAAGATCGACCGGAAGCAGGTTACCATCATGATCCAGGCCAACCTGGGCGAGATCACCCGCGAAGAGGCCGAGGCGCAGCTGGCTGGAGACTGAGGATTGGTTTATGCGTTTCGAACCCCCAAGAGACTGTGAAAGATTTCCGAAGGTAGGTACAATTGAACCAGGGTTACAGCCGCGATCTTAAGGCTTATCTGGCTGAGAAGAACATTCCATTCGAAGCGCAGAAGCTGTTCAACTTTGGCGAGCGCAGTCTCGTTCACCGGCGTATCTTACCACGAATCCGTTGACAGTTTTCCACTAGAAGCTATTCTTTCACAGTCTCCCACGCGTGGGGGATCGATACCCGCCGAACCTTTGATCGACTGGCAGGAGGCTGTCCAAAAAGCCCATTTGGACGGCCTCTGCTTTTCGGCAGGTGGCTTTTTCCACAGCGGATTGAAACGCGCTGCCGCCAAACCAGGATCAAAAGCGAAAACTGTTAGATAATTTCAATTGAAACCCGAAAATCTTTCGCAGCAAAGAGGAGCACATTCCATGGATAACATTCAAGAATTAATTTCGCAGCTCACCCTGGAAGAAAAAGCCGGGCTGTGTTCGGGGCTGAACTTCTGGTATCTGAAGGGCGTCGAGCGGCTGGGCGTGCCTTCCATCATGATGTCCGATGGCCCGCACGGGCTGCGCAAGCAGGCCATCGCCGCCGACCACATCGGGCTGCACGACAGCGTCCCCGCCACCTGCTTCCCCACCGCCTCGGCCCTGGCAGCCACCTGGAACCGCGAGCTGCTCTATGAAGTCGGCAAAGCCCTGGGCGAGGAATGCCGCCAGGAGAAGGTCAGCGTGATCCTGGGGCCGGGCGCTAACATCAAGCGCAGCCCGCTGTGCGGGCGCAACTTCGAATACTTCTCCGAAGACCCCTACCTGACCGGCGAGATGGCCAAAAGCCACATCGCCGGGGTGCAGTCGCAGGGGGTGGGCGCCTCGCTCAAGCACTTCGCGGCCAACAACCAGGAAACCCGCCGCATGACGACCGACTCGCTCGTCGACGAGCGCGCCCTGCGCGAGATCTACCTGCCCGGCTTTGAAACCGCCGTCAAAGAGGCCCAGCCCTGGACGGTGATGTGCGCCTATAACCGCATCAACGGGACTTATGCCTCCGAACACCGCCGCCTGATGACTGAAATTCTCAAAGAGGAATGGGGCCACCAGGGGCTGGTCGTCACCGACTGGGGCGCCATGAACGACCCGGTCGAGGCGCTCAAAGCCGGGGTAGAGCTGGAAATGCCCGGCATGCCCAGCGGCAGCCAGGCCAAAATCGTCGCCGCGGTGCGCTCCGGCGCGCTGGACGAAGCCGCGCTGGACCGGGCGGTCGCCCGCATCCTGGCCCTGGTTGCCAGAGCCGTGCCTGCCCTGGCCCAGGACTTTGCTTATGACCCGCAGGCCCACCACGCCCTGGCGCGCCGCGCGGCGGGCGAAGGGGCGGTCCTGCTCAAGAACGAGGGCGGTCTGCTGCCCCTCCCGGCAGGCGTCAAGGTGGCCCTGCTCGGGCGCTTCGCCAGATCGCCGCGCTACCAGGGCGCGGGCAGCTCGCTGATCAACCCCACCCACCTGGAAAACCTTTCTGAAGAGCTGGGCAAGATCATCGGGGAAGACCGCCTGCTCTACGCCCCCGGCTACACCGAGAAAGGCGCCGTCGACGAAGCCCTGCTCCAGGAAGCCCTGGCCGCGGCCGCCCAGGCCGATGTGGTGGTGGTGTGCGCCGGACTGAGCGAGATGGACGAGGTAGAGGGCCTCGACCGCCGCCACATGCGCCTGCCCGCAGGGCACACCGCGCTGATCGAGCGCATCGCCGCGGCCCACGGGCGCGTGGTGGTCGTGCTGAGCAACGGCTCGCCGGTCGAGATGCCCTGGGCCGGCTCGGTCGCGGCCATCCTGGAAGGCTACCTGGGCGGGCAGGCCGGCGCGGGCGCGCTGGCCGACCTCCTCACCGGGCAGGTCAACCCGAGCGGCAAGCTGGCCGAGACCTTCCCGCTGCGCCTGGAAGACACCCCCGCCCGGCCCTACCCCGGCGGCCCGGTCACGGTCGAATACCGCGAGAGCCTGTACGTCGGCTACCGCTACTACGATACCGCCGGTGTGGAGGTCCTCTTCCCCTTCGGCCACGGCCTGAGCTACACCACCTTCGCCTACCGCGACCTCGCGCTGCGCCAAACTGGCGACACCGTCACGGCCACCTTCAAGGTCAAAAACACCGGCCGCGCGGCCGGGCAGGAGATCGCCCAGCTCTACGTGCGCGACGTCGCGTCGACCGCCTTCCGCCCTGAAAAAGAGCTGAAGGGCTTCGCCAAAGTCGCCCTCCAGCCCGGCGAAGAACGCGAGATCGCCATCGCCCTGGGCCCGCGCGCCTTTGCCTTCTTCGACGCCGGCAGCCAGGGCTGGGTCGTGGAGCCGGGCGACTTTGAGATCCTGGTGGGCGCCTCCTCGCGTGACATCCGCCTGTCGGCGGTCATCCGCCTGCCGGACGGGCAGGGCCGGGTCACCCCGCCGGATAAAGACCGGCTGGCGGCCTACTACCACCCCACCCACAGCGCCGCGGAAGGCTCCGGGCGCTTCCCCCAGGCCGGTTTTGAGGCCCTGCTGGGGCACCCCGTCCCGCCCAACGTGGGGCCGGTCAAGGGGCAGTACACGCTCAACACCCCGCTCTCCGAGATGGCCGGCTCCTTCGTCGGGCGGCTGCTGTACGGGGTCATGCGCGGGGGCGTGCAAAAAGCCGCCGCCGGCAAGGAGGATACGCCCACCGGCGTGATGATCCTCAGCATGGGCGCGGAAATGCCCCTGCGCAGCATGTTGATGAGCGGCGGGATGTTCACCCGCGCCCGGCTCGAAGCCCTGCTGGCCATCATCAACGGCAGGGTCCTCAAGGGCCTGCTGGGCCTGTTGCGGAAATCTGGCTGATCATCTTGATGATCGCCTCGCACTTCTCCCGGCGAGGACGGTCCTCCATGATGTGCCCGAAACCGACGTAGCTCCACGCGCTATGGCCGACCCCCATTTCGTTGAAGAGACCAACGATATCTTCAAACCAGCGGATGGATGACTCGATATCGCAGAAATCCCCCACCCCAAATTCGCCGCAGTGCAGTTCCTTGCCGGTTTCCGCCATGAACTGCCGGGCGGGCTCCAGCCAGTCAGACAGGAAATCGCGGTCGAACCGCTCGCGGCGGTAAAGCGGCGGCACCAGCCCCAGGCGGTCGAAGGCATCAAAAAACTCGTGGTGCTCAGCGACGGTAAACGGGTAAGTGACCGGCCTGGGGTAGTTCGCCAGGTACGGAATCCAGGGCGAGCGCTGGTGGGTGAACATGCCCGGCTCGTAGATGTGGAAGGTGTACACCACGCCCGGGTCCTCGGTCAGCGCCAGGTGCTTCAATTCGCGCAGGTCGTTGTTGTGGTTGCCGCCGATCATCACCGTGCGGTCCGGGTCGATCGCGCGGATGGCTGCCAGCGTCTCCAGCCACAGCTTATTCCAGGGCCCCGTGCTCGGCCAGACCAGCACGTTCATCAGCTCGAAGATCAGGTTGCGCCCTTCCGCCGCGTAGCGCCTGGCGAACATGCGCCAGATGTTGATAAAGCGCTGCTGCTGGCTTTCGTCCGTAAACAGGGTGTTGGTTTTTGCGCCTGGGATGGCGATTGGATTCTCGATCGCCGGGTTGACCCCAAAAAATGCAAAGCCCGGCGCCTCGTGCAGGTCCAGGATCAGGTTGAGGCCTGCCTCTTTGCACCATGCCAGGCATTGGTCCACATACGCCAGCGCGTCTTCTTTGTAAACGCCCGGGGCTGCGTCATCCTCAAAGGTGAAATAATCCACCGGCAGGCGCACGTGATCCATCCCCCACGAGGCGATCCGGGCGATATCCGCCCGGGTGATGTACGAGGAAAAGTGCTCGTGCGACTTCCCATTATTCTGCGACAGCCAATGCCCCAGGTTGACGCCCGCCCTGTATCCGCTTAACCGGCTCATATCCAATCGTTCTCCTTTATTTGATCTGTTACTGCGAGGAGGCTTTGCGACGAAGCAATCTCCACAATTGTTTTGCGTGGCCCGCAGTGGCGCGAGCGGCATAGATGGTTTTGTTTCCAGCATACCGCGCGCGGCAGGGTATTTCTATCAAGAATCAGAGGTATTTATCATAATCCGGATCGCCTGTGGTAAGATTAGACGCCGTGGAAGAAAACGAGCTCGGTTCGGTCACCCAAACCTGTGCAAGGTTTTATGACGTCACCGCGATCCCGGTCAGCTGCCGGGACGAGCGCGGCGCCGCATTGTTCCGCTTTCCCACCTGGGCCGGCGACTTTTCCGGCGGCTTCCTGGGCAGCTGCCTCTCGCTGAAAGACGCCTCCCCGGCGGGTGATGAGCGCCCGCTGATCCTGGCCGTTGGGCAGCATCACCTGTTGGCGATCCTCCCGGTCTCCGCGAGAGAGACTCTGTTGTTCGGGCCGGTCAATATCGCTGCCAGCCAGGGTATTCCGCCCCAGGTGTTTGAATCGCTCTCCCGCCAGCCGCCCATCCCACAGATGAGCTACCCGAAGTTTCTCAACGCCGTCCTGCTGCTGGCGCAGTTGTGCACGGGAAAAACCTACGATCCGGCGGACCTGCTGCCGGTGGACACACCGGCAGCAAACACATTCGATGCACGCACCGGGGAATTGCTAACCCTTGCCGATTCCATCGAACCGGGCAAAGTGGATTTCAGCATGTATTCGGGTGAGGCCTACGAACAGCACTTCCTCCAGGCGATCGAGCGGGGCGATACCCAGACTTTGCTGGCGGCCCTAAAAACGCCGGTGGACTTTGAGCTTGGACAGATGTCGCTCGACCCGGTTCGCCAGCAGAAGTACCTGTTTATCGCATTCATGACCATGGCGGCCCGGGCAGCCGTGCGCGGCGGGCTGCCGCCCGGCCCGGCGTATGATATCTGCAACGAATACTGCCGCCGCATGGACCGCAGCGGCGATATCCAGAAAATTTCCGCTTTGCTGCTCCAGATGGCCGAAGAACTGAGCGAGGGGGTCAAGAAACACAGCCGGCGCGTGAGCTACTCCGCGCCGGTGCGCGCCTGCTGTGATTATATCGACTCTCACCTGTATGCCCCCATCAGCCTGGCGGATTTGGCCCGCACCGCCAATCTCTGCCAGCGCACCATTTCGCAGCGCTTTCACGCTGAGGTCGGCCAATCGCCGGTGGACTATATCCATGCCGAGCGCATCCGGGTGGCAAAGCTCCTGCTCCAGTACACCCCCTACACCATCCTCGATATCAGCGGTTCGCTCCAGTTCAGCTCGCAGAGCCACTTCACGAAAGTGTTCCGCGAGCGCGAAGGCATGACGCCCATGCAGTACCGCCGGCAGGCCAAAGGATAAGTTTTCGGGTTTTTGATAAAAAAATCCTGTATTTGATAGACTGCCTCCTGCGAAACGCATACACTCTAGTTGTCGATTACCATGCAGCGTATAGCCCAGGGCAAAAATCGCTCGCGCTTAGGATTGGTAACCAGATGAGGAGGTTTGGGTGGCGAGAAATCCAAAACGGATCCGGAAAATTTTTACCATAACCCTGGTTGTTCTGGCAGTCGTGGGGGTTATCGAGCTGATCGTCTTTGGCTTTTTTTACATGGGACCTTTGAAAGCGCTCGCAACACTTCCGATCAACTTCCGGTACCCTGCTTCGCGAACGGGCGAAACGGTGTTTTACGGCGCGTCTAACTTTGCCCGCTGGGAAGCGATGGAGGCCGACCTTGCCCCTTACATTGTCCAGAATCACGGCTTTGGCGGCAGCACCGACGCAGATTTAATTCGCTACGCCAACCGGCTCCTTTTCCAATACCAGCCCTACGCGGTATTCTTCCAGACCGGCTCGAACGATTACATGGGCGGCGCAACCGTAGAAACTGTGATGAAGAACAAGGACGCCATGTACGCCCATTTCCGCCAGAACCTGCCGGATGCCTATTTTGTGGTCATGTCCGGCCTGCCCCTGCCCGGTAGAGCAGAATTGTGGGACGAAATCCAGCGCGTGAATGATTACCTGCGCGAGTACTGCGCCGCGCAAGAAAAGATGGTCTTCATCGATGCCACAGCCGTCATGACCAACCCGGATGGCAGCTTTCGCCCGGAATTATTCGTTGAAGATGGCATTCACCTCAACCGGGACGGGCAGAGGGTTTGGAGTGAGTTGATTAAGCAGGCCCTCGCGGAGATCGATGCCCCGCAGCAGTAGTGGCTTTTGGTTTTGATACCTGGATCGGTTTAAGTCCATAATTGATTTAAAAAAACAGCAGGATCGGAAGGAAATCCCCCATGGCGAAAGAAAAGAAGCAGTACCCCGAAGATTTCAAGACCCTGTTCGGCGTGAGCACGATGGGGCTGGCGCAGATGGTCGGCAACTCGCTCATCACCGGTGTCCTGATGCTCTACATCACCGACTATTCCGGCATTTACGCCAACGTTGCCGGCAAGGCCGCCGCGGTCGCCACGCTCATGCTGCTCATCGGGCGGATTTGGGACGCCGTCAACGACCCGATCCTGGGCTTCGTCATGGACCGCAGCCCGCGCACCCAATGGGGCAAGTTCAAGCCGTTCATGTTCTGGGCCACCCTGGCCTCGATGTTCCTGGCCATCCTGCTGTTTAACATCCCCTCTTCGCTCTCAGATATCGCCAAAGTCGCCTGGCTCTACATCGCCTACATCCTGTTCGACACAGCCTTCACCCTGCTGCCGATTAACCCGTTGATCCAATCGCTCTCCAACAAAACCGAGGTCAGGACCAGGCTGCTGGTTGCGCCGCGCATCGTCACCACCATCTTCTCGATCGTCATGTCCTTTTTCCTGGCGATCGCGGTGGCCCTGGGCGGCGACGGCGTGACCCCGAACATCGGGCTGGCGGTGATTGTCCTGATGGTTCCCATGACGGCCATCTCGCTGGTTGGGATCGCGCTGGTCAAAGAGGGTACCGGCAACGTTGGCGAAGAGAAGATCCAGCTCAAAGATGTGGCTGCCATGGTCAAAGCGAACAGGCCGCTGTGGATCTCCATGCTGTCCGGCATGATCGGCGGCTTTTCCTTTGCGTTCGTGATGGCATCCGTTACGTATTACATCAAGTACGCCTTTGGCGCGGAAAACCTGGGCAACCAGGCCGCCATCTGGGGCATGACCATCCTGTTTGGCATCATTGCCGGCACCTTCCTGGCCCAGTTTGTGCAGAAGCGGGTCACCCCGGCGATGGGCGCGATCGTCTCCAATGCGATCGCAGTCATTCCGCTGCTGGTCCTGTGGATCACCAACCTCTTTGGCCCCATCCAGAACCAGGTGGTGTTCTATGCGGTGTTCTTTGTCGCCCTGATCGGGATTGGCATGGGCTACATCCCCGGCACGCTGATCGGGATGGAGTGCATGGATTACAACAAGTACAGGCTGGGCAAGAGCATGGAAGGCACGATCAGCGCGGTGGGCGCCTTCGTGCTGAAAATCCAGGCGGCGGTTTCTTCTGCCCTGACCGGCGTGGTCCTGATCGCAGTGGGCTATAACGCGCAGTTGTACGAAGATGCAACCACCATCCCGGCCTCATTGTTCAGCGGGTTGGGCACGGTGCTCTTTTTGATCCCGGCGGTGTGCGCCATCCTGGCGATGGTCGTGATGGCATTCTATCCGCTCCTCAAGCAGGAGAAGCGCCAGGCCATGTACGCGGAAATTGAGAAAGCCAGGCTGGAGCTGGCGAGCGACTGAGGCAAAAAAGCGCTCTAATCTCTTCTACCAACCGCCGCGCGCCCCCGCCCGCTGAAAAAAACCAGCCCGCCGCACAGCGCCAACAGCGCCGCGCCCTGAAACAGGACCGCCGGCCCCCACTGCTGGAAGACCTGCCCGCCGGCGAACGCGCCGACGATGCCGGCCAGGGCAAACAGGACCGTCCCAAACAGCGCCTGCGCGCTGGCGCCCAGCCCGGGCGGGGCGATCTCGCTGGCATAATTCACCCCGGCCGCCCAGGTAGCCGAAAAGGTCGGGCCGTGCAGAAGCTGCAGGACCAGGATCAGAGCCGGGTCGCGCGCCAGCGAGATCAGCAGCAGGCGCACCGCCAGCAGGCCAAAGGCGATCCCGATCAGCCCGCGCGGCGACCAGCGCCGGATCAGCAGGGTCGAAAAGAAGAAAATGGGCAGCTCGCTCACCCCGGCGATGGCCGTGCCCAGCCCAAACAGGCCCTCGCCGGCCCCCAGCGAGCGCATGTACAGGATCAGGTAGTTGTTGATCACAGAAAAGCCGGCCCCGGCCAGGAACATGCCGCCCAAAAAACTGTACCAGCGCCGGTCGGTGCTCAACACCCGCAGGTTCTGCCAGAACGGGGCCGCCGCCGCCAGGCGCGGCCTGGGCAGGCGCGTGGCAGCCAGCACACCCAGGCTCATCATCCCGACGTAGCCCAGCACCGAGCGCTGGATGCCAAAGCGCTCCATCAGCGCGCCGCCGGCCCAGGCCGCCAGCCCAAACCCCACCGCCCCCCAGATGCGCAGCCGCCCGTACTCGTAGCGGGCCGGGCCGAGCGTTTCGGTCACGGCGTGGTCGCCCAGCGAAATGATCGGGGCCGCCAGGAAGGCGTGCACGAGCACCAGACCGGCCAGCCCCCAGAACCCGCCGCTGTGCGCCAGCAGCCAGGCCGCCGGGATGGCCAGCAGCATGCTCAGCGGCAGCAGGCGGCCGTGCAGGCGGAAGGCGTCCGCCGCCATGGCCCACAGCGGGTTGGCGAACAGGTTCATCAGCATCGGCAGGGCCGCCAGCAGCCCAATCTGCCCGACCGGGATGCTGCTCTGCTGGTAGTGCGCGTTCAAAAATGGGACGAAGGACCCGCTGGCCGCGTAAAAGGCAAAGTAAAACACCGACGCCCACAGGCGGAAATGGCGCGGGATAGGGGGAACGGGGGCCGGGTCGACTGCGGTTTCATATTTCATATTGGCGGCTTTCAGGACCTTGATGGAAAAACACTTGCGCTATAATGAATGAGTATAAAGCGCTGCAGCAGGGCCTGTCAAATCCTTTCTGAAGATTAAGCTTATTTCATTTTCAGGACGAACCCGGGCCTGTCATTGCGAACGGAGGGCCGGATGATCTTCCCGGCCCGCAGTGAAGCAATCTCACGCTGCGGGCAGCAAACAAGATTGCAAAGGAGAGAAAACATGGCAGTAACACACAAACGGTTAGGCAAGCACGGCGTGCTGGTGAGCAACCTGTGCCTGGGGACGATGAATTTCGGCTGGCATACGACCGAAGAAGACAGCTTCAAGATCATGGACCGCGCGCTCGAGCTGGGCATCAATTTCTTCGACACGGCCGACGTCTACGGGTGGGCCGTTGAAAATGGCCTGACCGAGGAAATCATCGGCCGCTGGCTGGCGCAGGGCGGCGGGCGCCGCGATGCGACCGTGCTGGCCACCAAGGTCTACAACCCGGTCACCCGCAAGGCCAACCTGGCCGAGGTCAACAGCGACGGGCGCAGCCTGTCGGCCTACAAGATCCGCAAGCACTGCGAAGGCAGCCTCAAGCGCCTGCAAACCGATTGGATCGACCTGTACCAGATGCACCACATCGACCGCGAGTGCCCCTGGGACGAGACCTGGCAGGCCTTTGGCAGCCTGGTCAGCCAGGGCAAGGTGGTCTACGTGGGCTCCAGCAATTTCGCCGGCTGGGATATCGCCACCGCCTGCCAGGAAGCCTCGAAGCGCGGCCTGACCGGGCTGGTCAGCGAGCAGAGCATCTACAACCTCAACAACCGCATGGTCGAGCTGGAAGTCATCCCTGCCTGCCGCCATTACGGCCTGGGCCTCATCCCCTGGAGCCCCCTGGACGGCGGATTGCTGGGCGGCGTGCTGGAGAAAATGCAGACCGGCCGCCGCATGGGCGAGGGCTTTGAGAAAGACGTCGCCCGCAACCGCGAAAAGCTGGAGAAATACGAGGCGCTGTGCCGTGAAATCGGCCACCCGCCCGGCGAGGTGGCCCTGGCCTGGCTGCTGCACAACCCGGTCGTCACCGCCCCCATCATTGGCCCGCGCACCATGGAACAGCTGGAAAGCGCCGTGCGCGCGACCGAGATCGCGCTGGACGAGGAAACGCTGAAGAAACTGGACGCGATCTTCCCCGGCCCGGGCGGCGAAGCGCCTAAGGCCTACGCCTGGTAAATGCCGCGGGCTAAACTGCTGATCTTCGGCGCGGGTGGGTTCATCGGCGGGCGGCTGGCGCAGGCGGCCCTGGCCCACGGCTGGCAGGTAACCGCCGCCACCCGCGCCGGCGAGCCCATCCTGCCCGGCGCGCAATGCGCCGCCTGCAACGTGACCGACCCGAGCCAGGTCGAGGCGCTGGTGCGCGCTGCCCGCCCCGACGCGGTCGCCAACCTGGCCGCTTCCGCCAACATCGACCGGGCCGAGGTCGAGCGCGAGGCCGCCTGGCGGGTCAACGTCCAGGCGGCCGTCTCCATCGCCGAGAGCGCCGCCCGCCACGGCGCGCGCCTGGTGCACTTCTCCAGCGACGCGGTCTTCGATGGGACCCGCGCCCGCTACAGCGAAGACGACCCGCCCGCCCCGCTCAATTACTACGGCGATACGAAAGCCGAAGCCGACCAACGCCTGCTGGCCCTGCCCGGGTCCGCCGCCATCCTGCGCATCTCGCTGGCCCTCGGCTACCCGCTCAGGCGCGGCAATTCTTTCCTCTCCGTCCTGCGCCTGCGCCTGGGCCAGGGCGAGCCGGTCTACGCGCCCGAGGATGAGGTCCGCACCCCCATCGACGTGACCAGCCTGTGCGCGGCGGCCCTGGCGCTGGCAGCCAGCGGCTACCACGGGCTGCTCAACATCGGCGCCATCGAAAGCATCGACCGCTACGCGCTGACCTGCCGCCTGGCCGGAGCGCTGGGCTACGACGCCGGCCTGGTCCGCCGGGCCGGGCCGCCCCTGCCCGGGCGCGCCCCGCGCCACAAGAACGGCGTCCTGGCGGTCGAAAAAATCCAGCGCGTCCTGGCAATGCCCATGCCAACCATCGAACAGATGCTGGCCCTGGCCCTGTCTGAACAGGGATGATTTGTGGATAGAGACAAAATCCCTGTTCGGTGTCTGTTACTGTGAGCGAAGCGGACGCTTGCGCAGCCAGCGAGTGATCTTCCCCATAGGCGTAGATCACGCCCGCAGAACGCCCTCACCGTGGCGCGAAAGACACCTCCCCCGGCCCCTCCAATATCACAAGTGCGGTGATATTGGAGGGGAGTCAAGAATGCCGCCAGACCGCTGCCTGCCCGGGGCGCAGAACCAGACCCCCTGATCCAAGCAAGGCATCTCCCTCCTCAAAATCAGCTTTGGGATTTTGAGGGGGGAGACCGAGAGGGGGGGCGTTCTGAGCAGGCCTACGGACCGCGGACCACGCCCGCAGAACGCCCTCACCCCGGCGCGAAAGACCTTTTCCAGCGTTATCGGGTACAATTATCGACGAACGGCGGATTCCGCCCTTCAATTTTCCACATCATTATCGTGAGGTCACCATGCAAACACAGGCGCTTATTGACGCACTGCAAACCACCCCGCACCCCGAGCTGGTCGCCCTGTACGGCGAGCAACCGGGCGAGCAGGACCAGCAGCGCGAACGCTACGCGTACCTGCTGCGGCGCTTCGAGCGCATCTTCCCCGGCAGCCGCGACGTCCAGGTCTACAGCTCGCCGGGCCGCACCGAAGTGGGCGGCAACCACACCGACCACAACGCCGGGCGCGTGCTGGCGGCGGCGGTCGACCTCGACATCCTGGCGGTGGTCTGCCCCAGCCAGGACGGGCGCATCGTGATCGACTCGGAGGGCTACCGCCAGGTGGTCGTCGAAACCGGCAGCCTGGAGGTGGTCGAGAGCGAGATGAACACCACCACCGCCCTGGTGCGCGGGGTGTGCGCGCGGATGGCCCAGCTCGGCTACGCCGTGGGCGGCTTCCGCGCCTGCATGACCAGCCGGGTGCCCAACGGCTCCGGGCTCAGCTCGTCGGCCGCCTTCGAGCTGATGATGGTGACCATCCTCAGCCAGCTCTACAACCAGGGCCGCGTCCCGCCCATCCAGGCCGCCCTGATCGGGCAGTTCGCCGAGAACCACTACTTCGGCAAGCCGTGCGGGCTGATGGACCAGACCACCTGCGCGGTGGGCGGCTTCGTCACCATCGACTTCAAAGATTTCGCCGACCCGCAGGTCCACAAGGTCGATTACGACTTCGCCCACAGCGGCTATTCGCTGGCCATCATCGGCACCGGCGGCAGCCACGCCGACCTGACCCCTGACTACGCCGCCATCGAGAGCGAGATGAAATCGGTGGCGCAGTTCTTCGGCGGCAAGGTCCTGCGCGAGTTCTCGGCCGGGCAGGTGCTGGCCAACGTCCCCGCCCTGCGCGAGAAGCTCTCCGACCGGGCCATCCTGCGCGCGCTGCACTTCTACGCCGACGACGCGCGCGTGGCCGAGCAGGTCGCGGCGCTCGAGCGGGGCGACTTCGCCGCCTTCCTTGGGCTGGTGGTCGACTCGGGCCGCAGCTCGTGGACGCTGCTGCAGAACGTCTACCCGCCCCGCACCCCGCACGAGCAGGGCGTGGCGCTGGCCCTGGCAGTGGCCGAGACGATCCTGGCCGGGCGCGGCGCCTGGCGCGTGCACGGCGGCGGCTTCGCCGGCACCATGCAGGCCTTCGTCCCCGCCGACCTGGCCCCGCGCTTCTTCAAGCAAATGTCGGCCATCTTCGGGCGCCAGCACTGCCACCAGATCTCGATCCGCCCGCAGGGCGCCACGCGCGTCTACCTGGGTTAAGTTTTGATTTTTAGCTAGATTACGAGGTCGCCGTCCGGCGGCCTCGTAATCTAAAGGAGTCTTGCATGGACACCCCCGGAAAATACACCCTCGGCGAAATCTATTCCCAACCGGAAGCGTGGCGCGCCGCGCTCGACCTGCTCCGCGCCCGGCGGGGCGAGATCCAGGCCGTGCTGGACGGCGGTTATGACGAGGTGATCTTCACCGGCTGCGGCTCGACTTACTACGCCGCCCTGGCTGCCGCCGCGCTGTTCAGCGCGCTCACCGGGCGCCGCGCGCGCGGGCTGCCCGCCTCCGAGCTGTGGCTGAACCCGGACGTGCACTACCCGGCCGGCGGGCGCTTCCTGCTCGTCCCCATCAGCCGCTCCGGCGCCACCAGCGAGACCATCCAGGCCTGCCAGGGCTTCCGCCAGGCCGGGCGGGGGCAGATCCTCAGCCTGTCCTGCTACCCCGGCGCGCCGCTGGCCGGACTGGGCGACCTGAACCTGCTGCTGACCTCCGGGCAGGAGGAGAGCTACGCCCAGACGCGGGCCTTCACCACCCTCCACCTGGCCACCCTGGCGCTGGGCTGCCTGGCTGCCGGGCGGGCCGGCCTGTTCGCCGCGCTGGAAGAACTGCCCGAGGCCTGCGCCGGGCTGATCGAGCGCCACGGCGCCGGAGCCCTGGCGCTGGGCGGCGACCTGTCGCTCGACCGGGTTTACTTCCTGGGCTCCGGGCTGCGCTACGGGCTGGCCTGCGAGCTTTCGATGAAGATGAAGGAAATGTCGCTCACCCACTGCGAGCCGTTCCATTTTCTCGAGTTCCGCCACGGGCCAAAGACCATGGCCAGCCAGGGCTCGCTGGTCTTCGGGCTGCTCTCCGAGACCAACGCCGCCCGCGAGCAGGCCGTCGCCGCCGAAGTGCGCGGGCTGGGCGCGCGCGCCTACCTGGTCGGCGGGCCGCCGGCCGACGCGCCCCTCCCCGCCGGCCTGCCCGAAGCGCTGCGCGGGCCGCTCTACCTGCCGCTCGGCCAGCTCCTGGCCTACGGGCGCGCCATCGCCAAACGCCTCAACCCCGACCGCCCGTTCAACCTGCAGGCAGTGACGACGGTGGAATAGCTGTCATTGCGAAGAAGGGCCGGTAACCCCACGTCGATGCCGGCGCCCACATGCTCCGGCCCGACTGAAGCAATCTCCCCCCCGGCGCGAAGCAATGACAGTTCTTCCTCCCCAACCGCGCGAACTACGCCAATTCCACCTCCACCCCGCCCGCGCGGATTTCCTCGACCAGCTCCGGTGGGGTCTGCCGGTCGGTCACCAGCACGTGCACCACCGTCAGCGGGGCCACGAAGGCCGTCGCCACCCGCCCGATCTTGGTGTGGTCGGCCACCACGATCACCTGCCGGCCAATGCGCAGGATGGCCCGGTCGGTGCGGGTTTCGGGCAGGTAATCGTTGGTCAGCCCGTGCTGCGGGTGGATGGCGCGCACGCCAAAGATGACCTTGTCGGCGCGCAGCTCGGCCAGCGACTGTTCGGCAATGTGACCGATCAGCGACTGCTCGCTGGGACGCACAATCCCGCCCAGGACGACCACGCTCAACCCGTCCAGGCCAGAGAGCAGGTTCAAGACCGGGATGGAATTGGTGATCACCGTCAGGTTCGAGCGCTCCGCCAGGCAGCGGGCCACCTCCAGGGCGGTTGTCCCGCTGCTGATGAAGACCGTCTCGCCGTCCTGGACCAGCCCGGCGGCGGCGCAGGCGATGCGGCGCTTCTCCTCGGCCTGCTGGCCCTCGCGCTGCAAGACCGGCTGTTCGGGCGGCGCAACCTCGATGGCCAGCGCCCCGCCGTGCACGCGCTGGATCTTGCCCTGCCCGGCCAGTTCGTTCAGGTCGCGCCGGGCCGTCGCCAGGCTGACTGAGAAGACCTCGGCGATGCGCTGGACGGATACGCGCCGGTTCTGCTGGACGTAATCCAGCAACCGCCGCTGCCGCTCGACTCCGGAAAGCTCCATCAAATCGGGCATCGTTTTCCCTATCACCTGCTATAATGATCTTAATCACCATTCTAGCGAGTTCCGGCCAAAAATCAAGCAAAAAGGGGCTTGACAGGCTCCTTTTTCCCTCTAGAATATACTTAATCAATACCAAACGAGCAAGAACGATCATTCCCCTTACCGGTATCCCCTTATTGTGCCCATCTTTAATAATTCGATCTGAACCGGCCGGGTGAAGCTTCCCCGGGTCAACGCGGATGCCTGTCGATCACAGGCGAAGGGATCGGCGATGGAAAAAGTGGTTCTGATTGGCGCGGGCAGCGCCGTGTTTACCCGGGGCCTGGTCTCCGACCTGATTCGCTCGGGGCTGGAGACCGACCTGGCCCTGGTCGACATCGACGCGGGCGCGCTGGAAGTGGCCGCGCGGATGGTCGAGAAGATGGTGGCCTTCAAGCAGGCGCCCATGCGCGTCTCGGCCCACCTCGACCGGCGCGAGGCCCTGCCCGGCGCGACGATCGTCATCTGCACCATCGGGGTCGGCGGGCGGCGGGCCTGGGAGAAAGACGTCTTCGTCCCCCGCCGGCACGGAATCTACGCCCCGGTCGGCGACACGGTCGGGCCGGGCGGCAGCTCGCGCGCCCTGCGCATGATCCCGCCCATGGTGGCCATCGCCCAGGACGTGCTCGCGCTGTGCCCCGGCGCGCTGTTCTTCAACTACGGCAACCCCATGGCAGCGGTCTGCCGGGCGGTGCGCAAGGCCACCGGAGCCGAGATGGTCGGGCTGTGCCACGGCGTGTTCGACACCGCCCGCTACCTGGCCCAGACGCTGGGCGTGCCGTTCGACACGCTGCGCTACACCGCGGTGGGCATCAACCACCTGACCTGGTTCACCGAGGTGCGCGCCGCCGGGCGCGACGCCATGCCCGCCCTGCGCCGCGTCGCCGCCGAGCGGGTGGCGCAGGCCCCCGCCATGGATGCGCCGCCCGGCTCAGTCCCCGCCTGGGTGCGCGGCAGCAGCCCGTACGGCAACGGGGTCGACCCGTTCGCCTGGCGCCTGCTGCTCGACTTCGGCGCCTTCCCCGCCCCGCTCGACCGCCACGTGACCGAGTTCTTCCCCCAGTTCTTCCGCGACGGGACCTACTACGGGATGCTCCTGGGGGTGGATGCCTTCAGCCTGGAGGGCACCATCCAGGACGGCGACGAGGGTTACGAAGCGATGAAGGCCGCCGCTTTCAGCCCCGTCCCATTCGACGCGGCCTACTTCGCCCACCTGGGCGGCGAGCACGAGCAGGTGGTCGATATCATCCTGTCGATCCGCGCCGACCGGGGCAAGGTCTATTCGGCCAACCTGCCCAACGCCGGCCAGGTCCCCAACCTGCCGGCCGGGGCCATCGTCGAAGCGCCGGCCCTGGCGGACGCCACAGGGCTGCATCCCCTCATGCAGCCGCCCCTGCCGCCCGCCATCGCCGGGAGCCTGGCCACCCGCTACCAGTGGGTCGAGACGATCGTCGAGGCGGCCCTGGAAGGCTCGCGCGACAAGTTCATCCAGGCCCTGGTCCTGGATGGCTACGTGACCTCGCTCGACCGGGCCGCCGCGCTGGCCGGCGACCTGCTGGCAGCCCAGGCCGATTACCTGCCCTGGGTCGACCAGGGCTGAAGCGCCCGGGCCCGGTGAGCTGCCCCTGCCGGGGCGCATTCCCAAGGAGGTGAGCGGAGAGGAAGTACTTCTGCCTGCCCAAAACCTGTCAGTGACCGGATCGAACCTTTTGTTCCAACCAAGGAGGAAGTGATGTCTGAACCGAAAGCTTTATCGCGCCGCACATTCCTGCGCCTGGCTGCCATGGGCAGCGCCGGGGCAGCCCTGGCGGCCTGCGGCCCCTCTGCCACGCAGCCGCCCGCCGAAGGCGAGCCCCAGGCCGGGGCCCCCGCCGGCGAAAAGATCACCCTGCGCATGTGGTCGCACCAGAACCCGTCCTTTGTGTCTGCCAACGAGCAGATGATCGCCAAGTACGTCGAGATGAACCCCAACGTCGAGGTCAAGTACGAGAACTTCCCCTACGCCGACTTCATCACCAACATCCAGACCTCGATGGCGGCCAAGAACGAGGCCGACATCATGGAGATGTTCGGCAGCTGGGTGCAGACCTACGCCCGCGGCGGCACGCTGGCCCCGGTCAACGAGATGGTCCTCAACATGACCAAAGCCCGCGAGCTGTTTTACCCCGCCCCGCTGGACGGCTACGTGTGGGAGGGTAAGTTGTTCGGCATGCCCAACGAGTACAACCTGGAATGCGGCGCCGTGCTGACCAACAAGCGCATGTTCGAAGAGGCCGGGATCGACTTCCCGCCTTCCTGGGGCACCTGGGACGACCTGGTGGCCCACGCCAAGCAGATGACCAAGGTGCAGGACGGGGTCATGACCGTGGCCGGCTATCACTTCGTCAACGGCGACGGCCTGGGCTTCCTGTTCTGGGAGGGCGTCCTCGAGAAGGGCGGCGAATACTTCGCCGACGACGGCATCCACCTCGACTTCCTCACCTCGCAGGCCAAGGAGACCGTCCAGTGGATGTACGACATGGCCAACGTGGATAAGGTGGTCGACCCGATGACGTTTAACCCCAACGCCAACTGGGTGGGCGATGCCTTCTTCCAGGGCCTGGTGGCCATCGGCTTCATCGGCCCGTGGATCGTCCCCGAGGGCCGCCGCAACTTCCCCGATTTCACCGACCCGTGGGATTACGTGGCCACGCCGCACTTCGGCAGCCAGTACAACTTCGCCGCCGACGCCGGCTGGGGCAAGGTGGTCTCGCCCAACAGCAAGAACGTCGACGAGGCCTGGAAGCTGGCCGCCTTCGCCGCCATGGATAACGCCAACGCCCGCCAGTGGAACGTCCTCACCGGCACCGTCCCCGCCCTCATCCCGGTCGCCGAGGACCCAACCTTGCTGGAAGAGATCGACTGGCTGGGACCCAGCCTGAAGGTGCTGCCCTACGGGCGCTACGTGGGCATGCTGCAGGACCGCGACTACGTCTGGTACACGGTCCTGGCTAACCGCATCACCGAATGCCTGCAGGGCATCCGCTCGATCGACGAGACCATGCAGCTGATGCACGATGAAGCCAACGCGATGATTGACGAAAAACTGAAGAGCGTCTAATCCCCCCTTTGGGGAAACCTGCCCGGGATGGCCGCGGCCGTCCCGGGCAGCCTGCCAGATTCGGAAAGGAAAGGTTCCATGGCCGTCGTCCGCCTCCCCCGCAAGGGCAGCCTGTTCCGCAAGCAGCATATTTTTTCGGCCTCCACGCTGACGCCCATCATGCTCTACATGATGTTCTTCACCCTCGTCCCCATGCTGTGGGGCATCCTGATCACCTTCTTCCGCTACAGCCCGACCCGCGCCGGGGGCTTCCTGGGGCTGGGCGGGGGCAACCCGTTCGTGGGCCTGGAAAACTACTTCGACCTCTTTTCCGACTCGCCCACCGGCCAGTTATTCCGCATTTCGCTCAAGAACACGCTGATGTTCTCGTTGCTGTACATGCCGCTCAACCTGGTCGTCACCCTGCCTCTGGCGGTCCTGATCGAGTCGGTCAGCCACCGGGTCAAAACTTTCTTCCGCACGATCTACTTCCTGCCCACCGTCACCTCAGCCGTGGCCGTTTCGCTGGTATGGGGCGTCATCTACAACCCCACCTACGGCCTGCTCAACCTGGCCCTGCGCGCGGTCGGCCTGAAGGGTTTCTCCTGGCTGACTGACCCCAACACCGCCGTCCTGGGCATTCCGCTGCCGATGATCTGCGTGCTGATCACCTACCTGTGGTCCGACATGGGCTATAACCTGGTCATCTTCATGGCCGGGCTGCAAGGCATCCCCGACGTCTACCGCGAGGCGGCCCTGGTCGACGGCGCCAACGCCTGGCAGCGCTTCAGGCACATCACCCTGCCCCTGCTGCGCTCCACGCTGACCTTTGTGATGGTGATGACCATGCTCTCCTCCTGGCAGGTCTTCGTCCTGTTCTTCGTGATGACCAACCGCGGCGGGCCGGCCAACCTGACCCGCGTGCTGGTCCTGCACATTTACGAGACCGCCTTCCGCTTCCAGGAGATGGGCCTGGCTGCCACCGTGGCCATGGCGCTGTTCCTCATCATTATGGTCACCACCCTGCTCCAGCTCAAGCTGCTGCGCAAAGACTGGGAGTATTAACCATGGCCCTCCTCGAGCGAGTTCCCACCCAAGACGTCGAAATCCAGGCCGAGACCCGGCCCGTCCGGCGCGGCGCGCGCATCTCACTGGGCCAGGTGATCGTCTACGCCATCCTGCTGATCGGCATCTTCTACACCCTGCTGCCGTTCCTGTGGATGCTGGGCACCTCCTTCAAGACCGCCACCGAGATCGTACGGATGCCGCCCACCCTGGTGCCCGAGAAGTTCACCCTGCAGAGTTACCAGACCATCTTCAACGACCCGCGCGTCCCGCTGGCGCGCTTCTACCTCAACAGCATTATCGTCAGCTTCAGCATCGTCGCCATGGTCCTCTTCACCAGCTCGCTGGCCGGGTTCGTCTTCGCCAAGTACCAGTTCTCCGGCAAGAACCTGGTCTTCACCCTCATCCTGGCCACCATGATGATCCCCTTCCAGGTCACGATGATCCCGCTCTACCTGCTGCTGGTGAGGCTCGGCATCACCGACTCGCTGCTCGGGTTGATCGTGCCGGGGGCCGCCAGCGCGTTCGGCATCTTCCTGATGCGCCAGTTCATCGAGAGCATCCCCTCCGAGCTGATCGACGCGGCCCGCATCGACGGGGCCTCCGAGTTCGGCATCTATTCTCGCATCATCCTGCCCCAGATGGGCGCGGCTCTGGCCACCCTGGGCATCTTCCAGTTCATGGGCACCTGGAACGACTACCTGTGGCCGCTGATCGTCATCACCACCACCGAGAACCGCACTCTGCCGATCATGCTGACCTGGTACAACTCGCAGCATGGGGCGCGCTCCGACCTGACCATGGCCGCCTCGGTGCTGGTGATCCTGCCAATCCTGGTGATCTACTTCCTCTTCCAGCGCTGGATCGTGCGCGGCATCGCGCTGACCGGCTTCAAATAGGCCGC
Organism: uncultured Anaerolineaceae bacterium; assembly: GCA_964490575.1. Lineage (GTDB taxonomy): Bacteria > Chloroflexota > Anaerolineae > Anaerolineales > Anaerolineaceae > DSYU01. The sequence goes on along the minus strand of CAZBDC010000042.1, from coordinate 5,961 downwards.
CCGATGGACCTGCGCGAGCACATCCTGCGCACCCTGCGCGGCGAGGACACCGGGCGGGTGCCCTGGAACGTGTACGGCTGGCTGCTGCCGGATACCCCCGCCGCCCGGCGCATGTGCAGCCTGGGCCTCAGCCGGATGGAGACGCGCGCCATCTTCCGCCCCGTCTACGACCCCAGCCTCACCCTGCGCGAGGAGCGCTTCACCCGCGATGGGCGGCCCTGGTTCCGCGTAGAGGTGGAGACGCCCCTGGGGCGCCTGTGGGAGGAGGCCACCCTCGACCCCTCCTACGGCAGCCGCTGGATCACCAAGTTCCTGATCGGCGGGCCGCAGGACTACCCCGCCGCCGAGTATTTCTTCCGCCACACCCGCTTCGAGCCCGAGTACGAGCCCTGGCTGCAGGCCGACCGCGCCTTAGGCCCGGCCGGCTTCGTCATCGGCGAGATCATGCCCATCCCGGTCATGCGCCTGATCGTCTCCTACCTGGGCGTGGACGGCTTCCTGGCCATGCTGGTTGACACCCCCGCCTGGCTGGACGCGCTGCTGGACGCGCTCGACGCCCACTACGACCGCCACATCGAGCTGGCAGCCGCCAGCCCGGCCGAGGTGATCTGGTTCGGCGACAACGTGACCGCCACGATCATCTCGCCGCGCCTGTTCGAGCGCTTCTGCGCGCCGGTCTACGCGCGGGTGATGCCGGTCATGCGCGCGGCGGGTAAGATCCCCATCGCCCACTACGACGGCTCGAACCGCCCGCTGGTCAAGGCCCTGGCGCGCACCGACCTGCCGGTCATCGAGGCCTTCACCCCGCCCCCGATGGGCGACCTGACCGTGCGCGAAGCCAGGGCCGCCTGGCCCGACAAGGTCGTGTGGGTCAACTTCCCCGGCTGCCTGTTCGTCGAGCCTTACGAGGCCATCAAAGCCTACGCCCTGGCCCTGCTGCAGGAGGGCGCGCCGGGCGGGCGCTTCGTGCTCGGCTGCACCGAAGACTTCCCGATGAGCGAGTTCGAAAAGACCTTCGGGGCCATGCACGCCGCCCTGCTGGAGTACCAGGGCTAAGAGGATTCGAATCCCTGGTACCTACGGTCCCCCGTAGGTACCCTCTTTCCCCCGCTCCGCGTCCTCCCGCGCAAACACACCCAAAGATCACGAATTTTTCAGACTTCGTTCGTTTTGAGTGGGCGAGCAGTCGCCCACTCAAAATAAGTAAACTTATCAAAACAGGAGATACTCATGACTCAGTTCAAAGTCGCCCTGCTGCAAATGAAGGCCGATGGCAACAACCAGGCCGCCAACCTGGCCAGGGGGGAAGATTTCTGCCGCCGCGCCGCCGCGCAGGGGGCAGACCTGGCCCTCTTCCCCGAAATGTGGAACGTCGGCTACACCTCCACCCTGCCCCCCGGGCAAGATTTCGACCTGCTGCGCCACCCCGGGCGCTGGCCGGAGGAGATCCGGAGCAAGGTCGCCGCGCTGCGCCTGGAAGAGGTCTGGCAAGGGCTGGCCGTCGACCGCGACGGACCGTTCGTGGCCCACTTTCAGGCCCTGGCCAGCGAGCTAAACATGGCCATCGCCATCACCTACCTCGAGCGCTGGGAGGGCGCCCCGCGCAATTCCGTCTCGCTCATCGACCGGCGCGGGCAGGTGCTGCTGACCTACGCCAAGGTCCACACCTGCGACTTCTCCGCCGGCGAGGCCGCGCTCACCCCCGGGGAGGAATTCCCCGTCTGCACGCTGGAGACCGCCGGCGGCCCGGTGCAGGTCGGGGCGATGATCTGCTACGACCGCGAATTCCCCGAGAGCGCCCGCATCCTGATGCTGAACGGGGCCGAAATCATTCTCACCCCCAACGCCTGCGAGATGGAGCCGCACCGGCTGGGCCAGTTCAAGGCGCGGGCCTACGAGAACATGGTCGGCGTGGCCATGGCCAACTACGCCGGGCCGCGCTGGGGCCACTCGGTGGCCTACGACCCGGTCGCCTTCGACAAACAGGGCTCGCGCGACACGCTGGTGATCGAGGCCGGCGAAAGCGAGGGCGTCTACCTGGCTATCTTCGAGATGGACCCCATCCGCGACTACCGCCGGCGCGAGCCCTGGGGCAACGCCTTCCGCAAGCCGCGCCGTTATGGCCCGCTGACCGGCCTGGAGATCGAGGAGCCGTTTACCCGCGTCGACTCCTCCGGCCAACCCTACGACCCCACTAAACGGTAAGTGGTTTTTTCCTCGCAGCTTCTTCCTCGCAGCTTCTTCCTCGCTGCTACGGTCCCCGTAGCTGCGCCCCTCTTCCCGCTCCGCGTCCCTCGTAATCCGTTTTCCTCGCTGCTACGGTCCCCGTAGCAGCGCCCCTCTTCCCGCTCCGCGTCCCCCGCTCATTCTCTCTCCGCGTTTTTCTGCGTTATTCCGCGTCCAAATCTTCTTTCTTCCCAATCCACCGCACCATCGCCACCGCGCCGGTGAAGGCCGCCCCCAGGAAGCCGGTGATGAGCGGCAGGATCCACAGGTCGAGGAAGCCCAGCGGGCTGTGGATGCGCGCATCGCCGGGTTGCTGCGAGTCATAGCGCACGCTGACCACCTCGCCGACCTCATAGGCGGGCGGGTAGCTGCCGTTGGGCAGTTCCACCGTGACGATGCCCACTCCCTGCACCAGGTAAGCCACCACCGGGTAATAATACGGGCCGCCCTCGCCGTCCGAGCGCCGGACCATCTCGACCACCGTGCCCGTCACCTGTTTCTCCCGCCCCATGCGCTGCGCGGCGAAATAGCCCGAGATGCCGGCGATGATCCACATCAGCGCCGCCACCCCCAGGAAGACCGCCAGGATGATCCGGGTCGGGTCGCCGGTGGGGGCGCCCGGCGCGGGCAGGTTCGTGGCCATATCCCGGTCGACCAGGCGCGTCCGCCTGACCATGCGCAAAATTTCCTCCCGGTCCTGCGGGTCCGGGATCTGGTCAGGGTCGGTGTATTCCTTCCCATCCACTTCGATGGAAACCACCTCATCATCCTGCATATTGACCGCGTACTTCTTCGCCATCGCCGGCCCCCATGGATTCTGTGTTATCTTTGACCGTTTGGTGTGGCAACGGCCGTTGGCCACACCAAACGAACAAAGTCCGAAAAACTATTTTGGATCGACTTGATCTTACAATGCTGGCAGCAAACTGTCAACGGATTACAGGTGGAGAGTCCTGTCAAGTCGTACCCTAACAGTCCAATTAAATCGTACCCCTTAACCTCGGCATCTAACCTCACGCTAAAACTATTTTCCTAAATGCGGTGTATACTACGGGGGTATTTGAAAGGACCCTGGTCTTCCGCATGACTTCCACCCAACCGACCGCCAACCTCCTGGTCTTCGTGGTCGTCTCCGGCCGGCAGGCCGAGACGCTCATGCAGGCCCTCACCCGCAACGGCTTTTATTTCACCCGCTACGATCTCTCCATGTTCGCCTTCCAGGAGACGCGCCTGTGCCTGCTGATCGGGCTCGACAGCGCCCAATCGGCGCGGCTGATGGGGCTGATCGAGGAGCACTGCCAGCCCCACCAGGAATACGTCCCGGTCCAGTTCACCCCGCCGGCCGGCTTCCCGCCCCTCTCGATGATCGAGGCGCGCGTGGGCGGCGCGCTGGTCTACCAGCTCGCGGTCGAGCGCTTCGAGCAGTTTTAGCGGAAAAAATTGCCCGCTAGCCTCCTTCGCCTTTCCACAGGCGCTGCATCTCGGCGCAGGTATCCAGCAGCTCGTCCAGACCGCCCTGCGCGGCAACCCGCCCATCCTCCAGCACGATGACCCGGTCGGCGCGGCGCAGCGCGGCCCGGCGGTGCGAGACCACCAGGCAGGCCGCCCCGCTGCCCGCCCGCCAGGCGTCCAGCCGCTCCCACAGGGCCTGCTCGGTGTGCGCGTCCAGCGCGCTGGAGAGATCGTCGAACACCAGCAGCTCGGCCTCGCGCAGGAACATGCGCGCCGCGGCCGCCCGCTGCACCTGCCCGCCCGACAGCCTCACCCCGCGCGGCCCAACCGGCGTATCCAGCCCGCGCTCCAGCCCGGCCAGGTCCTCCTCGAACACGCTCAGGCGGATGGCCCCGGCCAGGTCGGCCCGCGCCTCGGGCAGCCCCATCAGCAGGTTCTCGCGCAACGTGTCGCTGAACAGGCGCGGGGCCTGGGCGGTGTAGGCCGCGCGCGGCGGGCGGAAGAAGGCCGCCGGGTCCGCCACCACCTGCTCGTTCCAGCGCACCTGCCCGGCCTGCGGCGGCAGCAGCCCCAGCAGCGCGCGCAGCAGGGTGGTCTTGCCCGAGCCGACCCGCCCGGTGATGACGACGAACTCGCCCCGCCGCAGCGTGAAGGAAACGTCCTGGATGCCGCCCGCGCCGCCGTACAGGTAAGTCAGCCCGGCCACCTCCAGCCGCTCCAGCCGCCCGGCGGCAACCGGCGGGGGATCTTCCACCTGCGGCGGCGCGCCGTCCATGTAGACCGGGTGGAAGGCCACCAGCGTCTCGGCCGGCTCCGGGCGCACCATCTCCAGCAGCCGGTCGATCGAGACCGCCTGGGTCTTATAGTCGCCGTAGAAGGCGCCCAGCTCGGTGGGCACCTGGGTGGTGAACCACAGGTAGCTGACGAACAGGGCGAAGTCACCCACCGTGAACGTCCCACCGGCCAGGGCCTGCCCGGCCAGCAGCAGCACCACGCCGATCCCGAAGGTCACCACACTGGCGTTGAGCGAATTGAGCGCGCCCTCGAACAGCCCGTAGCGCAGCTCGGCCCGCGCGCGCTCCTGGTTGAGGCCGGCGAAGTAAGCCGTCACGTTGGCCTCGGCCCCGGCCACCTTGACCGACTGGACCGCGCCGAACGTCTCGGCCAGGAAGCCGGTCACTGCGTCGCCGCGCACCTGGGCCACCTTGCGGTAATGCAGGATGCGGCCCCAGGCCAGGCGGGTCAGCACGATCACCAGCCCGAGCGGGATGAAGATCACCAGCGTGATGGTCAGGTTAATGCGCGCCATGATCACCACCGCGATGCCCGCCGCCAGCCATTTGCCGGCCTGGTCGGGCAGCCAGGTGGGGAAATCGGTCACCTCGCCCACGTCCGAGCTGAAACGGTGGATCGCCTCGCCCGGCGAAACCGGCAGCGGGCGGTCGCCCGGGCGGCGCAGGATGCTGGCGAACAGGTTGCTGCGCAGCAGCGCGCCGGCCAGCAGGCGGAAGGTCCAGCCGAACCACTCCGCCGCGAAGGTCGCGCCCACCCGGCCCACCTCGACCAGCAGGTAGGCCAGGATCAGCCACCACAGCGGGTGCAGCCCCAGCAGCGCGCCGGTGGGCGGCGGGGCCGCCCCGCTGATCGTATCGAACACCGATTTCACCACCAGCCCCGGCACAACCTGCACGCCGAACACCACCAGGGTGAACAGGAAATGGGCCGCGTACGGCCCGGCGGCAAAGCGGATCAGCCGCGCGTTGACATAGGGAGTCGCCAGCATCTGGCCGCGGTCGGTCGCGCTCATGCCATCACCTCCTCCAGCCCGGTGCGCAGCAGGTGGGCGAAGCGCGAGCGCGGGTCGGCCGCCAGCGTCGCGCGCGGGCCGAACTCGACCACCCGCCCGCCCTCCAGGATCAGGATTTCGTCGGCCCGCTGGACGGTCTTGAGCCGGTGGGCGATGACAATGCCCGTCCGCCCGCTGAACAGCCGGTCGATGGCCCGCTCCATGCGCGCCTCGGTAGCCGGGTCAAGCCGCGAAGAAGCCTCGTCCAGCACCACCAGCCCGGGGTCCTTGAGGAAGACCCGCGCGAAGGCCAGCAGCTGCGCCTCGCCGGCCGAGAGCCCCACCCCCGGCCCGGCTGCCCCGCCGCCGTCCGCGCCCAGGCGCGTATCCAGCCCGGCGGGTAGCCCGCGCGCCCATTCCGCCAGCCCCAGCTCGCCCAGGATGGCCCACAGGCGCGCGTCGGGGATGGCGCTGTCGAACAGGGTCAGGTTATCGCG
>CAZBDC010000041.1:0-32355 GCA_964490575.1 uncultured Anaerolineaceae bacterium | reverse complement strand
GCATCGTTTGAACTATACAGTGTGTAGACTGTTTCTCGGGTTACAAAAGTGTTGTACGCGGGGTCAGGAAGGCCAGTAATGGGATCAATCTCGGGGTCGTAAAATTTCTTCGTGACGATGACCCCGCCACCTGCAAGCGCGGCGTCACTCGTGGAGAGCGGTGTGGTGGTTGTAGCATAGGACTTGAAGGCAATCGTCTGTTCCGGGTTCCCATTGGCGGTATAGGTGAAACTGGATTGGATATACTTTGCAGCCTCCCCTTCTTTTTCTGCTCGAACAAGCCTGGTGGTTAGGTCGCCCTTTATGGGCGCCGTGGCATAACTCGTTTGTTGGTCATAGAAATATAGCGTTTCCGCCAGGAGCCCGCTCTCACTGGAGGAAAAATCACAGGTGGAATCGCAGTCGAGGGCTATTTCACGCCCTGGGAGGCTGGCGATAAAATTACTGATTGGACTGGTGGATATGTATTTCTTACCAGGCCAATACTCTGTCTTTGTCGCATGATGATTTGTGTATTTATACTTCTGTTCAGTTGTATCCCAGGCCCATTCTTGATAGGTTTTTCGAGTAGGATTCCCAAATTGCAGATTGCCTTGCTCACTTGCTTGATACTCGATGAGCACCTTCGAACCTACCCAATTGGCATGACCATCATAGTTCCTGGTTTCCGTACTCGTCGGGAAACTCCAGGTGATACCCAGGTCTTTGAAATTCTGTAGATCAGTATTCGCCAATGCCTGGACCGAAAGTGGATTTGTTGGGATTGCATCGGCATTTCCGGCGCCCTGGAGATATATGATTTGGCTTCCGAAGAGGGTCGAGTTTTCTTGATATATCGTTCCCTCGGTATAAGCGCTCATCCAGAGCGATCCATTATCCACCCGGGCTGAAAAATTTAAAGGTCCAGATAGCGAAAGGTTAACGAAACCTTCGCCAGTGTTTTCCGGCTTGTTGAGCTGCCAGATACGCACCAGGTGGCCGTGGGTCGTATCGGCGATCAGCATAACGACGTACCATTGATCCGTTTGAATACCTGTGATTAGATCCTGTGTAGGAATCCCATTGACAATAAGCGAGGCTTTATTCGTGGATTTATCGAGCTGAACCCCGAAATACTCGGTGTCCGATACCTGTAGAACGGCTTTTGCAATTGGTTCAGAAGTAGGATCAGGGTTGCCGGTTAGATTGGGGAGCGAAGCGTCCAGACGTATTTGCGCTATAACGGATTCACCATCGAGTACGCTGTCGGTTTGTTTGATTTTGGCCCCTTCTGTATCTATGGTATCCGGAAACGAAAGAAGTAGGTTGCTATCAAAATCTCTACCCAGAATTGAATTCGAGGTCAGGCCTATCCCATCCGATATTATCCAGTTAGTTAACCCGCCTGACCAGTTATCGTAAAGGTCCTGCTGCATGGTCAGGGTACGGTAAGACCTTCCCTTTAGAGCGTCAGTCTGATAATACCAATTTATCGTCGCAAGTTCGTGTTCAACGTTGTTTTCGTCGACAACGTCCTGGACGGATTGGGTCATTGAATGACCGCGGAACTCCGCCATCTGACAGGTGTAAAGCATGTTGTTGGCAGATGCCGGGCAGGTGTAATTGTTATCAACTCCACCAGTGGTCAAGCTCACTGCTTCCGATGTATATGTGGTATTCGGAGAGGGATTATCGTAATCGTAATTTACGGTGGTTGACTTATTCCGGGCAAGATCCTGTATAGTTTTCACTTTTACCCGGTAATAGGACCGGTGCAGAGCCAACTGAAAATTATTTACCCGGCAGTTTTTTGAACACTCAATGAATGGGCCAGTAAAATATGCGTCAAAGTCAATTGGATAGTCGAGTGACTTTTCAGCTGTACTGTAAGTCTCACCGATCGTTGTTTGATATATTGAATTGTCACTATTCTTAGCATATGTATTTCGATCTGGGTCGGTACTTGTATCCCAAAGCCCGATCCTTATATCTGTTTGGCCTTCGCCGGGAAGCGCTTTTGCTTGATAAACCAAACGGATCCGGTTTCCCGGTTTATTAACCTGTTCGGGGGAAGCGGAAAACCAATAACCCGAACCTGTCGCTTCAGGCATTGCCATACGGACGGCTGCCGTCGAGCCCGGATTGCTAGGGGGTCTTATTTCCAATACCCCTGTATTATTTGAGTTGTTTGAACAGCCGACCGAGCCTGTGTTCGAAGATCTCCAGTAATAACATTCTTGACTCGTATCACCCAATAACGCAACATAAGAGCGTTCATTGTCACCAACATCATCGAAGAACGTGAACCTTTCGTACTCCATCGTGACGATTCCGCCCTGACTATTATTTACTTTTGTCAGGTGTAAATTGTCTTCATAGTTAAATTGAACCGGCTTCTGCGGGGTGTCGTTCAGGCCAAATTCTTGTACCTGGAACAGGGTCGAGGTCTTTCTCCCGCGATTACCGTCTGGATCCCATTGGAGAGTGGGATAAATTGTCTTGAATGAAGTATCAGGCGGATCGTAACTGAAAGCATATCTGCGCACGACAGTCGGCCATGTATTGTCTGTTAATGAGGCCCGGGTAAGGATCTTAATTTCATGCAGGCGTGAAGTCCCGTATAATACCCGGTTGTTGGGTGAAGTCCAACTATGTTGATAGTCAAAGCGCGCTTCCCGATAGAATTGAATACGATACAGGTGGTTCGGATACTCGATCCAATCTGGATAAACGGCGATCTGATTGGCGCATCCTGATTTTTTCTCTGTGTAATACCCATACGTAATCTCATTGCCATGAGTATCTTTAACTGAACGTAGAGACCATCGCCAAAGTAAATCACGCGTGGCTGAACACCCCGATGACTTGTTTGTGCTGGCATAATAATGATCGGTCTCATGGCTACCATCATTAAGCCATTGCCCGCCAAATGTGTAAATCAATCCTTCCTTGGTGTAAACGGTCCAGGTATTTCCATTATTCCAGGTCACTTTCGCGAAGGATTGATCAGCAGTGTTGTACGTTGTTGTTCCTTCGGCGAAATTGCTACCCACCGGTAAGAGAGTTCCGCTGATACCCCCAACCGAGATCGAAAATGTATCATCACCTTCTGGTGAAGACATATTCGTGCCGGTAGTATTGTCGGTTCCATGCATATTGCGGGTGATTGCACCGGTATCGAGCGACCAGCCTAACCCGACCCAAGATCCCTGGGTATAGGCAGAAAGGGCTTCGTCGATGATCTGGCTGTTGTAGGATAATTGTAGATTCGGCGCAAGGCCGGCAGGTGCAGGTGGGACCCAGAAATCATAGCTGTATGTCCCAGCCCCGGTAAAATCGGATACTTTGAAAGCATCCACGGAAGGCAGAGTGTATTTCTGCCATGAAGTAGCCTTATAGTCGAAGATTGTAAGGTGATCGCTCAGAGCGGTCAGAGTCTGGTTTTCTAGATCGACGGTTGTTTCGAGTGGATACCAATCCTGGTAGTCTTCGTTATAGTAGAAGACCATCAGATCGCCCTCGTTCTTGCCAAAAATGCGCTCCTTGTCGTACTTGATCTTGATCGTGATCGGCTTCTGAAATTTTTTGACGTTGGTCCCGGTATCCTTCCCGGCGGCGATAATTTCGATGGGATAGCCGGTCAGGGAAACAGCGGGCATCTTATGGAAGCTGGGAGGACGAACATCCACCGCCAGATCCTCACCGGCAGCATCGGCTGGAACATCAATCTGGATTTTCCCATCCTCAGCGTCAATGTGAGAGTTGTTGCTCTTTTGCGTTTCATACTTGGCTGAATCGATGTGGATAGACTGCCCATCCTTCCCTTCACCATTGACCAGGAGGTTCATCACCAACCGGAAAGGCAGTGGGGCTGTGTCGCTGACCAGCCAGGTGATTTTGTCCTCCCCAGGCTTGGCGGAAATAGTGAGGGTCCGTTCCGGGGTGATTTGCCGTTCCAACGATTTGTCTTTCGGCGTTACCCCTTCTGGGATATTGAAAACCAATTGGGTGTTGGCATCTTTGATTTGCGAGTACCCACAAATCTTCCAGGAGAGCACAATCGGTTTTCCAGGCAGATAAATGGCAGGTTCGGGATCCACTTTTAAGGCAACAAGATCGCTGTTCGGCTGGCAGCGCAGGTCAACCGGCGTGTCCGGTGTGGGTGAAGCCGTGGGTGTGGGCTGGGTTGGCTCAGGAGTGCTGGTCGCCTGGGCGGTCGGCGTGGTCATGGCGGTGGGCTGTGAGGTTGTTGTAATGATTGGTTCTGCCGTCGGCGTTTCACCCGGGGGTGGATACGGCCAATCGGGCGTTGGCGTTTCCGAAACATCACTTATTGCTGAAAAAGATATGGATTTGTTCTCTTGGATGGAGGAATTGCTGGACGAGAAACGGGCTGGACCAATCGTTGAAGATATTAGTGAAACGATCATGAGGAATGTGATGTATGGATTCAATGGTTTGGCTCGCTCAGATGAAGTTTTCTATGCAGGCTCCGAAACAGATGATCTATTTTACCAACCTTTCTCTACTTCTCGGCCCGGCCTTTTGTCACGAATGCCAGGTGACAGGTTATTCGGGTTTCAAAGTACGAACATCTTAATTGGAGCCAATCCTCTTGACAATTCCGCAAAGCCCTTTATAATCTTTATGAAAGACAGTGAAGAGGACGAGTACGCGCCGCCTGGGCGGTACAGAGAACGGGAGTAGATGAGAGCCCGTCCGTACAGCAGCGCAGAATGGACCTCGGAGTCGCAGGGTAAACGACTCACCAGGAAGTGAGTTTAGTAGCCTGAGCCGGTTTTGCCCCCGTTATCCGGGCAAGGGGTATTCAAGGCCACGGTGTTCGTTACCAACGCCCGCGTACCCGACGAGTGAGGCTGGCGCATCCCTGTTGTGCATCACGACGGGGATTTTTTTATGACAACCATCGGGTTGCCGCGCAGCCTAAGTAAGGTGGCACCACGGACCCCGCGTTCGTCCTTACCCCGGACGAGCGCGTTTTGTTTTAAGCCGCAGGAGGTAAAGCATGTCACAAACCAAAGGTCGCATTCTCACCGGGCACCGCCCAACCGGGCCCCGGCACATCGGCCACCTGGCCGGGACGCTGACCAACTGGGCCCGCCTCCAGGACAGCTACGAGTGCTTCTTCCTGGTAGCCGACCTGCACGTCCTGACCACCGACTATACCCACCCCGAGCGGGTGCGCCAGAACTCATTCGGGATCGTCCTCGACTGGCTGGCGGCCGGGATCGACCCAGAGCGCGCGACCCTGGTGCTCCAGTCGGCTGCCCCGGCCCACGCCCAGCTCGAGACCCTGCTGGGGATGCTGGTGACCGTCGGGCGCCTCAGCCGCGTCCCCACTTACAAGGAACAGGTCCACGAGCTGCAGCTCCAACCCTCGCTGGGGCTGCTGGGCTACCCGGTCCTCCAGGCGGCCGATATCCTGGTCTACAAGGCCGATACAGTCCCGGTCGGCGAAGACCAGCTCCCCCACATCGAGCTGACCCGCGAAGTGGCCCGCCGCTTCAACCAGCTCTACGGCGAGACTTTCCCCGAGCCGCAGGGGCTGCTCTCCACCACCCCGCGCCTGCCGGGCACCGACAACCGCACCATGCACACTTCTTACGGCAACGCCATCTTCCTGCGCGATACGCCCGAAGAGACCACCCAAAAGGTGATGGCAATGTACACCGACCCGACCCGCATCCACGCCACCGATCCCGGTCACGTGGAAGGTAACCCGGTCTTTGCCTACCACGACACGTTCAACCAGGACAAAGCCGAAGTTGCGGAGCTGAAAGAACGCTACCGGGCGGGCACGGTCGGCGATGTGGAAGTCAAGCGCCGCCTTGCCAAAGCATTGAACGAAACCCTGGCGCCCATCCGCCAGCGCCGCGAGACCCTGGCTGCCAACCCGGAGGTGGTGATCGACATCCTGCGGGCCGGCACGGCGCGCGCGCAGGAATTGACCGGCGAAACCCTGGCCGAAGTGCAGCAAAAGATGGGGCTGGTGACCAGCCTACTGCACGGCGAGCCGGGGCCGGCCCTCACCGGGGCGCAAGCACCAGCCGCTCGCCCGGGGGATCCTTCTTCTAAAAATCTACTCTACGTACCATAATCCATCCAAACCTATTTTCTTAAGGAGGCCTATCATGTCTGACCCAACCCGCTTTATCCTGACCGAGAACGACCTGCCGCGCTTCTGGTACAACATCAACGCCGACAACCCCATCGCGCCCAACCCTGTGCTGCACCCAGGCACCAAAGAGCCGGTCACGCCGGACTTTCTCTCCGTGCTGTTCCCGATGGACCTGATCCTGCAGGAGATCAGCACCGAGCGTTACATCGAGATCCCCGAGGAAATTCGCGAGGTCTACAAGCTGTGGCGGCCCACCCCGCTCGTCCGCGCCAGGCGGCTGGAGCTGGCGCTGGGCACCCCGGCCCATATTTACTTCAAGAATGAGAGCGTTTCGCCGGCCGGCAGCCACAAGCCCAACACGGCCGTGGCGCAGGCCTATTACAACAAGATCGCCGGGACGAAGGCACTGACCACCGAGACCGGCGCGGGCCAGTGGGGCTCAGCCCTATCGATGGCCTGCAAGTACTTCAATATGGACCTGGAAGTGTACATGGTCAAGGTCTCCTACCAGCAGAAACCCTACCGGCGCTTTTTGATGGAGACTTACGGCGCGCAGGTCTTCGCCAGCCCGACCGACCGGACCCAATCCGGGCGGGCCATCCTGGCAGAGGCCCCCGATAGCCCCGGCTCGCTGGGCATCGCCATCTCCGAAGCGGTGGAAGTCGCGGCCCTCTCCGGCGGGACGAAGAAATACAGCCTGGGCTCGGTCCTCAACCACGTCCTGCTGCACCAGACCGTCATCGGCGAGGAAACGCTCAAGCAAATGGATATGGCCAACGAATACCCCGATGTGGTCATCGGCTGCGTAGGCGGCGGATCCAACTTCGCCGGGATCGCCCTGCCCTTCCTGCGCGAGAACCTGAAGAACGGCCAGCGCACGCGGCTGGTTGCAGTCGAGCCCAAGGCCACGCCTTCCTTTACCAAGGGCCTGTTCGCCTTCGACTACGGCGACACGGCCCAAATGGCGCCGATCGTCAAGATGTTCACCCTGGGGCACAGCTTTGTCCCGGCCGGCATCCACGCCGGCGGGCTGCGCTACCACGGCATGGCGCCCACCCTCAGCGCGCTGTACGACGGCGGCTACATCGAGGCCAAAGCCGTCCACCAGCTCGGCACCTTTGAGGCCGCCACGCTGTTCGCCCACACCGAAGGCATCCTGCCGGCGCCCGAGTCAGCCCACGCCATCCGGGTCGCCATCGACGAGGCGCTAGAAGCCAAAGAAAAGGGCGAGAAGCGCGTGATCCTGTTCAACCTGTCCGGCCACGGTCACTTCGACCTGTCGGCCTACGATGCCTACAACAGCGGGCGGCTGCAGGACTTCGATTACCCGGCCGAGGAAATCGAAAAGATCAAGGACCGCCTGCCCCAGGTTCCGCAGATCGCTTAAAAAGTTTTTCTATCGAGTGGGCAGCAGCGGAACTGCCCACTCGATAGATCAAAAATTATTCATGGGCTTCGCCGAAGACCAGCACCTGCATATTTTGATTGTGCAGCACGGGCGGCGCTTCCAGGGTTGGTCGAACGAGCTGCCCAAAGGTGTAAGCCCCAACCGTGGGCAGTTCGCCCAGGACTGCCTTCAGGGCGCCGGCCACCGCGCCAGGGCGGGCCTCAAACAAAAACTGCCAGGCCACATCTACCAGCACTATTGCCAGCATGGGCCGGGCAGAACGCCCAAGCCCTGCCAGGGCCTGGCGGGCGGCATCCTGGGCGGCCTTCAAGCAGGCATCCGGGTCTCCGCTCATCATGTGCACCACCGCGCCCTCAGGCACCGGGGCGCTCATCCGCAGGCTGCCGTCCACTTCCACGCGCAGGGCTGAACGGATCAGCAGGCTTCCTGGTTCAGTTTCGATAAAGGGTGCCACGCTGCCCTGCGCGCGCGTTTCGACCCCAAAGGGATAAAGACGAGCCATGTCGGTCAGGGGTGGAAAGGCCCATTCCCGCGCGCTGTAGCCCAGCAGTCGCGCATAGGTCTCCGCGGCCGAAATGCCGTCCAGGGTCTGAACCCACACATCCCGGGTACGGGTGGCGCGGTAATAAACCCCAAGGTCTTTCCAGCCGTGCGCCAGCCCGACCCCCACGCGGAAATCTCCGCCGAGGATCGCCGCCGCCAGCGAACCAGGCCCGGCCTGGTTCTTGCCAATCTGGTACGTTTTGCCCAGCGAAGGCTCGCCGGCCGCCATGCAGCCTGCCACGTGGACGGGCATGCTGCTCAAGGCATTGCACAGCGGTTCCAGGCTGCCGTTGATTCCATCCGCGACCAGCAGGATCTGCTGGGGCAGGAACACATCCTGGCGAAGGTTCTGCACGAACTGGCGCGCCACGCCGGCGCTGTCTTGCGAATAAGCCGGGAACCACTGCACGCTGGCCTGGTTTTCGCTGCCGCTCAGCAGGGCCACCACCACCGAGCGGGGGCGGTCGCCTTCCGAGGTAACCGGGCAGGTGGTCGTAAAGCCCCACAGCGGCGTTTCGCCCAGCAGGCTTGTCAGCCCGGCCAGGACCTCGGCAATATTAAACTCCTGCGAAACAAAGGCGAGCGCCAGCACCGGGCGGGCCATGCCAAGCTGGTCCAGCGCGTGCTGGGTGGCCTGCATGGCTGCCTCGCGCCCGTTGATGCCGGCGCCAATCCCATAGACTGCGCGATGACGTTTCATGGGCTAATTCTCACTGACCGGGACGGTAAAATGGAAAGTCGTGCCTTTGCGAAACTCGGACTCAAACCAGATTTTGCCACCCTGCATTTCCACCAGGCTCCTGGTAATGTTGAGCCCCAGGCCCGTGCCGGTGACCTCGCGGGTCTTTGGGTCCTCGGAGCGGAAGAACTTCTGGAATATCTTCTTCTGATCTTCCTCGCTGATCCCGATCCCATTGTCACGCACCCAGATATGCACCACCCGCGCTGCCCCGTCCGGGTCCCACTGGTTGGAACAGTCCTCGGCGGCAATCTCAATTGCGCCTTCGGCGGGCGTGTATTTGTGCGCGTTCGAGACCAGGTTGACCAGGACCTGCTCCACCCGCGTCCGGTCGGCCCAGATCGCGGGCAGGTCCGCAGGAATGTTCAGGCTGAGCGTTTGCTGCTTTTCTTCGATCTGGCGGCGGGTCGAGCGGACAACGCTCTCGATGATCTCCGGGAACGCAGTCGATTTGAAGTCCAGGCGCAGGCGGCCAACCTCGATTTTCGACATATCATTCAGGTCGGAGATCAGCGTGTTCATGCGTTCGATATTGTGGCGGATGGTCGAGAGGAAGTTGGCCTGGACATCGGTGACCGGGCCAACCGCCCCGGCCGAGATCAGCTCGGTATAGCCCTTCACCGACGTCATCGGATTTTTTAGCTCGTGGGCGACAAATGAGACAAAATCACTCTTAGCCAGGTTAGCCTGCTGGACGGCCGTGTAGAGCTGGGCATTCGAAATCGCGATCGAGGCATGGTCGGTCAGGCGGCTGAGGAAGCCCAGGGTCTCTTCTGTGAGGAAATCAGGACGGGTGCTTTCCAGCAGCAGCAGGCCAATGGTCTGCGTCTCGCGCCGGATCGGGAAGATGGCCTGGCTGCGCGCGCCTTCCAACAGCGCCCGGGAGCCGGCCCGCCCATTGAGCGAGCGACGCACCGAGGTTCCCCCCAGGATCACTTCCTGCAGCCCGTAATCGGCGGACGGCAGCGGCTCATCCTGGTACGGTTCCAGCTCGAGCGCATACCCCTCGGAAGCCATCACGCGCACCCCGGTTGGATCGTCCTCCTGCAGGATGCCCACAATCCCGGCGTTGGCCCCCGACTGGCGCATGGCCCATTCCAGGGTAATGCGCATGGCGCGCGAGGGGTCGAGGCTGGTGTTCAATTCGCGGTCGATGCGCTGCATGACCGACAGTTCCTCCACGCGCTCGGCCAGAGCCTGGTCGGTCATCGTGTACAGGCGCGCATTTTCGATCGCGACCGACGCCTGCGAGGCAAAGGCCGAGAGCAGGTCCTCGTCATCCGGCGAAAAGAAAGTGCCGTCTTTTTTATTGATGACCTCGATCACGCCGATCACGCGCTCTTTAACGATCAGTGGAATTGCCAGCAGGGCGCGGGTGACAAAGCCAGTTTCCTTTTGGTCAATGGCTGCAAACCACTCCTGGAATTGGGTAACATCATTGACGATGACCGGCTGGCGGGTACGGACGGCTTTACCCACCGCCCCGCGGTCAGCCGGCATCCGGAAATTGACCAGCCCATCGGCCACCGGCCCGGTCGTCACCTTGAAGACCAGTTCGTCGGTCTGTGGGTCCATCATTAACAGGCTGCCCGCCTCGCAGTAAAGGATTTCCACCGCGCTCCGCAAGATCGACTGGAGCAAAGGCTCCGGCTCGAGGGTGGACGTGAGCTGGCGGGTAACTTCATTGAGTGTCGTCAGCTGGCGGGCGCGCCGGTTGGTTTCATCGAGCAGGCGGGCCTTGACCAGCGCGCCGGCCACCTGGTCGGCGATCGCGGTCAGCAGGTTCTGCTGCTCGGGCGTATACTCCACAACCGAATCGGAGCTGCCCAGGCTGAGCGCGCCGATCGTTTCAGCCCCGGCGTTGAGCGGCACGCCCATCCAGGCATACACATCGGCCCGGGTCGCCAGGACTCCTCGCCGCTGGCACTCCCGGTTATAATCCTCGCTCAAGATCGGCCGGCGCTGGCGAATAATCTCCTGCTCGAGCGCCTGACCAACCAGAACGGGGCGGTTCTCTTTCTCGGTAAGCCGCTCGTCCCTTTCGAGATAAAAAACGTACTGGTAAATATCCTGCACTTTGTCGTAGAGCATGATGTAAAAATGCTGGGCGGCGATGATCTGGGTCGTTTGAGCATAGACCAGCTCAAGGATATCGTCCAGAGAGCGGGTGATGTTAACCCCCTGGGCAACCCGGGTCAGCATGTTCATCTGCCGCACGCGGTTTTCCATGTTGCCCACCACCTGGGCCCGCTCGATCGCCAGGGCAGCCTGGTCGCACAACGCCTCGATAAACCCGAGCTGGATGGAGGTAAATGGCTCGCCGGACAGGCTCGAACCGAGCGCCAGCCAGCCCGAAAGACGCTGGCGGCCGGGCAGGGGCACAAAAGCCTGGGCGCCCAGCAGCAACAGGCGGGCCTGGTCTGGCTTGAGGGTATCCGGCAGCGTATCAAATTCGTTGAGCAGCAGCGGCTCGCTGCGCTCAGCCATGCGGATGGCCAGGCCGCTGGTGATCGGAAAGCGCAGGTCGCTGGTCGGGCTTCCGCTGCGGTCCGCCGAGGCGATATACTGGTCACTGAGCGGGTCATAAATATAAATATGCAGCCGGCTGGGAGAAAAAGCCTCCTCGATATAGCGGCGCAGGGTATCGAGGATTCCGGGCAGGTCGACCACCTGGGTCAAATCGCCGGAAAAGGTTTGCAGGCGGTCCTGATAAGCGCGGCGGCCGCGGAAGAACACCCGGTCCACCAGGCGCTGGGTAGTCTGGCGCAGTGGATCGAGCGCCAGGGCCAGGAGAAAGAAAATAAAGCCGATATAGAGCGGGTTGTTCGGCGAAATGACCTGGGCAACAGCCAGCCCCAGCCCGGCGGCCAGCAGCGCGTATCCCATGGTTAGCAAGATCGAGAGCAGCCCATACTGCACCCCGGTGCTGAGGACCAGGTCAGCCTGGCGCATCCGGTAGCGCTGGACGGTGTACCCGGCTACAACCGGGAAAATCATCAGCGGAAGCAGCAGGTAGGGGGTGAAGCTCCAGGTAGCCCCCAGGGCGGTGCCGACCAGCCACACACTGACCGGGGTGAAAGAGAAGAAAGAAGCCAGCGCAATCCAACGCACCTGCTCGCGTTCTGTTGGCAGGGTGACTCGCCGCCACCGGTAAGCCGCCCATCCCAGGACGAAGACCAGCGAAAGGGACACAAAGCCGTAGATCAGCGACCAGGCAAAAGCATAATCAAACGGCCGGGTGAAATCGTACAGGCGGGTGATCGCATACCCGGCCAGGACCAGGCCGATCAGGGTGGCAATTTGGGCCCGCCAGCGCCCGCGGAGGATCAGCGGGTCCTCGCGCGGAAAAAGCAGCGCCAACGCCACAGCCGACCCGCCGATCATCGCCACCGCGACCGTCCACAGCGGCGTCAGGAGATGGGTGGTGTACAGGTCAAACAACAGCCCGATTGCCAGGGCAATCGAAGCCGCAAACGCCGCGAAAGAGCGCCCGGAGGTATGGTGGCGGCGGATGGCAAACACCCACACCCCGGACCCCAGGTAAACCAGCCCGATCAGGTAAGGCACATAGAAATAAGAAACCTGCTCGTTCACCGGGAAGCGCGCCAGGGCCAGGCTTACTTCCTGCATCTGGTGGTCAGACGAGCGCACCAGCAGGCTTACCGAATCGCCGGGCTGGTGCTGCGCGAGGATCGCTTCCAGCTCGCGCGTACTCTGGACAGGGCGTCCATCAACCGCCTGAAGCTGGTAATAAAAAACCCGTCCATTCTGGGTCGAGATGCTCAATCCCTGGTTGTAGGCCGGCCAGGCAGCCGGGTCTCCGGTCGGCCCGGTGCCGTTGAAGACCAGGGTTTGCTCGAGAAAGGCGCCGAGGAAAGGCAGCTGCACCCACCGCAGCGCCAGGAACGGGACGGCGAGATAAGTTGCCAGGCCGATCAGGAGGTAGACGAGGACGAAAGCCTGGGGAAGGACGCGGCGCCAGGCCGGGCCGTCGATGGCAGAAAGCGGGCGAGTGCGAACATTTTCCATGGATTGCTCTTAGTATACAAAATCTTCACCCCACTTGCGGCGATTTTTGCAATTCTGATAGGTAAAAAGTGCATTAAAATTGTGGTTTATAACCCACCTATGTGCGGGTTTGAAACTTCAAAATCCCTTAGCAAATCCGAAGGAGCCGCCCCCTATGCCGCATCTTTTCGAACCGTTCACGCTTCACTCGGTCACTCTGCGCAACCGCATCGGCGTTTCTCCAATGTGCCAGTACAGCGCCCAGGATGGGTTGGCCAATGACTGGCACCTGGTCCACCTTGGCTCACGTGCGGTGGGCGGGGCCGGGCTGATCATCGTCGAGGCGACCGCCGTAGAAGCACGCGGGCGGATCTCACCCGGCGACCTGGGTCTATGGTCCGACGCACAGGTCGAGCCGCTGGCCCGGGCGGCCGCCGTCATCAAGGCCAACGGGGCCATACCAGGGATCCAGATCGCCCATGCCGGGCGCAAAGCCAGCACCCTTCGGCCATGGGAGGGCGGCGGACCCCTCTCGGCCAACGATCCGCGCGGCTGGCCGGTGGTGGGAGCCTCCCCGCTGCCCTTCGCCGAAGGCTACCCGGCCCCCCACGCGCTGAACCTGGCCGAGATCCGGCAGGTGCAGGCCGCCTTCCGCGCGGCCGCAGGGCGGGCCCTGGCAGCCGGCTTTGAATGGCTGGAGATCCATGCCGCTCACGGCTACCTGATCCACAGTTTCTATTCGCCGCTCTCCAACCAGCGCGATGACGCCTACGGCGGCAACTTCGACAACCGGACCCGCTTCCTGGTTGAGACGGTGCAAGAAGTGCGCCGGACCTGGCCCGAGCGCCTTCCGCTGACCGTGCGCCTGTCCTGCACGGACTGGATCGAAGGCGGCTGGACGATCTCCGACACAGCCGCGCTGGCGCGCCGCCTGAAAGCCGAGGGGGTCGACCTGATCGACTGTTCATCGGGCGGCAACGCGGCGAAGGCAGCCCTGCCGCTGGGCCCAGGCTACCAGGTTCCGCTGGCTGAGGCCGTGCGCGGCGAGGCCGAGATCCCGGTCGCGGCAGTTGGGTTGATCACCGCCCCCGAACAGGCCGATGAGATCATCCGCAACGGGCGGGCCGACCTGGTCCTGCTCGGCCGCCAGCTCCTGCGCGATCCCTACTGGCCGTTGCACGCCGCGCAGGCGCTCAAGCAGCCCGCCCCGGTCCCGCCGCAGTACCTGCGGGCATTCTAAGTTGTTCAGACTTTGTTCGATTTGGATGGGCGATTGCGTCGCGCACCCAAATCGAACCAGGGGACCAAATTGGAGGGAAAAATGAAAGAATATGAAGGCGATATCCTGATTATCGGCGGCGGGCTGGGTGGGATCGCCGCGGCGCTGGCTGCGCTCAAGCTTGGCCGGCGGGTGATCCTGACCGAAGAAACGGACTGGATCGGCGGGCAACTCACCGCCCAGGCCGTGCCGCCCGATGAAAACCCCTGGATCGAGTCGGTGGGCGGCTCCAACAGCTACCAGCGCCTGCGTGAGGGCATCCGTGCTTACTACCGCCAGCACTACCCGCTGACCCAGGCGGCCCGCGAAATCGTCCACCTCAACCCGGGCAATGGCAATGTCAGCGCGCTGTGCCACGAGCCGCGCGTGGCCCTGGCTGCGCTGGAAGCGCTGCTCCAGCCTTACCGGTCAGGCGGGCAGTTGCTCGTCCTGCTCAACCACCGCCCGGCGGCCGCCGAAACCGAGGGCGACTTCGTCCGGGCGGTCATGCTGCAGGATACCCGCAGTGGCGAGATGGCAGTGGCCTGGGCGCCTTACATCCTGGACGCGACCGAGTTGGGCGACCTGCTGGCGCTGGCCGGCGTCGAACACGTGGTCGGCTCCGAATCGCAGGCCCAGACCGGCGAGCCGCACGCGTTGCCCGGCGACCCGGACCCGCTCGACCAGCAGGCGGTCACCTGGTGTTTCGCCATGGATTACATCGCCGGCGAAGACTTCACCATCGCGCGCCCGGCTGATTACGACTTCTGGCGCACGATGCAGCTCGACTTCTGGCCCGGCCCGCAGCTGAGCTGGGAAGATTTCGATCCGGAGACGCTGGAGGTGCGCTACCGCTCGATCTTCGACTCTCGCCCGACCGCCAGCGGGCGCAACCACGGCACCTTCTGGCTGTACCGGCGCATCTTCAACCGGGGTTACTACCCACCCGAGCTGTACCCGAGCGACATCACCCTGGTCAACTGGCCGCAAAACGATTACTGGCTGGGGCCAATCGTGGGCGTGCCCGAACCGGAAGCCCGCCGGCACCTGGAAGGCGCGAAAGAACTGAGCCGGGCGCTGCTGTACTGGATGCAGACCGAAGCACCGCGCCCGGAAGGCGGCTACGGCTACCCGGGGCTGCGCCTGCGCGGAGACGTGACCGGCACAGGCGATGGGCTGGCCAAAGCGGTTTACGTGCGCGAGAGCCGGCGCATCCAGGCCCAGTTCACCGTGCTGGAGCAGCACGTGGGGGTCGAGGCGCGGGCAGGGCTGTCTGGGGCCGCCCGCTTCACCGACAGCGTGGGCATCGGCAGCTACCGCATCGACCTGCACCCCTCAACCGGCAGGCGCAATTACGTCGATATCTCCAGCTACCCGTTCCAGATTCCGCTGGGAGCGCTGCTGCCGGTGCGGGTTCGCAACCTCCTGCCGGCCTGCAAGAACCTGGGCGTGACCCATATCACCAACGGCTGCTACCGGCTGCACCCGGTGGAATGGAACATCGGCGAGGCAGCCGGGGCGCTGGCAGCGCACTGCCTGGCAAATGGCCTGGAACCGGCCCAGGTGCGCGAGACGCCCGAGCGGCTGGCGGCCTTCCAGGACCTGCTGCGCCAGATGGGCGTGCGGCTGGAGTGGCCAGGGTATGCAGCCATCACGGCGCGGTAGGCCGTGAACGGTGAACGGTAAACAGTGAACCGTAAACAGTGGACGATGAACGGTAAATAACCGATGGAACCAACGGAATTAACCTGTTGTTCGCCTATAACCGCTGGGCGCAGGAAAAGGTCCTGGCGAGCTTTGGCCGCTCGCCAGGCGACATCGATTTGATCTACTACCTGCGCGAGACCGGGTAGCGTCAAGCAACCTGTCACAACGCGGCCAGGCTGATCATATCCACATGGAGGACACTCATGAGCGATCAACCATCGAATTTACCCCTCAATACCGGCCGGCCCATTTTCCCGGAGGGCTACGGCATCCCCGAGCACAACCAGGACCTGCTGCCGTGGAGCTATGTCGAGGAGCGCATGCGCGCGGCCAAAAATTACTGGATCGCTACGGCGACGCCGAAAGGCAAACCGGCTGCCACGCCGGTGTGGGGCGCGTGGTTGGACGGCAGGTTCTACTTCGACGGCGCGCCAACCACCCGCCGCGGGCGCAATATCCAGCGCAACCCACAGGTAACGGTGCACCTGGAAAGCGGCGACGAGGTGGTCATCCTGGAAGGCGAGACGGTCATCCTGAGCGGCGCACCGGAGCGCGGGCTGTCCGAACGCCTGGCGGCCGCTTACACGGAGAAATACGGGCCGCTGGGCTACAGCCCGGAACCAGATAACTGGGATGAAGGCGGGCTGTTTGTATTCACGCCGAAAATCGTGCTGGCCTGGACAAAATTCCCACAAGATGTAACCCGCTGGGAATTCTAGCCAGGGGTTGTCCGAAAAGTATTTATTTGGAGTTTCAAACCCCCACATATGGGGGTTTGAAACTCCAAAAATCTTTTATTTACCGGTACGAGGTCGTCCAAACGTTCATTTTGGACAGCCTCCTCGCATCCTCTCCTGGTACGCCGCAAAATCGGTGTACAACTCAGCCTGCCAGCCCATCTCGCGCGCAGCCGTAACGTTCGCCAGGCTGTCATCCCAGAACAGGATTGCCTCCCCCGGCAGGCCAAGCGCCGCCTGGATTTTTTGATAAAAATCCGGGGCAGGCTTGAGACAGCCCAACTCGCACGAGAAGAACAGCCGGTCGAACAGCCCACTGAAATTCATCCTGGTTCGCATATAAGCGGCCCGGTTGCGCTCCTGGAGAGTCGCCAGCCCGCACAGGGTTCCCGCCCGGCGCAGATCCTGGATGGCTGCCAGTAAGGCGCGGTCCGGGTGATCGTCAGCTGCCAGCCACAGGCCAATAAATTCGTCCACGCTCCCGGGCCAGCCCCAGGCTTCCAGGAAAGGCGGCAGCGCCTCGCGCAATTCAACCCGCCCGGCCAGGCACTCGTTAAAAATACCGCCGAAGAACCCGCGCGTCATGGCCCGGCTGATTCGATACTCGCGCTCCAGCACGTGGGAGAACTGCAGCATGGGATTGATCACCACCCCGTCGGCGTCAAAAAGGACGGCCTGGATTCCAGTCATTTTGTTCCGAACAACCCCTTGCGGAAGAACCCTTTCCCCAGCAGGTGGAGCAGGAGCAGGTAGATCGCCGACAGGAAGACGAACACGACCAGCACCAGCAGCGGCTCGTAGGCCTGGACGCGGAAGAGGGCCGGGGAGGGCAGCGCGCTGGACGGGAAGGTGACCAGCAGCGTCCCATACAGGTTATTGGCCACATGCAGTCCGATCGCCAATTCCAGGCCTTCGGAGCGCAAGGTAATCCATCCCAGCACAAGCCCCATGAGGATGTATAGCGGCAGGGTCAACAACACACCGTACGCCTCTACCTCCGGGTTAGCGCCGTGCATCAGCCCAAACAGCAGGGAGGGGACCAGCCAGGCCATCCAGTAGCCGCCCGCCAGGCCCAGGCCCTGCGCCAGGTAGCCGCGGAAGAGCAGTTCTTCCGCCGCGGCCTGGAAAGGGATCAGCAGGACGGCCACGAGCAGGTACGGTAGCAGGCGCGCCGGTTCAAAAACAAAGACATAGTTGCCCGGCTGCAGCAGCGCCAGGATGAGATCCGAAGCGGCTGAGAGGGCCAGCCATAACCCGCCCGCCAGGAGGAAGCGCGCCCAGCGAAAGCGCCGGGCCAGCGGGTTAATCAGCGAGAAGAACGGCCGTCCGTGCAGCAGGGGCAGCGCCGCGGCCAGGACGCCCAGGATGAAAAAGAAAGGCAGCAGATTGAGCGCCAGGAACAGCGCCGGGGGAAGCGCCCCCAGGTCCAGGCTGCCGCTGAAGAGCACCGCTGCCAGAACGACTGCCACGCCGCTGCCCAACACAAATCCGCCGGTCAGCAAGAGCGTCAGAAGATAGCGCCAAAACGCATTCCGCCCGGCGCGGGCTGCTTCGATATAGAGGTTCGGAACCATCTCAGGGCGCGGCGGCGGCGCTCATCCGGTGCGAGCAAAATAAGCTTTGACTTCCGGCTCGCTGTAGAGGACCAGCGCCACAATACCGGTCACAGCCCCCAGGACATTCCCATAGAGGATCGTCAGGATTTCGAGGATCGCGATCGTCTGGTTTGGCCGGACCGCCTTGGGCGGGGTCGCCATCAGATCGAAGGCATACAGGACCTCGAACACCCCCAGCGCGCCGGGCAGGATCGTCAGCGGGGCGCAGCAGAACAGGCCGATCCCCAGGGTGCCCAGCACGAGCGCGCTCGTGCCGGCCAGCGCCAGGAACAGGTTGACCACCCCGCTGATCAGGGTCAGCAGGATGATGACATTCACCTTGCCCGGTTTATCAGCCAGGTTGTAAGCCCGTCCCGCTCCAGAGCCAGGCGTGGTGGGAGTGTTCGAAGGGTTATCCATTAATAGGCTCCGGAATAGCCGCGGTTCGTGGTTGCTTCGTTGTAAGCCTGCCCGTACAGGTGCCCGTTCACCGCCATGGCGTAGGTATAGGTCAGCACCACCCCAACCGCGCATAAAACGCTTCCCATGCCGGCGACCAGCCCCGTCAGGATGCCCCCGACGAATACCATCAGGTAAGGCCCGGGCGCGCTGCGCACCAGGCCGAACACATCCTTGAAGCGCAAAGCCGCCCCCAGGTTCCCTGCCGCGGCATACCGCGCGTACGCGGCCGGGAGCACAAAGGCCATGAGGAGACTATAAATAAAGATAATCCCAGAACAGCAGACCGAGGTGATGGCGAGCAGCGTGCCAGCCAGATCCGAGTCCATTCCGGAAGCAGCCGTCGTGGTTGTCACAATGCTGAACGGGATGGCCAGAATAATGACCGGCAGCGCGTATACCAGGCCAATCACAAAAGCTTTCAGGCCGTCCGTCAACTGTTCGCCAAATTGAAGGTTCGGCAGCAAGGGCGACTCGCGCCGGATCAGGCGCCGGGTGATCCCAAGCGCCCAACCCAGCACAAAGATCTGGCCAACGATCGGGATCAATGCGATCAGGGCCGGGAGAATGATTTTCTTGGTCCAATCCGGATCTTCGAATGGGAAGGTGAATGCTTTGGCGAAATCCATAGAGTCCTCCTGAATACTATCCGGGCTTACCCGGCCAGGATAAGAGATTTCAGAGTGAAACGCTGTTTAGAAATGAACGTAATGGTCCACTTTGATCACGAAGATCGTGGCGTGGCGGGTGCCGGGTTCCGCATCCGTGGATACATTCTGGCGGACCAGTTCAATCGCATGTTCCACCTGCTCATCTTCGCAGCCGATCAGCAGGGTCGTGTTGCCCCGCCGCCAGAAACCGCCGGTAGACGCGATGAGCGTCACCCGGAACCCGGCTGAAGTCAGGGCTTGCGAGACGGCATCATGGTCGATATCGCGCAGGATGGCAATGATCAGTTTCATTTTTAGAACTCCTCAAAGTGATCGACATCGATAGAAAAGATCGTTGCGCCGCCCACGGTGATCGGAGTGGGGGTCGGCAGGGGTAGGGGAGCGCTCTCGAGCGGCACAGCGATAAACTCGATCCGCTGGCGACAGCTCCGGTGCAGGGCTTCGACGACCATCTCCCGCTGGTTTTCGGGCATTCCGATTGCCAGCATCGCATTTCGCCGGCCAAGAAAGCCGCCCACGCTTGGGAGCCGGTCGATCTGCAAGCCCATCTTTTCCAGGGTTTCCCGGGCAACTTCGGCATCCTGCGCCTGGACGACTGCCAGCATTAAAATTCGGTGCTCAGTGGAGCTGGGATTGGGTTCGCTCACGCTTGCCTCCTTCGTAAACAGGATCCAAATCAGATATTCGCGCTAATAAAATCATACCACAAACCGGATCAGGACAACATTACCCGGTGAACACCTGGTCGGTCGATCGTGATCGTCTGCCCTCCGGCCAGGCTGATCTCGGTTTTCTCTGTGGAACAGGCGAGACTTACCTTACGATATTTTACAATAATTGTCCCTGGAAATGGGTTAAATCCGTCCACAAGAATTTCTTTTGGGCTCAACTGGCGGATGCCAATTACTTTGAGAAACAGCCCAACCGGAGGCAGCCCGTGCAGATGGCCGCGCTCTCCGGCCGCCAGTCCGGTAGAGGCATGGTAATACTGGCGGAAAGCCTGGTGGTTCTTCAGCGAAGCGACGCAGGCGTCGAGCAGGCGAGAAACCAGTTGGGCGGCCTCGGCGCGAAAGCCATAACGCAGCAGCCCCTCCCCAATCAGGTGATTCCAGGGCATGAGCGCGCTGGAAATGGCGGTATGCATCCCGGGTAAGGCATCCTGAGGGTGGCTCTCGCGCGGGGCAAGCGGGATCCCAAACGGCAGCAGGAAGCGTTTTTGCAGGCTTTCCTCGACCAGTTCGCGAGCCTGTTCGGGTTCCGGCAGGCCGGCCCACAGCGGCAAAAACAGGCTGCAATCTTCCTGGCGGTAATCGGCGGTAAAAACGCGCACCTCGTCGGCCTCGCGCAGGCCATGGATCTCGACCCGCCTGACGGCCAGGAATGTCTTCTGGGTCGTCGCGCGGCCCTGGGTGGCATGCCAGGCAAAATCGCGCGGTTCCAACGGCTCGCTGACCTCGCCCTGGGCATCAAACCCGTGAATGATGCACTTTACTGAGTAAGTGCGCTCCTCGCTCATGCGCAGGTGAACGACCAGGCGCATCGGCCGTTCAAAGCGCCTGCGGCTGGGGACGCTTCCCGAACCGCTGAACTCCACCACCGCCAGGGCCGGCGGGCTGAAGTGAGTCTGGTAATCGCGATAGTGATAGATGTGATCCTGTTCATCCCAGGTGCTCGCCAGCGCCTCCCGCAGGGCCACCTCGCGCGCGCCCAGGGCAGCCAGGGCTTCCTCGGCTGCCGGCGGGCGCTGTTCGCCGCCGGCCAGGCGCGCGTAAGCCATCCCGGCTTTCTCCGCCTCAGCCACCACCCGCGCCATCTCGATCAGGCTTTTACATTCCCGCAGCAGCATGCTGGCCAATGCCGGGCTCTCCAGCCGGCCGACCTGGATGCCCTGCGCTCCCGCCGACCAGCGGTCAAAGATCGGGCTGTCCTCGATCCCGGTCTGGAGCGGGTGCTCCCATTCAGGGAAGCCGTCGCCATCCTGATCGCAGCGATCATCGAACCAGGCATTGAAGAAGCGCAGCAGCCCGGGAAAGACCTCCTGGTACCAGTCAGGCTGCTGCATATAAGGCCCAATCTCAACCGCCAGGCTCGCCAGCAGGGGTTGGGCCAGCCGGCGGCTGCGCTGCCCGCCCAGCCCGGGTTTCCAATCGATGCGGCCGTTCTCCTCCTGCACGGCCAGGAAATTGCGCAGCAGGCCGGCGGCCAGGTCAGGCGCGCCGGGCAACAGCAGGCTGGCCAGATAGTAGCTGTCCAGAGCCGTCTGTCCATTCCACAGGTGAGAAAGGTCGCTTCCGTCACCGCGCATCGAAACGCCCTGGTCCGGGCGCCGGTTCAGCACGAAGGAAGGATGGGGCAGCCCCGGGCTATTCTTCATCAACAGCTCGGCGGTATTTTTTTGCGCCAGCGCCAGGGCCGCATCCCAGTCGGGGTTCCCGGTCTTGATGGTTAACTGCTGCGACCGGTTGAGCATCTCCACCCGCGCCAGTTCGGCCTCCCACGGCCGGTCGATGGCTGCGCGGGCTGCTTCGAAGGATTGATCCCGGTCGCGCGTGGCTGCCGCGGCCCAGGAAAGCTGGCGTGTATTGCCCGGGTACAGTTCAAGATCGAGCGCCAGGGCCGGGTAGGGGCTGCTGACCGGCTGCGGGCTGCCATCCAGGCACACGACCGGCTGCAGGTAAGCCGTTTCCCCTTCCAATACGCTGACCGGGCCGCGCTGCACTACCGCCATCCCGCCCTGCCGGTCGATTGGGTTCAGCAGCGCCACCCATTCCAGGCGGAGGGCCTGCGGCAGAATACTCTGGTTGGTCAGCCGCAGCCGCCCGGCCACGACCTTCGAACCGGGCGCCCAGTACTCGGCCAGAACCTCCAACCCGGCATACGGGGCAAAGAGGACCGCCAGGTAGTTCGGTTGGAAATGCAACAGGCGCGGCGCGGCGTGAAAGCTGGCCGGGTTTGCCCGGGCCGAGTCGCTTTGCACGAAGCGCGGGAACAGGCGCATCCAATGCGCGCGCAGGCCATAGGTGGTTTGTAAGGCCAGGGCAGCAGGTTCGCCGCCGCCCAGCCGCAGCTCCCAGATTTGATCGTCGGTGTAATCGGTCGCGCCCAGGCGCGCGTCGGCCGCCAGCGTTAAAGAAAGCGGGTCCCCCGCAGCCAGGCTCCAGGTGTGCATACGTTGATTGTAACACAGGCCTGGAACCTGACTGGGGGGTCCTCCCTTTTTCACCCCGACCCGGCATGCAGCCAGCGCAAGAAAAGTCGGGCGATGATTGGCTTACGGCGCCGGTACGGGTGTCTCCTCCGCCTCTGGCGTTTCCTCGAGGCTGCCCGGATCGTTTGGAACCGGGGTTTCGATCGGGGACGGCGTCTCAAGCGCCTCCGGCGGATCCACAGGCACGGGCGGCTTGGTGCCCACGATCAGCTCGATCCGCGGCACAGGGATGATAATCTTCTTCTCAGACCGCTCGTGGAAGGTCGTTCCTGTATTTGGCTCAGTTGGGTCGGGAATCTCCCAGGTATCGGTCGTGTGGCAGCGCGAACACTGGCCGCGATCGTGACCGCTCGGGCGAGTATGGCAGGCTTTGCAGTCCGTATAAGTGGTGTGGTCAAATTCCACGATCAGCCAATCCGTGAAATCTTTGTGGCAGTCCGTGCACTCGCCCGGCCAGTGACCGGTCGGCGGCATGTGGCAGGTCACGCAGTCGCTAAAGACGCGATGCAGGAGGTCCACATCCACCACCCAGGTCGAGGTTGTGTGGCAGACCGTGCACTCCAGCGGGAAGTGTTCATCGGGAGCGGGGTGGCAGGATTGGCAGTTTGAAGCCAGGTGCAGCAGATCAATGTCGACCGTCCAGGTTTCAGTGGAATGGCAGGTCGTGCAGGTTCCCGTATAATGATTACCCGGAGGCGCATGGCATCCCTGGCAGTTCGACAGGCCCGTATGATCAAAGTCGACGGTATCCCAACTCACCGTGTTGTGGCAGTTGCTGCATTCTCCGCTGTAATGGATGAACGGCGCGGTATGGCACTCGCTGCAGTTGCTCATCGCTTTGTGGTTGAAATGCCCTGTCCAGGTGTCGGTCGAATGGCAGTCGTCGCACTGGCCCGGATAATGGCCCTCCGGAGGTTTGTGACAGCTGGCGCAGTCCGCGCCGGCCGAATGATCGCGAACATCTTTCCAGGTATCGATCGAGTGGCAGGTGCTGCACTGCTGGTCGCTGTGGCCTTCTGGCACGGCGTGGCAGGCCTTACAATTGGCATCGCTGGTATGCACGAAAGCCCACTGCCAGGTATCGGTCGAGTGACACACCGAGCACTGCGCGCTGTAGTGATCGGCATCCGGTTTGTCAGCCGCGTGGCAGGAATAGCAGTCCGGGTACAGGCTGTGATCGACGGCGACGTTCATCCAGTCGTCGTAATTATTGTGGCAGTTGGTGCAGTCACCCGGGTAGTCCTGGTCATGGTCGGCGGCGCTGTGGCAGCTCTGGCAGGGTTGGCTCTGCTCGCACGGCTTGCCGTCCATCGACCCAACCAGGTAGATCGCATCGCTGTGGCAGGCCTTGCAGCTGGTGGTCTCGTGGTCGAACTCGTATGACTCCCAGCTTGTCACATCGGTGTGGCAGTTCGAGCAGTCGCCCGGATAATGGGCCTGCTGCTGAAGCTGGATAGACTGTTTCTTCCAGACCACATTCTTAAACACGGTCGCGACCGCATCCTGCTCGTCCTGCTCTTCCTGCGGCAAGTCGCCGGCGTGACAGGCAACGCACTGGTTGACCAGGCCGTGATCGTATTGGATCGTGGTCCAGTCATCCACCCCGTGGCAGTCGGCGCAGTTCTCAGAGTAGTGGTTGCCGTTGTTCTCCTCGAGCGGCAGGTATTCGGCGTACAGAATTTGGGTGGCAAACGCCAGGTCCCTTTCCAGCGAGTGGCAGTCGTTACATTCTGACGGCGTGTATGCATAAGTCCCATCGAGGTGGCACTCCTGGCAGTCAATATCCTGGTGCCCGCCGGTCATGGGAAAGTCGCCGTGGTCGACGTCCTGCTCGAAGAAGGGGACGATCTTGCCGAGGATCGCGCTTGGCACGCGGCCTTTTTCCGCGACGATGGCCTGCATCTGATCGCCCGTCGCAGCCGCCTTTAGCTCCTGGATCTTCTGCTCGAGCCGCGCAAGCGCTTCGCCAGAAAGTTTCGTATCCAGCCCGCTCAACACGATCTCAGTCCGCGTCAGCATATTTTCCACTTTCAGGTAGAGCGTGCCAACCTGCTCCGGCTCGACCGCTTTGATGCTGCGAATGGCTGCCGACAGGCTGCGGTCATAAGCAAACACAGCCAGTTCCAGCCGTTCCGCGTCTTCCGCCATGGAGATGTTGGAAAGCCGGCGTTCCACCAGGTCGAAGTGCATCTCCGTCTGGCGCAGCGGGTCCCTGGTCATCAGAATCAACTGGTTCTCAGCCGCGTTTTGAACGTCAAAGAGAAGATCTCCCGGGCGGAAAGGATACGTTGAGGCCAGGTAATACAAGCCGACCAACAAAACGATCAGGCTCGCATTGAATGCCGCAATTATGAGTAATACTTTTTTCATTTTTACCCATCCTTTCCAGAATGACCTGAAACATCCTGGTATTTGTCGCCAGGAAGTACGTTTTGGCTCTGATCAACCGGGCTGACCGGGAACTGCCCGCTGGCCGCAGGCCCGGCGGCCAGCTCGCCTTCCTGCCCGGTGAGGTGGCAGGAATGGCAGGCAGTGTCGTAGGAAACCCCGCGCACAACGTGGGCGTACTGGGTTTCACCGGTCAGGTGGCACCCGTCGCAGGTGTAGCGGGCATAGGTGTCGACATGACAGCTCTGGCAGGTTTCGCCGTCCTCCGGGCCGTAGCTGACGCTGGCGTTCTCTTCCTGGCCATGCTCGAGATCGAAGACGTGATACTTCAACTCGGCAGGAGTCCAGGCGACGTCGCTGTGGCAGCGGGCGCAGTCCAGGCCAAACTCACCGGCATGCACCTCAGGATCCAGGTGGCAGGCGATGCACTCGGCAGTCATCCCGGCCGTGTACGTTTCTCCGTGGCATTCGGCGCATGCCAGGTCGGCATGGCCGCCGTGCAGCGGCAGGTTTTCGTCGTGATCGTAGGCGACCATCATGCGGTCGAGGCCGTCATGGCATTCGGTGCAGCGCGGGCCATATTCCGCGATGTGCTCGTCCACGTAGGCCGGGTCTTCAGCCGCGTGGCAGCCCACGCAGTCCAGCGTCTCGCGAATCTCGCCGTTATCGGCATGGCAGGAAGCGCAGGTAAACTCGCTTCCGTCATAGTTTTGATGGTGACCGGCCAGGCTGTAGCCTACCAGAGCATAATGGTCGATGTTGGGCAGGGCCTGGTCCAGTTTGACCAAGTCCGCGTCGGCGCCCTTGTGCTCGGGATGGCAGGTCTGGCAGCGCGACACCGAGGGGAGCCGGCCGTGCAGCGTGTTCACGTCAGCCTTATCCTCGGCAATCTGGACATGGCATTCCTGGCATTTCTCCTCGGACAGGCAGTGCACCGGCACATGGCAGTCCTTGCAGCGCGTCGACAGCTCCGCGTGCGATGAAACCCCACCCAGCGGCCCGTTATGGTGATAGCTGGCCAGCGGGCCTGGGGTGAGCTGGTGAGTAAATTTCAGATAGGCCAGCACGCCGAAGACAACCACAAAGACGGTCAGCACCGCATACCCGATGACTCCGGATCGTGTCTTGAAGTGTCTGAATAACATAAGTCCTCCCCCCTACAGGTACAGACCGATCACCGGATCATCTCTTCCGCGATGCTTTCTACCAGGTCGAAATCGACCTGGTGCGGCTGCGATAAGAGGCTGGCGCCTTTGCTGGGTTCTACCGGAACCATCCCGTTCAGGTTCGGGTTTTCCCGGCGCAGGCGGTCCGCCTCGCCCTCCACTCCGGTCGGGTGGCAGAGCGCGCACTCGGCATATTCAAAGATCTTCTCCTCAACATGTACGGTTTCCATTTCATCCGGCTGGTGGTCCTCGTGACAGCCGTAGCAATCATAGGTGGTGTAGCTGGTGGGATGGCAGGTCTTGCAGTCCACCTCGCCCTCCCCACCGTGGTCGAGGAAGAAATCGTGGCGGGTCAGCACAGCCGGCGCCCAGGCTACCGTATTGTGGCAGCGGGCGCAGTTGATGCCGAAAGAGCCGGCGTGTACCTCGGGCTCTTCGTGGCAGGCGTAGCACTGGTGGGGATCGTCGCCGCCTTCAATTTCCATATAAGACAGCCCATTCTCCACCGCCGGCTGCTGCGGCTGGACGTAGCCTTTCACGGCCGCCACCCGCGCAACCTCAGTCCAGTTGGCGTGCTTGACCAGCGTGGCGACGTTGTTGATCTGGTAGTCCGTCAGGATGCCGCCCGACTCAATGTGCCAGGCCGCCATCACGGAGCCATGCGACTCGCGCGCGATGATGCGGATAAGCGCCTCGTCATCCAGGCTGGCCATCCCGGGCCGGTTCAGGGCCGGCATCATCCCGATGCCCTGCCCATCCGCCCCGTGGCAGGAAGCGCAGTTCTGCACGTACAGGTCGATGCCTTCCATGACGTAGCTCTCGCGCAGGTCGATCTTCGCCTGTGCCATGCGCGTCGACTCGAACGTGCCGTACAGGGGAATGGCAACCACCAGGACGATTAAGGCAATCAGGCTGATCCAGTTGGCTCGATTGGTGTGCATATCTCTGCCTCCTCCCTGCCCTACGAGTTGTAGCTGATGTGTTCCGGCAGGTGATGCTTGCGCTGCTGGACGTTTGAGGTATCGACCTTGACCATGCCGTCTTCGAAAGAGATCGCGTAAATATCCATCGCGCGAGACACCAGGTTGCTGTGATATTCGCCGTACTGGTCGAAACTGGCGGCATGGCAGGGGCAGTAGAACTTCTCTTTCTGCGCCACCCAGTTGACGGTGCAGCCCAGGTGCGGGCAGCGCCGGCTGATGGCCAAGAAGCCGCCATCCAGGGTGCGGATCAGGAAGAAGTTGCCTTCCTCAAACTCAACCACCGAACCAGGGGTGAAATCGTTCACCGCGCCCAGCGTCATCACGCCGCCGTACCTGCCCTCCAGGCTGCGCGCCCGCAAAAACAGGAACCCGGCCGCGCCCATCTCTAACACGGCCACCGCGCCCAGTACCTTTAAACCGGCCTGCAAGAAACTGCGCCGCTCCGGTGAAACAGGTTCGAGATTCACGTGTTGTTCTTTATCCATCCCCCACCTCCTAAAAAATAAATGGCAGCACGAGGGCCATGTTGGGCCCGCGGAAGAAAACGCCCACCACCGTCAGGATAATCAAAGCGGTGATGGTAAAGGCAAAGACACCCAGCAGCGCCTCGCTGTGGTTGGCGCGCTCATTCCCGTTTAGCTTGAGGACGCGCAGCCCGGCATACAGCAGGACAAAAGCGCCCAGCGTGGCGGCCAGGGGGATCACCCCGACCGTGAGGAAGGCCGGCCAGCCCGGCAGCCAGGCCGAAAGATCGATCCAGTACTCGTCCAGGATCACCATCAGTGGGGTCAGGTTGAGCGCAATGACCGAGCCGAGCAGGGCTGCCCGCCGCCCGTTGGCGGAGCGGAAGTAAATCCCGATATCTTTCTCATCCCGGTCGATGTGCGGGACGCTCACGATAGCAACCACCGCCAGGCCGACCAGGATCAGCGCCGCGGACGGGTTCATGTGCAGGAGCAGTTCCTGCAGGCCCAGGAAGTACCAGGCCGCTTTGGCCGGGTTGGGCGACATGACCGGGTTGGCGATCTGTCCCAGCGGGGCCGGGAACTGCATGGAGACCAGCAGGACCAGCGCGATCAGCACCAGGGCAGCCGCCAGCTCCACGCTGACCAGGTGCGGGATGGTCGCCAGGCGCTCGGGCCGCTCCTCTTCCTGATGAATGGGCTGCGAGATGCCGCCGTTCTTGCGCACCTTCCAGAAGTGGTAGCTCATCAGGATAAAGATGACCGTCGGGACGACGACCACGTGCAGGGCGTAGAAGTTGCTCAGGGCCGCCTGCCCAACCTGCGGCCCGCCCAGGAACAGCGTGCGCAGCCCCGCGCCGACCACCGGGATATAAGACATCAACGTGGTGCTGACGGTGATGGCCCAATAAGCCAGCTGGTCCCAAGGCAGCAGGTAGCCGGTGAAGTTGCCCGCCAGGGCCAGGATGAACAGGACCACGCCGATGGTCCAGTTAAGCGCGCGGCCCTGTTTGTAGGAACCGGTGAAGAAGACCCGCAGCAGGTGCAGGAAAGTCGCCACGACCAGGAAGTTGGCCGACCAGTGATGGAGCGAGCGCACCAGCGAGCCGTAGATCACTTCGGTCTCGAGCGTCTGGATGCTGATGTAGGCGTAATCGACGCGCGCGTCGTAGCGGAACATGAGCAGGATGCCGGTCACAGCCAGGATGAGGATCAGGACGGCAGACATGCCGCCCAATCCCCAGGTATAGGTGAAGCGCAGGGCCGCGGCAGGCACGCTGGCGGGGTGAAGATGGAGGACCAGGTTGTTTGCCACGTGGAGCAGGCCCTTGCTCTCGCGCCTGGGCTGGTGAATGTCCCGCAGCCAGGACGAGCCTGTAATGCGCCCGGTGTAGAGCAAGCGCTGGAGCATCGATGAATGCGTAAAACGATCGGATAATTTCATTAGATTTTCACCCCTTTATTTAAGAATTACCATCGGTAAATAAACCGGGTGCATTTCAACCGCTTCCCCGGCCACGACCCCCTTGTACAGCAGCGCCCGCCCCATCACAATATTCGTGTCTTTTTTGTAGGTCGGCGCGCCGACCAGCAGGTCGGCGTTGCCGTCGCGGTTCACGTCGCCGGCGCCGGCAATGGCGTACCCAAAACTTGCGTTTCCCTTGTTACCGGCGATCATGGTGCAAGGCAGCGCGGCTGCGCCGCCCGGGCCGCCCTGGTACACGAACACGGCCCCTTCTTCAGACTGGTCGACGGTGTAGCGGTAGGCGCCGACGGCCACGTCGGCGTAGCCATCCTCGTCCGCGTCGCCCATCAGGTCCACCGAAACGCCGAACCCGGCGGCAGCCTGGTCGCCGGAGGCCTGCCAGCCGGCGGTAGTCGCCAGGACCCCATCTGTGTTGTAAAACAGAAAAGCCGCCCCGGCGTCGAGCATAACGAGGCTGCCATCCTGAAAGGTGTCATGCCCCCGCGCGCCGACCAGCAGGTCGGGGTAGCCGTTGGCGTCGGGGTCGCCGGAGCAGCTCAACGCGCTGCCGAAGCGAGCGTCGGCCTGCTCGCCCGCCGCGCTCCACACCGGTAAACCGCTCAACCCGGCCGGACCGCCCAGGAAAACCCACACCATGCCGGCGTCGGTCACGCCCTGGTCGTAGTAGGGCGCGCTGACGGCCGCGTCGGCGTAGCCGTCCATGTTAAAATCGCAGCCGCCGGTCACCACCAGCCCCAGCTGCGCGGCGGCCTGGTCGCTCTGGAAGCTCCAGACCGGGTCAGCCGCCAGCCCGCCGGCCGAGCCCAGGAACAGGAACACCGCGCCCTCGTTGATCTGCCCATCCGTAAAGGTCTGGGCCCCCACCAGGACGTCGGCGTAGCCATCCCGGTTGACGTCGCCCGCGCCGCTGACGGCCGAGCCGAACTGGGCGTCCGCCGCGAGGATCGATTTGCTCCAGGCCGGGACGGCGCTCAGGCCGTCTTTCGAGCCCAGGTAAAGGTAGGCCGCGCCCTCGTAGCCGCTGACTTCGTGGTAGTGCGGCGCGCCGACGATCACGTCGGGGTAACCATCGCCGTTCACGTCCCCCGCCCCGCTGACCGCCGCGCCGAAATACGAGCCGGCGTCGAGCGTGCTGAGCCGGCGGTGATAGACAGGCGATAAACCGGCCGGCCCGCCCAGAAACACGAACGCCGCGCCGGTCCGCTCGCTATCGATTAAAAACTTTTGCGCCCCGACGATCGCGTCGGGGTAGCCGTCCTGGTTGATGTCGCCCGCCGAGGATACCGAAATGCCGTACTCCACGCCGCTGTCTCCTCCTTCGGTGACCCACACCGGGACGGCCGACAGGATGCTGGTGGACAGGTCCGCCGCCAGAGTCGTCCCGGGGGGGAGCAGGAGGATGAAGAGGATCAGCAGGAGGTGCAGCTTGCGGGGCATGAATTTCTCCTTGGAGCGCCTGCCCGGAAAGCTACCCGGGCAGGCGCTGATAGATCAGGTGACCGTGTGAAAGATTACGGCCTCAGCAAGAGCGGTAAGAAGAGCCGGTATGGGACGCTCAGGTCCTCGACCAGCAGGATGCTGTGGGTGGCCGCTTTCGACCAGTGGCCCTCGTTATCCTTGGCGCGGACCGAGAAGCCGTGCCAGCCGTTGCTGAGCGTGCGCGGCGGGGCGTTGTAGTGCCGGCCGCTGTCGTCCAGGTAGGTGGGGCTGACCAGGACGCCGTCGACCGTCCACTCGTATTCGACGATCTCCTCGCCATCGCCCAGCAGGTCCAGGTCGCGGGCGCCGGCGAGCAGATCGATGGTCATGGTCTGGTCGTAGACGTTGCTGGCGCCGGTGTAGACAAAGTAGGCATAGGGAGCCACTTCGACCGTCGAGTCATCCGGCAGGTACAGGAAGCGGCGGAACCAGATGTCGCTGTCGAAGACCAGCTCGTGGCCGTCCGGCAGGATCTCTTCCTGCCACTGGTTCCAGACCGAGTACATGAAGGTGCCGCCCGGGTTGACCAGCATGGAGGCCTCGCCCGAAAGGATGTCTGCCTTGTTCTCGACCCAGTTCCAGCGGTAATCCTCGATCTCGCCGGTTTCCTCGTCGTACCAGTCGGGATCCAGCTCCCACACATCGCCGTAGACGGTCGCGCGCGAGTAGTACAGGTCGAGCGGCACGGCCTCGCCCTCGGCCACGGTGGTGTTGTCGCCGGTCTCGTAGATCATGAAGAACTTGGACGGGTCGCGCGCCAGGTCATCGTCGTAGGGCAGCGTATCGCCGTAGGTGTTCAGCCCGTACTCTTCGATGAACCAGGTGCTGATGGTCGGGTAGAGCTTCATCCCGCCGGTCGGGCTGTAGCGCGGGTCGAGGATAGTGATCTTGTTGCCGATCAACTGCGAGACGTTGCGGCCCTGTTCGAACGCCCCGGCAGCATAGGTGAACTCGGTGCCGACGCAGTCCGCCGACGGAGTGCTGACGCAGTAGTTCTCGGTGGCCGTGGTGCCGGTCCCGCCCAGGTCGGTCGGGGTGGTGGTCCAGGTCGCGCCGCCGTCGAACGAGCGCCGCACGTACAGGTTGTAGTGGTCGTTGCCGACGCTGTTGGATTTCCAGTTGGGCGACCAGGCGTACATCATCATCACATAGTCGCCGTCCAGGAAGCCGCGGTGGCCCTTAGAGATGTCGAAGGGGTTCTCCCAGGACTGGTCGTCCAGGTCGCTATCGTCCTCGCAGCCATCGATCGAAGCGACCCCGTCGCAGTTGCGCCACTCCAGGACCTTGGGGAAGTCCGCGTCGCTGTCCGGGATGCTGCCGTCATCGTTCACCGGGAAGGTGTCGGCACAGGCATCGTTGCCGGTCGCGCCGGAGCACTCTACGATGGTCGTGCCGGAGATGTTGATGGCGGGTGAGAGGCACAGCCCCTGCAGGTAGTTGGGGTTGCTGCCGTCAGTGTAAACCCACTCATCACATTCCATATTTTCGTACGCGTAGGGGTTGTCTACCGCCGGGTCAAAAACGGTGTCATCGATGAGCGTGCGGCGCAGGAAGATATCGGCCGGCCCGCCCTGGTTGATGATGCCCTGCTTGTAGATCAGCATGGCCGACAGCCCGCTCTCCGAGTCGACCGCTGCCTGGACCGAGTTGGTGGTCAGTGCGAAGCGGCGGGCGATCTCGGTCAGGTAGTATTCGTACTCGCGGTCGTCGACCTGGACCTCAAAGAACTCGCCCACCGTGCATGTCGCGCCCTGTTCCAGGTCGTGCTCGCTGCACACGGCCGGCTGGTTGAGCATGCCGCCCTGCAGGACCATGGCGGTATCGGCGCCGGTTTTGAACGGGTCGAAGGAGTAATACCAGACATCCTTGCCGATATCGATCGGGTCGGCGTCCTCATCCTCGGCGTCGTCGGCAACATGCTCAACCTGCTCCAGGTGT
>CAZBDC010000040.1:4984-33704 GCA_964490575.1 uncultured Anaerolineaceae bacterium | reverse complement strand
CTGCGCTGGTGCTGGAATTGGCAGACAGGCATGGTTGAGGGCCATGTGCCGCGAGGCGTGTGGGTTCAACTCCCACCCAGCGCACTAAGAGCCGCTTTATCAGCGGCTTTTTTTATTTTCTGAAGTGTGTTGACTGCAATTTGTTTTATTCGGGGGATCACGCTGTTGCAAATCGGAATTTTAAGGCATAATTACCATGCCGAGTGCGCAGATGAGAGGTTATGAGTAGAGATTACATGGTATGGCTGAGGAGATTGTCCTTCTTGTAGACGATGACCGGACGACCGGCCGATTATGCCAGCGTTTGTTAGAACGGGCATCTTATCGTGTCATCGCCACATCAGATCCCCTGGATGGCTTGCATATTTTAGAACACCAGCGGGTAGATCTTCTGCTGGCTGACATTCGCATGCCGGTGATGGACGGCTTTGAATTAATTAGCCGTGCCAGGCATTTTCAGCCGGATCTGCCCGTTCTGTTGATGACTGGATATGGCAGTATTGACGTTGCCACCCAGGCGCTTCATTGGGGGGTGAATGGACTGATCCTAAAACCTTTTGAAAAGCCAGCCGAGCTTGTGCAAACGGTTCGGCGAATTTTAAGCGAGAGCTGGCAAAAAAGAGATGCAGTAAGGGCTCAATCGCTTCGGCCATTGTTTGATGTAACTGAGGATCTGATAACCGAGACGTCACCGCGAACGCTGGAGAAGTTGGTTATTGAAACTGTAACCGGGCTTTTCCATGCTTCGTTTACCTGTATTTACCGTTTTGATTCAGTCGATGGCCAGCTAATAACGGTAAAGATCTTGGAAGATGCGCCGACCAGCGCATGCGCAGCCAGGGAAGAGATGCTCTGCCAGCTAAGCAGTTGTGTGGGCGTCCCGGTTGTGGCCAATACCCGGGGCCTGGGCAGCAGCAGTACGGTTCAGTTCCAGCCTATGCTCGAGAGCGCTGGTTTAGAAACATTGATGATTGCTCCGGTTCAGCGGACAAATAAATATGTTTTTTGCGCAGGGCGTGAAGCAGGGTCTGCTGTCTATACAGAAGCAGATCTGGAGATGTTTGCCATCCTCGCCAGGCAAGCGGCTGTGGCAATCGAAAATGCTTACCTGGTTTCTGAACTGAGAAATTATGTCTTGCAGATCGAAGAGTCAAACAGGGCTTTGATCCAGGCGGAAAAGATGGCGGCAGTAGGCCGCCTGGTGGCTTCGTTAGCTCATGAGATTAACAACCCGCTGCAGGCTGTCCGTAATTGCCTGCATCTGGCAGGTCGGGCAGGTCTGAATGAGGAGCAGCGGTCTCAATATCTGCAGATGACGGATAACGAGCTGGACCGGCTGGTAAATATGGTTCGAGAAATGCTGGATTTCTACCGGCCTGTAAACGCAGAAACAGAACGCGTGGATATGGGCAGGCTGGTTGAGCAGGTTCTGGCGCTGATCAAGCCGCAACTGCAGGATCTGGGGATCCGGGTCCATGTTCATCGTCCTGAGGTCATACCGCCTGTAACCGGCGCGTCCAGCCAACTAAAACAGGTGATTTTCAACCTGATGATCAATGCGATTGACGCGATGGCGGATGCAAATGACGCTATCTTGCCCATGCGCAACAAAGAGATCTGGGTCGATATCCTGGCAGACAGCCGTTATGTGAGCGTAATAATTGAAGATTCGGGGCCTGGCATCCCGGATCGGCTGCGAGAGCAAATATTTGAGCCTTTTGTTAGCACCAAGAAAAATGGCACTGGGCTTGGGTTAACGATTAGTTTTGGCATCCTGGAAAGCCACCAGGGCCGGCTGGTGTTAGCGCCTTCCCGGCATGGCTCTGGCGCATGCTTTGAAATCAGGCTGCCGGTTGAGGTAGAGAAAAATGACCAAAGTATTAATTGTCGATGATGAAGAAGTTGCACGCCTGACACTGGCAGAAATCCTGCGCCTGGAAGGATACGAAATTAAAGCAGTAAACAATGGCGAGGCCGCCGTACAAGAATTACGGCATGAAACTTATAATGTGATGATCCTGGATTTGAAAATGACCGGTATGAGCGGCATCGATGTGATCCGGGAAATTGTGGATCAGGTCCCTGGCCTGGCGGTCATTGTGCTGACGGCTTATGGCACGATGGACTCGGCCATCCAGGCGCTCCGGTACCGGGTACGCGATTACCTGTTAAAACCCGCCTCTCCTGAGCAGGTTTTGGAAAGCATCAAACGCGTTATCTCACGGCCAGAATTTACCGGTCAGCCGGTCATGCGCGACAAGCTGGAAACCGGGCCCAAACAAGATGGGGAATTCCCGGGTGGCGCACAACTGGCCTGGGATAAACGACAAATATCCTGGCAGGGTGGCAGCCTTTCCTTAACACCCACCGAAGCCCGCTTACTGAGGATTTTATACGAGCGAAGAAATGAGGTGGTCCCGCATTCTGAACTGGTTTACCTGATCCAGGGATACCAGATCGAGACCGAAGAAGCCGCGAAAATTCTACGCCCGGTGGTAAGCCGTTTGAGGCACAAACTTTCCAGCGTACCTGGATGGTCTGACCGGATTAAGAACATCCGGGCAGCAGGATATCTGCTTGAACTGCCCTGATCTGAGTAAGCAACCTGTGGTTATCTTATGGTTGCGGTCCCCATGGGGCATCATGGGTAGGAATTTTTGGGGGATTTAACCAGGCCAGCCAGCCGGTTGCTGAACGTTTATTGGGTGTAATTTTATCCAGCCCGACCATTACCATGCTGATGGATAACAGGACTGCCCCCAGCCACTGCGTGCTGCTTAAGTGTTCTCCCAACCAGACCTGCGCAAGCACTACGGTGACCAGTAGTTCTGCCAGGCCAAGCAGAGCCGTCTGCAGCCCTCCCAGGTGTTTAATCCCCATGAAGAGCGCGAGGCGGGAGAAGAAAGTAATCAACGCCATGGCGAGCAGAGGCCACCAAAGAACGGATAGAGACGGGAAGCGGCTTCCAGAAATCAAGAAAGCGATGTCCACAGTGACGGCCATTGCCAGCAGCGTGTAAAGCGTCACTGTGGGGGCGGGGGCTTCGTAGAGGATGCGTTGATTGATCAACATGTGCAGCGCGTAAAGCACCGCTGAACCTAGCATCATCAGGGCTCCCATTAAATCGACGGTTTTTTCTCCTGGGATCACAAGGAGAAATATGGCCGGGACGGTAAGAATGAGGCGGAAAACTGTGATGCGGGTGATGGTCTGGCGGTCCAGCAAAAGCCACAGGGCGACAAACAAAGGATAAAACGAGTAAAGCATGTGGCCCACACCTGCATCAAGGCGGCTGAGCGCTGTGTAGTAAAGAATGGATCCCAGC
Source organism: uncultured Anaerolineaceae bacterium (assembly GCA_964490575.1). Taxonomy (GTDB): domain Bacteria; phylum Chloroflexota; class Anaerolineae; order Anaerolineales; family Anaerolineaceae; genus DSYU01. The sequence goes on along the minus strand of CAZBDC010000040.1, from coordinate 30,379 downwards.
CCATTCGTGATCCCGGCCAAAAAGCAGCCGACCAGGCCTACCGGATAGATATAAAAGAAGTTCCGCATTCGGAATGCCATCACACCTAACATTAGAAGTACTGCGACTGTGGTCCGGATGGCGATGACTGAAAAGGGCGATAATCCTGAGCTGATTACCAGCTTCCCAAATACAGGGACCATCCCCAGGAATAAAGCTGAGGATAAGGCAGCGAATATGCCCTTTTTTTGTGCCTCGGATCTCATTATTTACCTGTATTCATTCTGGATGGCCCGGTCGATTACCTCAGCAGAGCGCGGACCTCGTCAGCGAGTTCGTCGCTCATGAAGTCGCCTTTTTGCATGAGCCTTTGAATGTGGCCCTGCAGCCTGCCTTTTTCAGCTGGGGTAAGCTCTTTGGCGGTAACGACAATCACAGGAATATCAGCTGTCTCTGGGTTTGCCTGAAGCTGTTCGAGTACAGCAAAACCGTCCATTTCTGGCATCATCAGATCAAGGATCACCAGGTTTGGACGTTCTTTTTGCGCCAGAGCGACTGCTTCACGCCCGTTAGCGGCTTCGTAAAGTGTGTAATCACCCTGAGCCTGCAGAATGCGCCGGATCAGGCGGCGAACGTCTTCATTGTCATCGACGATTGCTATCCGCGGGAAGCGGTCGATGGCCACCTTGCTAAGCGCTGCCAGCAGACCTTCTTCTACGGCTTCATCCATCCTGGCTGATTTATTCGGCAGGACGATGTCCCGAGTCCAACCTTCGCCAAGGATATTCTTTTCGGGCGGCATGGTGTGCCCGGTGCAGTTGACAACGATGGTCTCGTCGGGATGAATGATCCCTGCCCGGACCAGCTTCACCAACCCGGCAAATGCCACAGCCGCAGCCGGTTCGACCGATAGCCCCTCCATTTTGGCGACAAAATGCATGGCGCGATACGCTTCTTCATCAGTGACACTTTCAAAAGCGCCCCCCGCGGCGTCGAGCATTTTTTGGTTTAGAACCGTATATGCGCGGCCGGGGTCGCCTGTCGCCAGCGTTTCGATCAGGGTGTGTGGCGATTGGACCGGCGCGGCCACAGTCTTGCCCTGTTTCCAGGCATGCACCATCGGCGCACAGCCGTCGGTTTGAATGACGGCAATCTTGGGGATGCGGTCGATCAGCCCCATCTGTTTCAGTTCTCTAAACCCCTTGAGCACACCCAAAGGGCCCATGCCGCCACTGACTGCTTGAATATACCAGTCTGGCGCTTCAAACCGCACTGGGTTCCCGCCGGGTTGTCCGTCCGTCAGGTTTTGATAGTGGCCGAGTTGCTCGGCGATCTCAAACGCGAGGGTTTTCATCGATTCAACGCAGGCGATTGAGCGGGCGCCCAGATCGATGGGGATGTTTTTTTGTTTGGCAAACCGGGCGGCTACCTGCTTGGCCTGATCGTACGAGCCGGTGATCTTGATCACCTGTGTGCCGTACAGGGCGACCTCGCGCATCTTGGAGGATGGGACCAGGCTGGTCAGGAAGGCCCATAACTTAATGCTGGCCCGCGCAGCGTAGGCCGAATAGGCAATGGCGACATTTCCAGTGGAGGCGATGACGAATTCGGAAATCCCGGCTTCTTTTAGCGTGGTAATTGTCACCGAAGCCTGGCGATCCTTAAAAGAGGCTGTAGGTCCCTGGCGCTCATCTTTGACGAAAACCGCGGAGCAGCCAAGCATCATCCCTAGATTGTTTGCCCGGATTAAGGGCGTGCCACCTTCTCCCATCGACAGGTCAGGAATTGTGTTTTCTACCGGGAGGAGTTCCCGGTATCGCCATAAATCGAACGGCCGGCCGGCCAGTGCAGATGGGAAGGTCCTGGCCAGGTTGTCGTAATCGTACCTGGCTTCGGTCCATTGGCTGCCACAGTGCGGGCAACCAGGGCTGTTTGGCGAGAAGGGGGCTTGATGGCCGCAATCCATACATTCAATCAGAAGGTGCGCTGGCATATTAAGACTCGTATCCGAAATATGGTTGTGTGGTTGGTTGTTCCTGATTTAGCACTCGATTGTTCCTGTCCGGAGGCCCTTATTCGGTCTGCTGAGGCTGGAATGCCCGCAGAGTCTTTTCAAGCAAAGCGAGCAGGTCGCCCTCGCGCAATAATCCCTTGGTGACCACCGCCTGGCTGAATTCAGTTAACTGATTATGTTGTTCGGAGGTCAGGTCCGCCCCGCTAAGAACGATGACAGGGATTTGACGGAGATTGGGTTTCTCGCGCAGGCTTTGCAGAATTGTAAATCCAGTCATATCGGGCATAAACAGATCAAGGATGATAATATCCGGCAGGCGTGACTGGATGAGTTCCCACCCTTGAATGCCGCCCCGGGCAGTTGTTACGTGAAATTGGCGCTTCTCTTCCAGGATCTTTCTTATCAGGCGGAGGCTGTCTGGGTCATCATCGATCACAAGAACTTCTTTAATCTGCCCGTCCCGGTTTAGCCGGCTTATCGCGTTGAGCATGTCATCTTGTAGAAATGGTTTTACCAGGTAGTCGGCTGCGCCCATGCTAAACCCTTTTTCCTGGTTTTCGATGATTGAGCAGATCACGATTGGTGTGTCGCGGGTTTCTGGGTTGTTTTTCAATTCGCGCATGATCTGCCAGCCATCTTTTTCTGGCATCATAATATCGAGAGTAACTGCAAAGGGCCTAGTTTCTTTCACTTTTGCCAGGGCATGCTTGGGGTCAGTGAGCGGGATGATTCGGTAACCATGGGGTTTCAGATATCGCTCGTAAAGGCTGATGACTTTCGGGTCGTCGTCGATGGCCAGGATAATTTTTTCTTCTGGCCGGGTGGTTTCATCTTGCCCAAACATTTCTTCTTCACTTAAGGGCAAAGTGAAGAAGAAGGTACTGCCCATGCCCGGTTGGCTGGAGAGCAGCCCAATCCTTCCTCCGTGCATTTCTATCAGCGACCGGCAGATGGACAGACCCAGGCCGGTGCCACCGGTTTTTCGCGTGGGAGAATCGTCCACCTGGGAGAAGGGCAGGAAGAGTTTCCCCTGGTCTTCGGGCGCAATGCCGGGCCCAGTGTCAGAGACTGTAACCATTAGCTCGGGCCTGTTCAGGGGGCTGGTGGTCAGCGAGACATTCACTTCAACGGAGCCTTCTTCAGTGAACTTGGCTGCGTTTGACAGGAAGTTGATCAGCACCTGGCGGATGCGGGTGCTGTCGGCGCGAACCGGGGGAAGCTTCTCCGGAATTTGGGTTTCCAGCTTGATGGGTTTGTCTTTTACCAGCCCTATTGCAGTGGACATGGCGCTGTTGATCATGTCAGCCAGGTTGATCTCAGTGAAGGCCAGTTCCATCTTGCCGGCTTCGATCTTGGAGAGGTCAAGGATATCGTTGATCAGGCTGAGCAGGTGCTGGCCAGAGTTATAAATGGCGGAAAGATCCTGGCTCTGGATTTCGTTGATTGGCCCATCGATTCCTTTCAAAATAACGCGTGAGAAGCCTATGATTGAGTTGAGCGGCGTGCGCAGCTCATGGCTCATGTTGGCCAGGAATTGGCTCTTCACCCTGTCGATTTCTTTCATTTCTGTGACTGCTTGCTGTGAGAGTTCATAGGCGCGAGCGTTTTCAATGGCGATGGCCACCTGGTCGGCAAGAATTTGCAATACAGTCACATCATCCTGATTGAAGGCGTTAACCGAGCGCGATTGTAAATCCAGCGCCCCAATGACGGTTTCACCCAACTTGAGCGGAACGCCCATTTCGGAGCGAGTATCACTGAGCAAGGGATTGGGATAATACATGGGGCTCTGTGATACATCGTTCAAGATGAAGGGCTCTCCTGTGGCGGTGACTGTGCCAACCACTGAGCGAGAGCCAACCGCCAACCGGTGGCCGCGCTGTTTGAGCTCTTGACCTGCTTCGCCGGTCGATTCGCGGATTACTGCATTAGTACCCGATTCATCCAACAGGAAAATCGAAGCATGGTAAAAACCAAACCGATCGCGCAGCATTTCAACGATGCGAGGGAGCAGCAGGTCCAGAGAAAGTGTGCTGGCGGTATCACGGGCGATTTCTGATGCTGTTTGCAGCTCAAGCGCCCGGCGCTGCGCCTGGCGGAGCAGGCGCTGCTTCTCCAGGGCGACGGCGATGCCGCTGGCGATAATGCGCAAAAGACGAATGTTGTTTCTGTCAAACTCAACCGGAACACGCGATGAAATATTAAGCAGCCCGATCAACTTCCCGCTTGTCCGCAGCGGGACCAAACAACAGGCGGCAACGCGAAGCTCCTCAAACGTTCTGAGGGTAGCGGTGTCTTGCGCTTGGGCTCTGATGTTGGAGAAAATCAATGGCTCGTCTGCCAGCGATTTTACCAGGGGCAGTGAAGAGACCGGCATCGTTAAGTCTAACTGCTGGTATTCTCCATCGACATCTTGAGATCCAACGTAATCCAGGCTGGTCAGTTCGCCATTTGCATCGCTCTCGATCAAAATCAGCGAAACCCGGTCTGCTCCGGCAGGCAAGAGCGAATCGACAACTGTCGCTAACATTTCCTGTGGATCGGTCGCCTGTGAGATGGCGTTCGCCGCTTTGTAAAGCAGTTCGGTTTCTGCCAGCGCCTTCTGGGTTTGTTCGAAGAGATGCTGGTTTTCCACGGCAATTGCCATTTGGTCAACCAAAGGCGGGTAGGTCCGGATTTCCCGCTCCGAAAAATGATGCCTGGTTTCTGATTGCAGCAGCAGGATTCCAATCTGGCGTTTGCCGCTCCACAGCGGAAGAATCCCCACGGCCCGGATATTTTGATGCAGCATCGTCTCCTGCATCTCTTTGTCAATCTGAGCTTCGAGGATATCGTCATAAAAGATCGGCTTTGAGGTCTGGAAGAACCGTTCATACTTGGCGCGGATATATTCTGTGCTAACTGGCGGCGGTGGTGTGCCTCGCCCGCTATACCAGTTGGCGCCAACGGTAATCATGGAAATTTTCTCGTAGTTATCGTATTCGAACAGCAGGAGGACTGCGCGATTGATGTCCGTGATCCGTACACCCGACAGGATCGCTGCAACCATTTCTTGCATGTCGTTTGCCAGGGCCAGACGATTACTGGCTTTATAGAGGCTCTCGGTTTCCTCCAGGGTTAGTTGAACCTGTTCCAACAATCTTTCGCGGGTGAATGTATTTGCAATTGCATCGGTTGCCACCCGCAGGGCGTCAATTTCTTCACTTTGCCAGATCTTTGGTAAGCCAACCTGGTCGAAGGCAATAAAGTTGGGGTAGGGGCCCTGGCCAGGTACTGCGAGTAGAAGGGTGGAGCGAATGTGTTGATGATTCAAGAATTCGTTTTCTGATGTTTGCTCATCGGATGCCTGTGTAACCGTCCACCCCTGGTTTCTCAGGCTTTCAGCCCAGTGATGATACAGCCCGACCGGGAGGTGCAGGATGCGGGTTTTATCGAAGAGATAAGCCAGTTCTGGATCAACCCAATCTGCAGAGGCGCTCCAATAAATGCCCCGCTCGTCCTCGCGAAGCTGGGCATAATAGACTCGGCTGCAAAGAGTGGCCTGCCCAAGCGCCTTCAATACCTCGGGTAAGGATTTGGTGCCAAACTCTGTCAGAATCGCTGCCGAGCGAGCCACATTGGCCTGGTAGCGTTCGCGATTTTCGATGGCCTGGAGTGCACTCTGCATTTGCTGGAATAGCTCAGCATTTTCCAGGGCAGTCGTTGCTTGTGCCGCAGCCGTTGACAGAAGTTCGGCATGTATCGCATCGAAGGCATTTTCGTCGGTGTAATTTTGCAGCACAATCGCCCCGAGGGTTCGCTCACCGGCGACCATGGGGATTGCTAAGAGGGCTGCTGGCACGCGATCCGGCAGGTCGATACCCTTTTCCAGAAGCCTGGCGGGGGTATTTCCAGTTATAAGCAGCACGGAGCGATTGTTGATGACATATTCTGGAATGCCATTCGCAAAAGCCCGGCCAGGTATATCCACCGCCTGACCATTCACCTGATAGACTGGAAAGACCAGGCTCATCCGGTTGGGGGTTGTGGTGCAGATAAACAGGTTTTGATTATCCAATACCTCGCCAATCATCCGGGTCAGCAACTCAAATATTTCGGCCGGAGTAGCCAACCGGCTCAACTGCTGGCCGACCTGGTTCAATGCAGCCAGGTCTTTATTGCGTCGCAGGATTGCCTGCTCGGCGCGGATCCTCTCCGCCAGTTCCTGCTGCACGGACATGTACAAATGGGCATTATCCAGCGCAAGTTCTAGCTGGGCAGCTACTTCTGTTAATAGAAACCGGTCATCTTCTGACCATTCCCGGTCGCCGGAATCATCGACAATCTCAAGCAGCAGGTCTCCGATCCCCTGCATCCGCATCGGAACGGCCATTGCCGCCGGCGAATCTTGTTGTGCGCCGCTCGTTAAAGGCTCATTTCTTGCCAGGCTGAGAAGGCCGGTGCCTGTCCAAACTTGTGAAGCAGATTGAAAACTGCCTTGCTCCAATGCATACCCATGTTGCTGGGATGGCGCTTCGGCCTGCACGATAACCTGCCCCTGCTTTTTCTGCTGAGCAACAGGCTTGCTTTTTGAGCGGATCTTGGCTTCTGACAGGACTGACCTTGTCTGCAGGTCCCCTCGCGATGGAGGCACCGCAAGCGACCGGTGGACAGCGTTATGCTCACCAGGTGTTTTTTGCAAAGCTTTCATCTGCGTGTTCGCTTCCTTCTCGGGATCATCTGTGCCTTCAGATCCGGACAGCGCTTGCTCGCCGTCGCAGAGGGATTGCAAAGAAGGGGTTGGCTCTTCATCAGCCAGGTTTGAGAATAGCTTCTTAAGTCGGCTGTGAAGTCGTTTCTTTGACATACGACAGGATCTCCTGGGCCAGAGCGCGGTACTGCAAGGCGGAGCGGCTCTTTGGCGCGTGATAAATGATTGGCAGGCCTGTGATTGGGCTCTCGCGCAGTTTTGTATCTGTTTCGATGACTGTGTCGAGCACGCCGTTGCCAAAAGTGGCGCGTAACTGCTCGCTCATCGTACGGTGGATTCGGTTTCGGCGGTCAAACATGGTCAACAGCAGCCGGTATGTCAGGCGCGGGTTGCCCTGCGCGCGAACCCGGCGGACCATTCCCATCATATTGCGTAAAGCATTGATCGAGAAAAATTCTGGCTGGGTGGGCATCACCAGCAGATCAGACGCCATCAAAGCGTTCTGCGTGACTGCGCCAAGGAGGGGCGGGCAATCAAACAAGATGTAGTCATACGGCCACGACTCTTCACGAAATATTTTCGCCAGGACACTCTCGTACCCCTGGCGAATGGGTAGGAACCGCTCTGCCAGGCTCATTTCGGCTGAGGAGGGGAGGAGGGCCAGGCGGGGAATTCCTGTTTCGCGGATTGCACTTTGGGGCGGAGCCGATTCGAGCAGCACGTTTACCATCGTGGGCTGCGCTTTTCCAGCTTCGGCCCCGATTGCAAGAGATAAGTTCGCCTGCCCGTCCAGGTCGATCAGCAGCACCTCCAGTCCGGTTTCAACGAGCGCAGCGCCCAGGGAAATGGTCGAAGTGGTTTTTGCAACCCCGCCTTTTTCGTTAGCGATCGAAATAAAATAAGCCATAAGATACCTTCTTATGATAGACTAATTTCTGAAAGAACCCTCGATCTGGTCATCCACATCATCCCCCGACTGTGGTTGTGGATCCTGATCTGCCTGGCGAATATAAATTTGCGTCCGGGTTGCGTGCAGGGCCTGCTGCAATTCGTTAATCGCAATTTTCATCATTTCCTCGGGGTTATTCGTAGACCGAATTCGGGCCGTGATCTGGGATACTTTCTTTTCGCGTTCTGCTCGCCGGACTGTATTTTCGAACAGGCGGGCGTTTTCAAGTGCGGCTGCCACCTGGCTGGCGATGCTGTTGACAACGGCGATTTCGTCTTCTGACCAGATGCGGTCCTCGCCCTGGTCCTGTACCTGGATAACGCCAATCGTTTCACCGCGGACTTCGATTGGCATAGCCATTAAGGCCTTCACCGGCGATCCGTTGCTGCTTGGAAGAACTGCATAGACGGGTTCACCGGTTGAGAAAACCTGCTTCCATAACGGATTTTCATCGTTTTGCGGCAAAATCCCGGCCTGGTTGTATACGTATCCGCGAACTTTCCGGCGAGCGGCGTCTTCAACCCATTCGGAGCGGAGATACTGGCGGTGCAAGTTCTCGGCCTCGTTAAGGGCGCGCAGGGTATCTAAGTAGAGCCGGTTATTGTAGATCGCGACTGCTACCTGGTTCGCCAGTGTATTGAGAAGCTCAACATCTTCAGGCAGAAATGCGTTTGGTTGGGTGCTCTGAATATCCAGTGCCCCAATGATTGTATTGCCTATTGCCAGCGGTAATGAAATTTCTGAGCGCGTGTCGGGTAAATCGGGGTTGTTGAAAAATACGGCATCCTCGCCGACATCGGTGGCAATTCGGACCTGGCCCGTTCCGGTGGTATAGCCGACGATACCCACTTTTCCAACCTGCAGCATATGGCGGCGCGCCAGCATTCGCTGTCCCCCTTCGCTGTTGGCAGCGCGCAGCACGGCGTACTCCTGGTTATCGTCCAGGAGGAAAATCCCCACATGGTAAAAACCAAACCGGTCGCTGATCAGGTGGGTAATGCTTGTGAGCAGGGCATCCAGTTCCTGGGCTGTCACGATCTGGCGGGCGACCTGAGATACGGTTTCTAGCTGCCTGGCGCGATGTGAAAGGGCCTGGTTCTGGATCTCGATTTCCTGGGTTCTGTCCTTAATCCTTGCTTCAAGCTGGCTGATCAGCATCCGCAGCTGGCTGGTCATTGAATTGAAAGCTGCGCCCAGCATCCCAAATTCGTCGGCCGATTGGGTGGGGGCCTGGGCATCCAGGTTGCCCTCGGATATTTCTTGGGCAGTTGTGGCAAGGCGGAGGATCGGCCGGCTTAATAACCGGGCAGCCCCGACCGCGATGATGCCAACGAACATGGCTACCAGAGCGGTCACCAGGGTGGTTAGTTTCCGCTGGGTGAGCCGCAGCGCTTCGTCGCTAAAGTTGGCCTGCAGATAAACAACCTTCCATGGCATGGATTTAATCCGCGCGATGGCGCCAACCTCATCCATCGATTCCTCATCGTGAGCAGGATCGATATTTGATCGGAAGAAAGGCTCTGATTCGTAATTGTATAGGGCCTGGCCAAATTCCTCGAAGTTCGTGGATAGGAGGTGATTGGGAAGGTCAGGCAGGCGGCGATTTTCCTTTAAAATATTAGCTTTCGATTCCGGTAAAAGGTCGACCGAATGATATAAAAATCCGGGCGTAAAGGTGTCCGCCAGCCGGATATTGTTTTCATCGATCAGCATAGGGTAAGAGTTTTCACCGATCAGCCCCTTGTATCGCAGTAGCAGATCCTGCAGAAGCAGGCCATCGTAACGGACGCGCAGAACGCCTACCGTCTGGTTCTTCGCATTTTTCACCGGGGCGCTGATGTAAAAGAACCCGCGCGATGAAGTCGGCAGCAGGACGGGAGAAATATATGGCACACCGGCCCGGGCGGGCACCAGGAAGTAATCCTGGTCACTTTCGGAGAGCTGGGTTTCATCCCCGGGATCGCCTGTGGTGATTCCAAGGAACTGTCTCGTTTCAGCGGATAGGAGTCCATTGTAACGATCGATGAGTGTGTCGAACAGGTTATTTCCTTCGAGATCCAGGAGTGCGAAAGATGAGAGATTCTCAACGCTGCTGATTTCCTGGGTGTCAAGTACACGCAGCGCCAGGCGGATCTCCTGCTCCGCCGAACTTCCGCTGCGCAATTCACCGGGTATTTCCAGATAGCGAACCAGGCTGTCGATCTTCGCCGCCTCTGTCACGGACACCTGCTGGTCTTCAAGAAATTTATCGATTCCTATCGCGGTTTGTTGAGCGGCGAGCAGTAAAGATTTATTTAGCTCATCATTCAGCGTGTTGAACATGAACTGCGATTGAATGATTGGCAGCAGAGCCAGCGGTACGATGACGACCCCGATGAAAGCGGTGACAAGCCTGAGGCGCAGGCTGACAACAATGAACTGCCTGACTACCATCACTACGTATATTATGAACAGAGCGCCAGCGATGCCCTGCATGAGGATCTCAGCCGGTCGAATTTCCAACTGTTGAAATGCTGAATAATGTGTCAGCAGTCCGCAAATACCGGACAGGAGGATCCCCAGGATGGTTGAAAGATCTGCCTGCCATTCCTTCGGAAGACTGGCAGATAATATCAATGAAAAGATCAGGAAAATAGCTGCGGCGGGCAGGCCGCTTCCAGAGATAAAGGCCGAGATCGAGATCAGCATAAGACCAAATGCCAGGCCGGTTCCGGCAAGGCCAAGGGTGACCTGGCGCTGGGGATAGAGCCTGGTTAATGCCAGGATCGCCATTCCGGTGCAAATAACGCCGGTGAGCGCCGGGATGCCTGACTGCCAGGTAAGATGCTGAGAAAATACGGTTAGGAAGCCCGCCCCAATAATCGCTGATAACACGCCGGCAGCGATGGTCAGTAGACGAACAGTTTGAAGCCGTCTATCATCGAAACCAGTCATGTCCTGAACTTCTTTTATCGCTTTATCAAAACCTGCCATTAGACCTCCAGGCTGCGACCCGGCTCTTACGTATTTTTTCGCAGTTGGACGGAAACTTCCGCAACGCCCAGCGAACGGCCAATTTCTTGGATGGCGGTTCGTAAGACGCTATCGACATCCGATGCTGTTCGAACTTTGGATGAAATCTCATTGACCAGGCGTTCCCGTTCGGCCCGGAATTGGATTTCCTCCAACAACCGGGCATTCTCCAGTGAGGTGGCCAGCCGGTTAACGGTTCCCTCGATCAATGAAATCATATCGGCTGAAATATTCGTGCCTTCAAATTGGATATCAACGACACCCAGTACCTGATTGCGGATTCGAATGGGCACTGCCAGGACGGTGAGTCCTTTCCCCTGCCCGGTTGGATCGTTTACCGTCTTGACCACAGGTTTGCCCTGCGCATACGCTTCTCTGGCCTGCTCGGTTTCTACGGCCCGGTTTTCCAGCCGAGACCCCTGGTAGCGGTAAGCATAAGTCTGCCGGGTGTTTTTAAGATGCTGGCGCCAGGCTTTCTGAATGGATGCACCCTGGCTGGCCTCTAGCTCTTCGACGCTCCGCTTTAACTGATCAACCAGGCGAGCCTGGTCAAACGCGATGGCTAGCTGGTCGGCTATGGTCTGCAGGATCTCGACATCTTCCGGAACAAATGCGTTGCGTACAACACTCTGCACATTCAATACGCCGATGATCTTCCCGGCGGAAAGGAGCGGGAGCGCCATCTCCGACCGGGTTTCTGGCAGCAGGGGATTCTTAAAGTGAGCGAGATCCTCACTGACGTCTAACGCGATCCGCGCTTCGCCCCGGCTGGCCACGTACCCGACCATCCCCACCTCGCCAATCTTGAGCTGGTGGTTGCGTTCGAGCATGACCCGTCCCGCGTCGCCGGTGGCAGCGCGCAGAACAGCATACTGGTTATTTTCATTGTTGAGAAAAATCGCGACGTAATAAAAACCAAATCGATCACGAATAAGATAGACGGCTCTGTTGAGCAAGTTCTCCAGGTTGGATTCCTGGGAAATTTCACGGGCGATCTGGCTGGCAATTTCAAATTGGGCAAGACGCTTCTTAAGATCTGCAGATCTTTCCTCGACTCTGCGTTCCAGCGAAGTCTGTTCTTCTTCGAGTTGGCGGGTCAGGTGTTCCTGTCGATCCAGAGTCACGCTCATGCCCTGAAAGACAGAATAGATCGACCGCATGATCAGGGTCATCAAGAAGATGAAAACCAATCCGGCAGTCACCCAACCGGTGAGACTGCCTGAGTTCGCCATCGTCTCGATTGGCGGAATTGGAATATCTCCCCGGACCATCAGGGCGCCGGTGATAATGATGATGACAAAAGACAGGTTTGTGTAAATTCCGCCGACTCTCTGATTGAACAACACGTTTGCCGTAACGGCTGCGCCAAAAAGGAAGATGAGCCCCGTGCCGCTCAAACCATAGCTCAACAGGGCCATCAGGCCTAATGCCTGGAGGGCCAGCACTACAGCGCTCGCCCGAACTGCGTAGGGAATTTTCCTTAAGAATGTAATTGCAGCCAGGCCAACATAGACCAGGATGTAAACCATCGTCTGTCCCGACCGAATGACGTTGGGCCAAAACAGCAGGATGATTGGCAGCCCGACCGAATAGATAATGAGGAAGATGTTAAGAAGTCGCTGCAGAATGAATTCGCGTTGAGCATCCAGGGGGCTCTCATCGGTGGATCGTGGAAGAAGAGTTGGGTTTAGAGATCGGATGAAGTTCATTGTGACTTCTCCTTCCCATTGTCCCCACTGACCCAACCAGAAGCCGGGTTGGGATTTAGCTGGACGGATACTTCGGCCACGGAAGGGAATTGACCCAATTCCTGCGCCGCAATCCTTAAAATTTCATTTACGCTCAAAGCGCGTGAGAAACGCGCCGCAAGCTCATTCAGTTTTTGTTCCTGGCTGGCGCGCCGCTCGGTCTCCTGTAACAGGCGGGCATTTTCCAGGGCAATGGCTGCTTGCGTGCTGATACTTTCAATAAAGCTGCTTTCTTCCTCAGTCAGTTCATCCTGGTCTATCTCAAGATCCATATGACCGATGACCTCATCGCGAAGAATGAGAGGAACCTGGATCGTCTTTCCGCTGCCTGCTTTCACAGGGGGCAGGGGATTTTGATAATCGTAGGATAAGTCTCCGTATGTTTTGGCCGTCTCGGCCCAACCGCTGTGCAGGTACTCCCGGTTGAGCACCCGGATTTCTTCCAGGCTGCGGCGGGTTTGCTGGTACAGGCGATCATTATCGAGGGCGATCGCGAGGCTGTCTGCAACGTTTTCCAGCACGGCGATATCGTCTTCGTCGAACGCATTGGGTTGTTCGGACTGAACGGTCATCGCTCCTAAAACTTCATCGTGGGCAATAATCGGGAGAGCCAGTTCTGATCGGGTCGCCGGAAGATGCGGATTACGAAAGCGAATGGCTTCTGCCCCAACATCGAGTGCAATCCGCGGTTGGCGGTTGGCCGCGGCCCACCCGATCATCGAACTGCCTCCAACCGATAAGCGGTGACCTTCAAGGCGCATGTTCCGGCCGGCTTCACCGGTACCCGCCTGCAAGACGGCAAACTCCCGGTTGGCGTCCAGGAGGAAAACTCCAACATAGTAAAGGTCGAAGCGCTCTTTGATTAATTCACAAACTTTGGCCAGAAGTGTATCCGGATCGCTTAACGCACTGATCGTCCGGGAGATCTCTGATGCGGTTCTGAGCTGAACCAGCCGGCGGCTGATGGCATGGGTGCGCTCCTGGACACGTTCTTCCAGGGCGGCCCGCTCGATTTCCAGGTTTTTTGACAGCTCGGCTTGCCTGGCCAGGTTTTCTGCCAGCCCGGCGATAATCATCGAGATGGATCCGGCTACCATGCTCGCGATCATCAGGAAGACAACACTGCTTGTGAACCAGCTTGTCCCCTGGCGGAGACCTGCCAGCGATGGGATGATGGGATAGAAGGTGCTGGACGCATAGACGCCAGGCACAATGATTGTGGCCAGGCTGAGCAGCACGGCAAAGAGGACGACCCGGTAATTGAACAAAACGGAGGCCAGCACGATAAAGGTTACCAGGAACATGCGAACTTCGCCTAGCTGGCCGCTCGAAAAAAGCTCAGATACGGCGAGTAAATATGCCAGCGAAATGACCACAGAGCCCCTGAAACTGTAAGGAAGGTTTCGCGCAACCAGCAGACCGATCAGGAGCATAAAGAAAGCGATGTATAGTCCCGATACGAAGTATGCCCCCTTTGATGCCTCCTCAAAAACAGCCAGGATGACCGAGGGAATCCCAAACAGGCACAGGATCAGCATGATTGCCTGAAGGACTTTTTCGCGCATTATAAACAGGTCACCTTTGTGCCTGATGGGAGGGGGAGTGAATTCAGGGGATAATTTTTGAATAAAATTCATATCATTCACTCCTGCCGGCTGCTCGCCCGTTCCCGGGTCTGCGATCATTTCCTGATCCAGTTCCTCCGGTGTGTGCTTCTGGCCCCAGCGGCGCTGTTCCGGCCGTGATTTGGATCTTTGCGCGCCGGGCGCCCAGCACCCGGCAGATTTCTTTGGTCGACGTTTCCAGGATTGTCTCCAGGTCAACCGAGTGACGGATTTTGCTGGTCACATCAAACAACTGGCGTTCTCTGACAACCTGCCTGCGGATCTGTTCGATCAGGCGGATATTGGTAATAACTGCGCCTAGATTGTTGCCAAGCGCGCCCAGGATTTCAAGGTCGTTTTCATCGAAGCCGGCCGGGTGCATGCTTTCCAGGTTCAAAACCCCCAACAACTGTTCGTTGAAAAGGATTGGGATCGCCAGCTCTGAACGAACATCCCGGTCGACGTTGATGTACCGTGGGTCAGCCAGGGTGTTGTCCACCCGGATTGGCCGTTTTTCGGCTGCGGCCTGCCCGGTTATTCCCTGCCCGAGCGCAATTCGAAGGTCAAGATGCCGGGTGCCTTCATAGCCGGCGGAGGCCTGCACCTGGAGATTGCCTTCATCGTTCAGCATCAAGATGGCAATGCGCTCGCCAACCCGGGCCGTCAAGAGCCCAAGGGTTACGTTCGTCAGCGTTTCTTCGAGGTGTGTACTGGAGCTGGCCGCGATGGAGACCTGGCGCAGCAAACGGTGCTTGCCAAGTAGTTCCTGGGTTTTGGCGAATAAGTCGCTATTGACTACGGCAACCGCCAGCTGATCCGCCAGGATTTGGAGGACGCCAACATCCTCGTCCTTGAAGGCATTGATCTGGGTGCTCTGAACATCCAGGGCACCGAGAACGCGCTCCCCGACGATTAACGGAATGGCCAGTTCGCTGCGTGTATCGGGCAGGAGCGGGTTCGGAAAGTGGGTTGGGTTTTGGGCGACATCGTTTACGATCAATGCTTTCCCGCTGGCAGAAACCTGCCCGACAATGGACTTCGAGCCAACAGCCAGGCGGTGGCCCGCTTGCAGCATTTGCGTCCCGGCTGGCCCGGTTGACTCGCGCAGAACCGCAAAGTCTCCTTCAGGATCGACCAGGAAGATGGAGGCCTGGTAGAAGCCGAACCGCTCGTTAATCAGGTTGACGGCTTTTTGCAGCAGGGTTTTTACCTCGAGCGTGCCGGTGGCATCCCGGGCAATTTCAGCCGCAATCGTAACCTGGTTGGCGCGCTGCTGCGCCAGTTCTTCGGCCTGTTTGAGTTCAGTGATGTCACGCTGAATAATCAGCAGGCCGTAAGGCTCCCCCGTGGGCAAGGAGATTGGGATACGGGATGTATGCGTCCAGGCTTTGATTTCACCATCGACAGTGACGGGTTGGATCACACCGATCTCTGCGCTGCCCGAATTCAAGACCCGCTGTTCATCCTGGAAAATCTGGCCAGCCACTTCCTCATCCATGAATTGTCGATCGGTTTTCCCGATCAGTTCTTCAGGGCTGACATTTAGAGGTTGAGCAACCGAGCTGCTGGCGCGGATGTAGCGTCCTTCGCAATCTTTGAACGTGATACCCTCGGGCATGTTGTCAAGCAGCGTGTTTATCAGGAAATGTTCCTGATCATACGCGTGCAGGGCCTGTTGTGTTTCTGTGTACAGCTGAGCATTGCGGACGGTGATAGCAATCTGTGGCGCAAGGGTGGCTAACATGTTCAGGTCATCTGGGGCAAACCGGTTCTCGTTTTCCAGGTCCTGGACGATTACCGCGCCGATAATTTCGCCCGCAAAGATCAGGGGAATGCCCATCCATGATTTGGCCGGCTCGCCGATCTGGATCCCACTATGCCTCTGGATCGAGGGCTGGTCCGGCAGTAAGATTGGCTGGCGGCTTTGCAGCAGCATGGAAGTTAACCCATCCCCCAGGGGGAAGGCTGGCACCGTAATGGGCCCGCCTTTCTCGAAATAGTAGGGGAACTCAATCAGGTTCTTCTGGCGGTTATACAGTGCGACGCCAAACTCCAGGTCGGGCCCAAAGGTTTGGATAACCTGCACGTGCAGCTCGCGGTAGAGATTGTTCAGGTCTGTTTCAGCCGAGATGGATTGGCTGAAGCTGGCCAGGATTTGCAGTTCCCCCAAACGCTTTTGAAGCGTGCTGAGCACGCGCAGGTTTTTCAACCCTGCTCTGATGATCTCAGAGAGCGCCGCATAGGACTGGCTCTTCTCTCCCCTGCCGGCGGTGGCGTCCCTCTCGGGCAGGGCTTTTACTTCGTCTTTCTCAATCGACAGGATCGACCTGAGTTGGGGCAGCTGGCTGAAGATATCCTCCAGGCTCTGCAGAAATTCGGATTCACTGCGAGACTGGGCGATCATCTGGGTGACCCGCCGCACCAGGCTAATTTCCTGCGCATCGGTCCTGGCCGATTCGAGCAGGAAGGTTTTTTGGAAGGTGTCGGCAATCTGGCTGGACAGGGTCTCCAGGGCAGAGATTGTGTCCTGGTTGAATGGATCCTCGCGCGTTGACTGGATATAAAGAACACCAAGCACGTCGCCGCCCTGGGTAATTGGAACTGCAGCCTCGGACTGTGCGCCTGGCAGGTCGCCATCCTGGCTGGCAGGTGGGTTTCCAGATCTTCCTGCCCGGATCCTGGTCTGGTTGTTGATGGCCGTCCAACCGATCAGGGTTTCCTCGTTCAGTTCGATCTTGCTGTCGCTCAAGCCATGAGGTTCGCCTGCTGAACCGCAGGCAGCCTTCAGCATGAGGTATTGACTTGTTGGTTCGAACAGGGAAACCGACACATACGAGAACCCAAACTGGTCCGCGATCAGTTGGACCGTCTTTCTGGCTACCTCTTCCAGCCGGGCGCTTGAAACTGCCTGTTGGGCGATCTCGGAAGCGATGTCGGCTTGAGCAGTTTGCCTGGTACTGCCGGCTTCTTGCGATTGGGGAAGACCGCCTGATTCGGGTGAGGCGACAAGCGGGTTCACCAGCCGGGTGCTGACAAGGTAGATTATGCCGCCGCTGAGAATAAAGGTAAAAGCGATCAGCGGGAGAATGATTGGATCAAAAAGCGCATTTTGGCCCAGTATGGCCCGTTCAGGCACTGCCAGGACCAGGCCAGTATTGGTCTGTGGGAGCCACCGGGCGAAGGCGAGGACCTGTGTGCCGTCCTGGAGAGTTGCCGAGAAGGGGATCTGGGCAGGTGCCTGCCCAACCAGTGGCGAAAGAGCCGTGCTGAGTTCCGGGTGATCGACACGGGTCAACCGGCCCGAATCTGTCAACTGGACCAACTGGCTGTCGCTGTCGAAAAAAAAGCGCATCGTCCCTGGCAGGGGCGCGGGTGAGTCGACGAGGACCTGGATCGCGGAGTCCACCGGCGCGGCGGCGACCAGCGTGGCAACCGGATGCCTTTGTTCGTTAATGAAGGAACGGGACGTGAGAAGGATTAACTTGTTTTCGTCACCGGTCTCTGATGAAATGTAAGTAAGAATTGACCGGTTGCTTCCGATGAGTTCCTGGAGGCGCGGATCGAGGTTTTGCGAGCTGCCAAATATCGATTCGCCCAGTTCATGATCCGTCGATAAGAGCAGTTCACCCCCGGTGGAAAGGATAACCATCTCATCCAGGTAATTATGGGCTGCGACTCGCGCATTCGCCCGAAAAATGGCGCTGAGCTCATTTTTTGTTTTGGCTGCCTGGGGAGAATCAAGTGGATCGTTGACCAGTGAGAAGAGATGTTCTTTAAATTGCTCGTCAGTCACCAGCCGGTCGACGATTTCTTCGCTTAATGAAACGTACTGTGCCAGCAGGTTTGCTTCATTTTGCGTGATTCTCTCGGCCTGCGCAGTAATTTGCCGGGAAAGGAGGCTGTTTGAGCGAAAGTATATGACAGCAGCGATTAGCGCCAGGGGGACAAAAGCTAATATGAAAAGTGCAGTCAGAATATTGCGCGCCAGGCTGCGATGAAGGTTCGTTTCACGAGGATCTCTTCTGGCTTTAGGCCAGGAAAACCGATTTGAAGGCATACCCGGCTCCTTAATAGCTCATTTCCCAGACTGCGTCACCGGATAGAATGCGCTGGATCTGGTCTGGGAAGTGGTCAGGGTTAAGCGGCTTACCCAGGAAGCCATCAAAACCAGACCTGCGCGCTTTTTCCATCTGCTCAAGGCTGGCTTCGGCGGTGACGGCGACAACCGGCACATCTTTCAGGCGGGGAGATTGGCGAACTTTATGAAGCGCGGCATAGCCATCTTCATAAGGCAGCCGGATATCCATCAGGATCAGGTCCACCTTCGGTAAAGTGTCAGCGTACTCGACGACTTCATACCCGGAAGTTTTCCATTCGCAGTGGATTCCCAGGTACCCCAACATGCGAGCAATCAAGACAAAGTTGGAAACATTATCTTCAACGACGAGAACTACAGCATCTTTTACCATATCGGTTTTTTGAATAACCTTATTTGAGAACCTGGCGTCATTTTCCCTGGACACTCGCTCCACTTAAAAACAACGGCGTATACCCGAATAACTCATGCAAGGAACCGTTCGACCTGCTCGAGGAACCGATCGACATCGATTGGTTTTTCGATGTAGCCATCACAGCCTGCGTTCAGCGAGCGTTCCCGATCGCCTTTCATCACATTGGCAGTGATCGCCACAATTGGCACAGGCGCCAGCCTGGGGGTTGCCTTCAGCTGATGGGTGAGCGTATAACCATCGATGTCTGGCATGTTGATATCCATCAGGATCAGATCCGGGAGGCAGGTATCCAGGAGTTGATGGGCCCTGCTCGCATTTTCGGCTTCAATCACCTTATAGCCATACGCCTGTAAGAGCCGGCGAACAAGAAGCCGGTTATCGCTGTTATCTTCAATGTGTAAAACGGTTTTTTGTTCCGTCATGATGAAGCAGACTCCCTGGGGACCGAAATGCAAATCGTACCAACCGCTATGTTGTTCAAACCAAGAACCGGTGGAAGCCACTGGTCAGTAAATAGAAACTTTATGTATCTGCTCGAGTACCTATCCATTATAACGGGATCAAGATTTGAGGGACAATTCCTTTGCAGAATTGTAAGAACCAGATTTATTCGTGTAGCAATAACAAGCTTCTGGGGCTTTCGCCCGAGTCGATCGGGTGCAGGGTTTTGCACAGATTACCTATGTTTTGCCGGTAGATGACAGACCAAAGTGCGGGACCTTGTTAATTAATGTAAAGTAAAAAATGGGGGTTTACCGTAAAACACACATAAAACCTGATCACGCCGGCCATAACAAAATTGACAGGTGACAGCTCGCTGCTTGCCGGCTGGAATCGAAAATTGATTTTACGGCGCGCGACTATTTTTGTAGCTGGCCGACCAGGTCGGCCAGGTCGTTCAAGACGTAATCTGGCTGGAAAGGAGAACCGGCCAGGTCTTCACGCCTGGTTTCGCCAGAGAGGACCAGGACTGTCGTCAGGCCGGTCTTTCCCAGGGCAATATCGGTGTACAACCGGTCGCCGACCATGCAAAGCGAGTCGACCGGCAGCTGGAGTTTGTCGGTCACCGCTTCGACGATCGGGGAGTAGGGCTTTCCAACGATCACGTCGGGCTGTTTTCCGGTGGACGCCGCAATCATCGCGATCATCGCACCGATATCGGGCATAAAGCCTGTTTCGGTCGGGCAGTTGATATCCGGGTGCGTGGCAATAAAAGGCGTGCCGGCCACGACCAGATCGCACAGTTTCCAGATTTTCGCATAGGTCAGCGTGGTATCAAATCCCAGCACGGCAAAATCCGGGTCGTCGGCTGTCAACTGGAAGCCGTGCTCGCGAAATTCGCGTTCGAGGGCCGGAGTGCCGGCTACGAAAAGCCTGGCGCCGGGTTTCTGCCTGGCCAGGAAGATGGCAGTGGCCTCGCCCGAAGTGAAAATTTTCGTTTCTGGAAGGTCCAAACCCAGGCGGCTGATCTTGTCCGCGTATTCTTTGCGGGTCTTTGACGAGTTGTTAGTCAGGAAAAGGTACTGGATATCGCGCCTGACCAGCAGATCGATAAATTCCAGGGCGCCAGGTAGAAGCTGGTCGCCCAGGTAAAACGTGCCATCCATATCGAGCAAGAAGCAGCGAATTTCGTTTAGGTTTTTCATGTCTGTAGGATCACCTGGTTAAGTTACGCGACGCCTGGGGGTTAGCAGGCGTCGCGTGGGGAGAGAACGCGGCGTTCCATCGCTCGCGTTGAAATGATTGTAGCATAAGAGAAGTTGTTTGAATACTCCTCCATGGATAAAATCCGGGTAAATACCTTAATAATATTTGCGTTGTTTTAGGCTGGTGATACTGCCAGCCTAAAACAACACGACCCGGGCAGCTTTTTGAACAGCCTCGGGCTGGTGAAACATTGATTTAGCGGGTATCAACTTATCTTGCGTAACTGAATTCCAGGAGCGGGTGACGGGACTCGAACCCGTGATATCTTGCTTGGGAAGCAAGCGTTCTACCACTGAACTACACCCGCATCATCTTTCCGGCCATATTTTACTTGAATCCAATCCGAGTGTCAATGATGACCGGGTGCCCTTTGACTCCATTTTGATCCCTGAAAACGAACGAAGTCCAAAACTTATGGTCAGCCTGGTGTTGGTTCACAGGCAGCGTTGGCCCTGAACGCCATTTGCCCCAAATTTCAGCGTTCATGATAAACTGTTCTCGGGACCCAGGGGATTATTCTTGCAACAGGAGATATTCTTGCATGAAAACTGCCGGCCGGTTAGTTTTGCTCATTGGATTATGCCTGGTGTTTTCGCTGAACTTTGGGCGGCGATCAACGGGGATAAACGCCGATGTTTTCGTCACGAATGTATCTGCAGCGGGTGAGGATTATCAGCTTTACCTGCCGGTGATTAATCGGGTTCAGCCCCCTCCACCCAATACTGTCCCGCTGCCGACCAACAGTTATTACTTTTATATGCGCTATTACACACCAGAAAAGGCGCGTGCGCTCGGCTGTGAATTAGGAACCCGCGACCGCAGCCTGGCGGGGAAACAGGACAGCGTCGTCATCCTGGATTTTGGCATCCCCAAGTATGTGGATGGGCAATACGGCGCCAGCGGTATGCAGATTGGCGGGTTTGTGAACATGGCGCAGATTGCTGAAGCGGTGCAGCAGTACGGGATTGGGTATTGGGACTGTACCGATTGGGATTACGACTCGCACCTGCGGATCGGGATTGGAACGAATAACTATAACAATTCGGATGTTTACAGCAACCTGTCGGTCACTTACGGGCATGGCCGGGCGTGGGCCCAGATGGTGAATGGCGTAAATGACTGGTTCCGGAACCAGTGCCCGGACGGCTGTAATGGCCAGGTGGATGCGGCGGGCGCGAACGATATTGAACTGGCCTGGAGCTCCCCGCAGGCGGCGATTGACTGGCTGAACGGTTATGACTCGGCCAATCTCTACCCGCTGTACAACTTTGGGGCCGCGGAGGGTTGCCCGGACTTCTGCGGCGGTGGAGGGTATTACTGGACAAAGGAGCAGGCCTGGACCGTTCAAAATTCTGGCCCGGTGTCGTCCATGCCGGAAATCTACTTGAATGATGGCCGGAATGCCACGCAGTGGTACCTGATGAGCGTCTATTCTGTCCAGGCGCATGGCATCCCCTATGATTTTATCGGTGTGATGACGACCTATGGCGCCTGCCAACAGTATTGGGAGCCTGCCTGTGAGTACATTGATAATACCCCTCAGGAAGGTTGGACCCAGTTATATACCCTGGTCAATGGCAGCAACCTGGCTACCTGGGACAGCATTCCCTATGTTACCGACATTCTGTGGTGGGAGTGAAGCGCGATGAACCAAAAACCACATTGGATCTATGGCGGGATTATGATCGTTGTGCTGGTTGGCCTGGCTGTCGGTGTTTTGGCTCTGTCGAGCGCCGCGGCCGGAAAGCAGGCCGAGCAGGTTCCTACCCCTGTGCCCGCGGATTCGCAGGTGGAGCAGCTCAGAAGAGCGCTTGAAAGCGATACCCTGAGCGAACCCGCCCGGCGCAGTTTACAGGAAAAGCTGGCGATGGCTGAACGGATGGCAGCCGAGCAGGCTGCCGGCGCGCAGCTGCCACGGCGTGAAAAGGTTGCGCCGCCGGCGCCCGCGTCCGCGATGGCAAACCAGGCTGTGCCCATCCAGGAAGGCATCTTTGAGGGCAGCCAGGGTTTGGTCCGGCCGTCTACCGCCGATATCCGCAACGTCTGGCAGGGAGAGCGAGAGGGCCGCCTGGTGCAGGTGTTCGCGGGCGCACTGCCCGGTGAGCCGGCCCGGGGAATCCTCCTGGTCGTCCAGGTGGATTCAGGAGACATGGGTCGAAAGACGGAATGGATCCAGGCGCCGGATGGGGCCGGCGCGCTGCGGATCGTTGAGGCTCATGAAGCGTCTTTGACCCTGGCCGCTCAGGATGGCAGCCTCCTGACTTTTTACCTGGATACGCTTTCCTTCCAGGATTGACCGGCACGAGGCTGTCCAAACGGTCTCTTTGGGCAGCCTCGTGCGGGTTGGATCAAATCAAGACTCGGCGGGTGGGGGCGGCGTGGGCTCAACCGGCTTTGGTTGTCTTCGGGTTACCCGGCGGAACAGCCGCCATAACAGCCGCACCGGGAAAAAGATGATCAGGCCAACCGGCAGGACGTAGATGATCAGCCAGATGGCCGCGCTGCCCAGGAACTGGAGGGTGTTGATTAAGGCCTGGACTGCGTTGCGCGCTTCTCCGACCGGCTGCCAGCCCCCGATCTGTAGCGGCTGGACGGCCGCCTTGGCCTGGATTCTTACTTCGATAGCGGATAGGGCTGCTGCTTCATCGTAATAGCGGATCTGCCCTTTGAGTACTTCGATCCGCTCGCGCACCTCGGTCAGCTGCCGGTAGATGGCCAGCACATCTTCGGTTTTGCTGGCAGATGCCATAATCTCGCGCAGCTGGGCCTCAGCCTGCTCGAGGTTGCGCAGTTGAGAGTTTCGATCGGTGTATTCCTGGGTAACATCCTGGCCGCTGACGTTCTCGGAAAGAATGTCGATGGACGGATCCTCGACCAGGGCTTTGATTTGATCCAGGGCAGTGGTTAATTTCTCGGCCGGGACGCGCACGGTGATGTTGGCCTCTGGCACTTCGATGTCATTGCTG
Organism: uncultured Anaerolineaceae bacterium; assembly: GCA_964490575.1. Lineage (GTDB taxonomy): Bacteria > Chloroflexota > Anaerolineae > Anaerolineales > Anaerolineaceae > DSYU01. Next base: position 7,199 of record CAZBDC010000040.1, on the reverse strand, counting down.
GTAAAGGTTTTATACAGGTTCGACTGAACCACGAAGCCGCCCATCTCTTCCGCCATGCGTCCGATCGTGTCCATGGCCCGGCCCGGATCTAAAACGACGATCGACAGGCTGGCGTTGCGGATGACAATTCGCTCGATGCCCGCCCGATTGGAATCCGAACTGGCTTCCCAATCCGAATAGTCGCCCCCTTCATAAGCGATATCCGCTGCAGCAGGTGCGCTGGACATTTCGGGAGATGCCAGATTCCTGGCGGCTGAAGCACATCCGCTCAGAAGCGCGAGCAGAACGAGAATGGTGATAACCGATTTATTCACATCTTCCTCCTTGCAGGAGATCCTTGCGGCTGTCAGGCAGAAGATCTGTTTTCTATCCCGGCGGCCCGTTTACCATCCTTCAATCAGCCGCAGCGCATGGCGCATGGGCAGGTCTGCGGCGCGAATCCGTTTTTGAACGGCGCGGATATCGTACTCTACCCGGTGGATTTCCCAGCCATTCTTTTCAGGGTAGAAAATTGCATAAGAGGCGCGTGGATCGTGGTCGCGCGGCTGGCCGACAGAGCCCGGGTTGAGGATGGCCCGCGTGTTAATCTCGATGCATTCACCCTCGTTGGGCACGGACCAGCGCAACTCGCGGCTGCCGTTGACGGACTGGTAGGCGATCGGCAGGTGGGTATGCCCAACCATGCAGATCTGCGTATCGAAATGCTCCATGTTCTGCCCGGCGTTGTGGAGGTCGAGGATGTATTCCCAGACCGGGTTGCGCGGGCTGCCGTGAACCAGGGTCACCTGGTCGATGACCATCCGTTCTGGCAGCTGGTATAAAAATATATAGCTGTCGCGGGTCAGAACGTTTTGCATCCATTCGATCGAACGCCTGGCATCTTGATTAAATGTTTCGATTGGGATACGGTGGAGGGCAGCCGAATCGTGGTTGCCTAATAAGCAGGTGAGGTTCGGCAGGTTCCGCATCCGGGCCACGCATTCATTAGGGTCGGGCCCGTAACCGATAATGTCCCCCAGGCACCATACCGCGTCGACCTCGCCGGCATCCTCAAGCACGGCTTCTAAGGCCGTTAGATTCGCATGGATATCTGATAAAACTAATACTCGCATAGACACTCAAGGTAAGTCAAACCGTAATTCCCATATACCGGGTTCGCGTTCAGCAAACGTGGAGCTTTCACCTGTTATAACGATCCAGGTATTCCCAGGTTTCAGGTGCATTGGTAATTCCCAGCTATTAAAAAATTGTAAAGGCCTGCCGTTACTGACTGTTTTCCAGGTCCCTTCGCTCATGACCCCATCCCGGAAGAAAATTGCCCGCTTGCCAGTCGTATTTTCATATAAGCGGATGTCGTGCAGGGTGGGCGCATATTCTACGTAGGTGGCGAAAAGGATGATGATATTTGAAAAGGCGAGCTGTTCACCCGTCAGGCGGTCTACCAGGGGGATCATCTCAATCTCGTTATCGCCTTTAACCTCTTCAATCCAGCGCAAATACTTGCCCGACTCGGGGTCATAATGCCATTCTCCCCGAGTTGTGGTCCAAAACTGAACGCCAATATTCACCGCGGGTTTGTTTTCAGGATGGATCATATCACTGAACAGCATTCCGCGCAAATCTCTGGCGGTGTTTGAAATGTCTACAAAATTGTTAACATAGTCGGTCAGCTCAGCAGTGTTGACGAAAAGCGTGGTTTCATCCAGGACTTTGCCAATCCGGTATTTGGGCGGTGAAGGCAGGTACATTTCTGCCAGCGCGCGAGGGCCCAGCTCGGCCTGCAGGATTTCGTCGACCTGAGGATCGGCATTCGCGTAGAACAGCAGGCCCTGGTACATTTCTGCCAGTTGGGCATCCACCAGGCGCCCAGACCGGACCGGGCCAACCTGCGAGGCATCCTGTCCCAGGTAAATCCCCAGAAAGCGGTTCAGGCCGTAACCGATATAGTATTCATAAACCATATCCGCGAAAGAAAGACCCGCGTGCGGGCGGCCTGTGCGGGGGAAGTTCGACACTTTGACCATCACCGGCCGGCGGTTTAAGCGGGAAGGATCCTGGACCACCAGGCCGGTCAGCGGGTTTACGTTTTCTGGAAAACCGGTCAGACCCTCAATCTCAGAAGCGGGATCAGGCGCCAGGGTGCTTTGTGGGAGGGTGGGCTGGGGGAGAGGCTTAGCTGAGGATGTGACGGGAGTAAGATCCACAACTGGGGGGG
>CAZBDC010000040.1:0-4974 GCA_964490575.1 uncultured Anaerolineaceae bacterium | reverse complement strand
AACACCCGGCGGTCCCCCGGGGGTTGGTTTTTTGGGGGGGGGGGGGGGGGGGGGACCGGCGTACCTGTGGATGTGACGGGAGTAAGATCCACAACTGCGGGCTGGGTTGGGGGTTCGGCTGAACTTGAAACCGGCGGCCCGGAGGCGGGCGTGCAGGCAGACAGGACCAGCAGCATCGTTGTGATCAGCGCGCCAATCTGGTGGACTGCTGTTGCAAGCCCGGCAGGTCGTTTCGGTTTCATGAAGTCTCTTTATGCCTGTTGACCGCCTCAATAATCTCCGCCGCGTAATCAAAGCGATTGAAGGGCGGCATCAGGTAGATTCCCTGGGTATGCGGGCGCATCTGTTCAATCAATTCTAACGCAATTCTGATTCCTTCGGCAGCCGCATTTTCTTTCGCTTCGTCGAGACGTTTCTGGATCTTTTCTGGGATGGAAATACCCGGCACTTCGTGATGCAAGAAGGATGCATGGCGGGTGCTTACCAGCGGCAGGATACCCACCAGCAGGGGCGGAAGCTGTCCCAATTCCTGAACAGCCCTGCTCAGAAAGTCCAGGGCAGCCGGTGGATCGTAAATCGGCTGCGACAACATAAAGTCGGCCCCGGCGCGCAGCTTGCGGCGCAGATTCTTGATCTCTTGCTGCGGGTCGTTCGGGGTCAGATTCAGGGCGCAGCCGGTGAAGAACGAGGTGGGCTGGCCGATATCCGAACCGGCATGGTCGATCCCGGCGTTGAAGCCCTGTTTGATCAGCTTGATCAGCCCGGAGGGCACCAGGTCGTAGTTGTCCATGGCGTCGGGGTAATCGCCGATCGCGGTTGGGTCGCCCATAACCACGAACACATTGCGAACGTCGAGGGCATGGGCTGCCAACAGGTCGCCCTGCACGCGCAGCAGGTTGCGCCCGCGGGTGGGAAAGTGCAGTACCGTCTCGATATCGATCCTGCGCTGGATCAGGTTGCAGACGGCCCAGGGGCTCATCCGCATGCGCGCCATGGGGCTGTCTGCGACGTTGATCACGTCCGCGCCCGATTCAGCCAGCAGGCTGGCGCCGGCTAACAGCTTGTGGGTAGACAGTCCGCGGGGGGGATCCATTTCCACGGCGACGACGAATTTCCCCGCGGCCAGTTTTTGGGCTAACTGGGTAAGCTGCCCGCCCGCCTGGACCGTTTCGGGTTCCGCGATCGATGGGCTGTCTTCCTGCGCCGCCAGCCTGGCCGGGGCATTTTTTAGCGCGCGCGACATGGCCGCGATGTGGTCGGGAGTGGTGCCGCAGCACCCGCCGATCACACACGTCCCGGACCTGACAAAGGTGAGCGCATAGTCGCCGAAGTATTCGGCCCCGGCCGGGTACATGATCCGCCCGCCGGCCTGTTCAGGCCAGCCAGCGTTGGGCATGGTGGAGAAGTGTGCCTGGGGCACAGCCGCGCGCATCTGTTTGAGGATGCGCAGAAGCTGGTGGGGGCCGCCCGAGCAGTTAACCCCGATCAGGGTTGCCCCTGCCTGGTGGATCGTTCTCGCCACCTTGGCGGGTCCATCGCCCAGCAGGGTCCGGTCGTCGCGGGTGAAGGTCATCGATGCGATGACCGGCATTTCCGGGTCGATTTCATGGGCGGCCTGGATGGCCTCGGTGATCTCGACCAGGTCGCTCATGGTTTCGATGATCAAGACGTCGATCCCGGCTTTCACCAGGGCGCTGATCTGTTCCGCAAAGGCCTCGCGGGCCTGTTCCGGTTTGACCCGGCCGAATGGCGCCAGGCGCACGCCTAACGGGCCGACGTCGCCGGCGATCAAGACCGGCTTGAAGGACGCCAGCACCACCCGGCGAGCCAACTCGACGCCGGCCGTATTGATCCGTTCAACTTCATGTTCTAACCCGTGACGGGCCAGCTTATACCGGTTTGCGCCAAAGGTGTTGGTCTGGATCATCTGCGACCCGGCCTCGATATATTCGCGGTGGACCTCGGCAACCACTCCGGGATGGGTCAGGTTGAGCGCGTCAAAACAATCGTCAAAGCTGATTCCTCGGGCGTGCAGGACGGTGCCCATCGCGCCATCGGAAAGGATGGGCTGGCCGCTCTTGAGGACAGACAAAAACTGGTTTTCGGGTTTTTCCATGTGGGTTTCTCCGTGCTTACCCGCGCATCAGCTGTTCCACGCGGCTTTCGCCCACCGTGTAATATTTGGCGTCCGGGTGGTGGATAAGAATGGCCGCGGTCGACTGTTCCGGGACAAGCTGGTAGGCCGATGTCAGGCTCATGCCCAGGTCGCGTTCAGCCGGGAGCAGCTTGAATACTTTTTCATGATCTTCCAATTCGGGGATGGCAGGGTAGCCCCACGAATAGCGCTTGCCCTGGTCGGGCTTCAGGCCCAATTCCCGGCGGATGTGCTGGTGGAGGTAGTCGGCGGTGGCTTCAGCGGTCTGGACGGCCAATCCATGGCTGAAGTACGCCTCGGTGTAGTTCCCATCGGCCTGGAGACGGTCGAAGCGCTCGGTGGCTTCTGATCCAACCGTGACGACCTGCAGCGCGACCACGTCGATCTTGCCCGAATCGACCGGCGCGAAGTAGTCGGCCAGGCAGAGGAAATCGCCGCCGGGCTGGCGGGGGAAGTTGAAGCGCAGCAGTTCTTCCGGCTGGCGGCCGTTGAGCGAATCGGGGACGTACAGAACCAGGTCGTCGCCGTCCGCCTGGCACGGCCAGTAACCATAGACGCCCTGGGGCTTCAGCCAGCCTTCCTGGATAGCCTGGCGGGACATCTGGTCCAGCTTCTGGTGGTACTCGGCGCTCAACTTCTCCCAGGCTTCGCCGTGGGTATTCTTGGCGCCCCAGGACAGGCGGAAAAGCTCATTGATGGCCAGGTGCTTGAAAACCATCTCCAGCGGCATTTGCTGCACCAGGCGCGGGCCCCAGCCGGGAACCGTGGGGAGGATGGGGGCCGCCCGAACGTTAGAGCGCTGGCTGGAGCGTCCCGTCTCTGCGCTGTTCTGCTCGCCGGCCCGGCCCAGCTCCATATCGGATTCGCGGCGCACGCGCTCGATCAGGGCGCTGTGCTGGGTTGCATCCATGATGGCATCCATGGTAGACAGGCCTTCGAAGGCATCTTTGCAGTAAAAGACACCCGGCTCGTAGATCTCGCCCTGTTCGGTCTGCAGGATGCGGCGGCCAAAGCGGCGGTTGATGGCCGCGCCGCCGATCATGACCGGGAATTTCAGCCCCCGGCGGTGCAGTTCGTTGACGATCAGCGGCATTTGCTTGCTGGTGCTGACCAGCAGCGCGCTCAACCCGATCGCGTCCGCGTTAACTTCCACCGCCTTGGAGATAATGGTCTCGGCCGGGACCTGTTTGCCCAGGTCGATGACCTGGTAGCCATTATTAGAGAGGATGGTTTTGACCAGGTTCTTGCCGATGTCGTGCACGTCGCCGTAAACAGTCGCCAGGACCAGGGTGCCCTTGGCCACCCCCTCTTTCTTTTCCAGGTAGTTCTCCAGGTGCGTGACGGTTTTCTTCATCACCTCGGCCGATTGGAGCACGAAGGGCAGGATGAGCTCGCCGGCCCCAAACTTGTCGCCCACCTCTTTCATGGCCGGCAGGAGGGTGTTGTTGAGGATGTCGATGGCAACCTGGTGTTTCGAGCGGTTGTTCTCTTCATCGACGTCGCGCTGGATGATCTCATCGATATCGGCTTCGACATCCTCGCGGTGGCGGTAGAGGATGCGCCAGTGCAGCCGTTCTTCGGGGGTCATGCTCTGCAGCGCGGCCTGGTTCGCGTCCGTTTTCCCCGGGCGATTCCCGCTATTCTGCTGGAAGTGTTCGATCAGGCGCTGGAGCGCATCCGCGCGCCGGTAGAAGATCAGATCCTCCGCCAGGTGGCGTTCCTCCTCGGATATCTCGGCGTAGGGGGTGATATGGGCCGGGTTGACGATGGCCATATCCAGCCCGTGCTGGACGGCGTGGTAGAGCATCACGCTGTTCAAGACGGCCCTGGAAACGGGCGATAGACCAAACGAAACGTTGGAGACGCCCAGCGAGGTCAGGACGCCCGGCAGCTCCTCTTTGATGCGGCGGATGCCTTCCAGGGTTTCGATGGCGGAGTTGTTGAATTCGGGGTCGCCGGTGGCGAGCGTAAAGGTGAGGGCATCGAAGACCAGGTCCTGCGGGCGCAGGCCGAACTCATCGACGGCCATATCATGCAGCCGCCTGGCAACTTCCACTTTTCGGTCGGCGGTTTTGGCCATGCCCTGCTCGTCGATGGTCAGGGCGATCACCGCCGCGTTGTACTTCTTGGCCAGGCCGAAGATTTTTTCGGCTTTGGCGCGCCCGGCCTCGAGGTTGACCGAATTGATCAGCGAGCGCCCGGGCGCAGTTTGCAGAGCGGCTTCCAGCACGTCCGGCTCGGTGGTGTCGAATACCAGCGGGGCGCGGACGGAAGGCGCCAGCGTTTTAATCGCCCGGCGCATCAGGAACGCTTCATCGGCGCGTTCGGTCAGGGCCACGCACAGGTCGAGCCCGTGCGCGCCGCTGTCGACCTGCTGCCCGGCCACCTGCAGGATGCTCTCAAAATCTTCGCCCAGGATGAGCTTCTTGAAGCGCGCGCTGCCCTGCGTGTTGAGCCGCTCGCCGATCAGGAAGGGCGCCGGTTCCTGCTGCATGTCGATGGCCTGGGTCGCGGAGGCCAGGCGCGGCGGGCTCGCCTGAGGCCGGGGGGCCGGTTTCAACTCGCGCACCTGGGCTACCAGCCGGCGCAAATGCTCGGGCGTGGTGCCGCAGCAGCCCCCTACTATATTAATATGGAATTTTTCCACGTATTCGGTCAGGGTATCGGCGAAGGGGGCCGGTTCCAACGGGTAAACCGCCTGCCCATCCACGTTGAGCGGCAGTCCGGCGTTGGGGATGCAGGATATCGGCAGCGGCGACTGCTCTCCCAGGATAGATCGGAAGAGCGTCGTGTAGGGAAAGAGTGTAGGATAGGGTGTA
>CAZBDC010000039.1:0-33769 GCA_964490575.1 uncultured Anaerolineaceae bacterium | reverse complement strand
TACCGGTGTGGCGGGCCAGGCGGTGTATGGCTTTACCGGGAGCCAGCAAACGGTCGCTGTTTGGCTTTCGGTGCTGCCCTTCCTGGTCCTGATTGTGATTGCCAGCTTTATGCTCTCGGGCCGGGAGCAGTTCGTAGAAGACTAGGCGATTTGCCCACCCGCAATCAACCTGTCTTCGGGTAAAATCCGTTTCCTTCAGGGGCTGTCCATTTGCATAACCTGGACAGCCCCTTCTACATATAAGCAACGGGGTTCCTTATGCCTGGCCAACCAATTCCAGTCGACTACCTCTTTGAGAACGGCGTGTTGATAACGATGGATAGACAGCGGCGGATCATTCCGGATGGCGCTATTGCCGTGAAAGACGAGCGTATCACCTGGGTGGGCAGCGGAAAAGATGCTGCCGGCCGCTTTGCTCCTGCTCAGCGGATCAACCTTGCCGGAAAAGTCGCTGCTCCAGGGATGATTAATGCGCACGGGCACTGGGCGATGACCCTCTTCCGCGGGCTGGTGGATGACCGCCCACTCGAGGATTGGTTGAAAACCATCTGGAAGGTAGAGGCTGTTTTTACCTCGCCTGAGAATGTCACTGCCGGCGCCCAGCTGGCGATGATCGAGATGATCCGCTGTGGAACCACCTGTGCGGCAGATATGTACTGGCAGTTCCGCCACACGACCGAAATGTCTCGCCAGGCAGGTTTTCGCATTGTCAACGGCCCATCCTTCACAGAAATCAAGGGTTTCAAAGGACAGCGCGCCACGGAGTACGCCGAAGCGATCGAATACCTGGACCATTACCGCGAAGATCCGCTGGTTCACCTGTGCATCCAAACCCACTCCACTTACACAACCAACCGGTCGATGCTGGAAGACGCCCGCAGGCTTTCTGAAGACCGGGGACTGCTTTTTATCACGCACGCGTCCGAATCGCGGGCCGAAGTAGAAACCGTCCAGGCCAAGTATGGGATGTCTCCGATCCAGGTGCTGGATGACGCCGGGCTGTTATGCGAGCGGACCCTGCTGGCGCACTGCGTGCACCTGACCGACGCGGAAATTGGGCGGCTGGCTGAAACCAGAACGTCCGTCGTCCACTGTCCCTCATCGAACTTGAAGCTCGCTTCGGGAATCGCCCGGGTGGCGGATATGCTGAGAGCAGGGGTGAATGTCGCCATCGGTACCGATGGACCGGCCAGCAACAATGACCTGGATCTGTTGTCTGAGGCCCAGCTGGCGGCGATGGTGCAAAAAGGGATTACCGGCAATCCATCTGTCCTGCCGGCCGAGCAGGTTTTTGCCATGCTCACCATCGACGGGGCGCGCGCAGTCGGATTGGACAGCCAGATCGGTTCGCTGGAAGAAGGGAAGCTGGCCGACCTGATGGTTCTGGATTTTGATTCGCCCAACCTGACGCCCTGTTACGATTACTATTCGCAGCTGGTTTATGCGGCGGCGGCCGCTGACGTCTGCCACGTGATGATCCACGGGCAGATGGTGATGCAAGATCGCCGCCTGCTGACCCTGGACGAAGCAGAAACAAAAGCGCAGGCGCGGCGGATCTCGCAAGAAGTAAGCTTAATTGAATAACTCCGGTTCGCAACGAGCGGGATTAAGAACTTTGTGGCTATTGAGGCGGCTTTCCTGCTTCAATAACCACAAAGGCCCTTAACTTGATTTATTGTGACTGGTTGAGGATCACTTACCGGCAGTGTGACGCGCCCAGATGGCCAGCTTGGCGAAGAAATCCTCGTGAATAAAGCGCGCATCGATGGTCTCATAGACACGGATTGGCCGGTTTTGGCCCGTATGACGATAGTACATGTTGGGTTCGAATTCTGGCGCCGGCTGCCAGCGCCAGCGACCGCAGTTCGGGTACATGATTACGCCTACCGCCGGAGAATCGCCCAGCGAGCGGTATTCGATTGGCCCTTGCACGACCCGTGTATTCCATTCCACCAGCTGGTCAACCAGATAGCGGCCCAATTCGCCGTGCGGGTAGACTTTCTCATACAGCTCGGCGTAGCTGACCGGCATGGTACGGTACACGCTGCTTGGGATCTGCCAGACCTCGACCTGCGAGCGCATGACTACATTAGCGGCGTGAATGTCATTTGACAGGTTGAACTCCGGGCCGCCGACCGGCCATTCCGCGCCGCCAATCCAGACCACGCGCACTTTGGGCGTGTTGATTGCCGGTTCCATAAGTAGCGCGGAAGCCATCTCGGTCAACGGGCCGTAAAAGGCGACGTGCAGCGGGCGGGAATCATCCTTGAGCGCTTCGTCGATGATCAACTGCGCGCCGGGCGACGGCACCGGGGTGTTCTCATCCGGCATGCCGTTTGGCGCGCCGTGCTTGAGGATCGAGCGGTCGGGCCAGTGCAGCAGGTCGAACAGCTTCACAACTTCATCGTAGCTCTCCTGCTCGCTGGTCAGCGACTTGCGCGTGCCAAAATGGGCCGAGATCACCCCGTGAATTTCAAAGGATGGCGTCAGCAGGGCCTGGACGATTGCGTATTGATCGTCGGCCTCGTTTTTCGCGTCGGTGTCGACGATCACGCGGGCGCGCTTTTCGGGAATTACCATATAATCCATTTTTTCTCCCCGGTTACTCTTCGTGCCGATAGACATCCCAGCCCAGGTAGGTCTCGAAGGCTTCAGCCAGGGCGTCGGCGGTCAGCGAGGCGTTCATCGCGACGTGATGTTCAAAACCGTTCTTGCAGATGTATTTCATCAGGCGCTGCAGCCCGGGAACTTTTACCACCGCCCGGCTGCCAAATGTATCCAGCGGATCGTCGGTGAATTCGCCTTCGCCCACATACGTGCGGATCAGCCCGTTCATATCATCAGTGGAAATGCGCGCAAAGGTCACCGGCCCGGCTGGGGTGCGGCCCACGACCGTCCCGTAGGTATTTTCGACGCCCAGCGTCGAACCCAGGATCGGCGCATTGCCCATCTCGATGCCCGGCAGGAAATCTTTGGCCCAGTTGCCGCAGTGGAAGAAGACGCACTTATTGGGGTCGTCGCCGTAATTATTGTTCCAGTCGATCAACGCTGATGGTGTGCCGGAGGCCAGTTGGAGCGCGTACATCGAGGCTACCCCGGTGATGTCGACCTCGCAGGCGGAGGGCAGCAGCTGCTGGCTCATCATCGACATGAGCGTGCAGACATTGATGCCGTAATTTGCCTGTAAAGAGTTCCAGCATTGAATGGCCGTTGCATGCAGCTCATTTTCTTTCATCCAATCATCCAGGACGATGCCGAGCTTGGCCATGCGTACAATCCGCTGCGGGGGAACTTTGTCTGTGCGGGCATAGCCAGTGATGGCTTCCAGTTTCTCTTTCACCCGCGCATCATCATCCGCCAGGCGGTTGGACAGGCCCAGGATCTCGGAGAAATCCACCGTTGTGACGCTCATGCCGTACAACTGCAGCAGTTTTTCGCTGTAACGGACGGTGTTAAAGGCTGCCGGGCGGGCCCCCACCGCGCCAAAACGCGCGTTTTTCATGCCCTGCACCACTTTGCACACGCCGATGAACTTTTGCAGATCCGCTTTGAAACTGTCGGAAAGGGGATGGACGGTGTGCAGATCCGTTAAGGTGTATGGATAACCGTACTGGCGCAGGTTGTTGCAGGCCGAAATTTTGCCGCAAAACGAATCGCGCCGGCGTTCGACCGAGAGCTGGTCCAGGTCATCCGGGTAAGCCTGGACCAGGATGGGTACGTTCAGCCCGGAAAGCTTGATTGTGTCGGCGACGCCTTTTTCGTCTCCGAAGTTGGGCAGGGTCACCAGGATGCCCTCGATGCGGTCGGCATTGCGCCGGAAAAGGTCAGCGCAGGCTTTGGCATGCGCATAGGTTTCAACGGAGCCAAGCTTGGTTTCGTTTTCTTCCAGCATCACGGCTTCAATGTTCATAGATTGGAACAGTTTCAGAATATCTCGCCGGCCCTCAGAGATCAGCCGGTCCGGGAAGAAATCCCGGTTGCCAACAATTACGCCAAGTGTAGCCTTTGGTTGTGTCATCGCATTCTCCTTATTTGATCGTTTGTTACTGCGAGCGGAGCGAAGCAATCTCCCCGATGGTTTTGCGTGGCCCGCAGTAGCGTGAGTGGCTATTGTTTGTGATTGCTTATCAGCCGGCGAGCGGTTTGCGCCAGGCCATCGGTGGAAATGCCATAATGGTTAAAAATTTCCGTTTGCGAACCGGTCACCATGTACTCATCTGGAAAGCCCACGATCTTAAAGGGGGGGCGGAGACCAGATTGCAGGATTACCCCTGCACAGGCTTCTCCCAGCCCGCCGTATTCGCTGTGTTCCTCGACTGTGATGATCGCACCTGTTTCCCTGGCGGCCTTAAGGACGGCTTGCTCGTCCAGCGGTTTAATCGTATGCATGCTCAGCACCCGGCAGGAAACGCCCTCAGCCTCCAACTGCTGCGCGGCAGCCAGGGCGACCGAAACAGTTTCGCCACAGGCAATAAAGGTCAGGGATTGGCCATCCCGGATTTGAGCGGCTCTCCCAATTGTAAACGGATCTTTTTCTTCATGCACGTGACGCTGGGGGGCTTTGCCAAACCGCACGTAGACCGGGTGCTCGAAATGATGGATGGCCTTAATGATCTCGCGGGTTTCAAAATTATCGGCCGGGGCGATAATGGTGATGTTGTTGATGGGGCGCAGGGCGGCAAAATCGTGCAGGGAGTGATGGGTGGCGCCCAGCGCGCCGTAGCTTACCCCAGCGCTGATCCCTATCAGCCGGACCGGTTGGTCAGAATAGGCGACGTCATTCTTGATCTGCTCAAAACTGCGGGCGGTCAGAAAACAGGCCGGCGATGTGGCGAAGACCTTCTTTCCGGCGGAAGCCAGCCCGGCTGAGATGCCGACCAGATTTTGCTCGGCGATCCCCAACTCAATGATCTGTTCTGGGAGAACCTCTCCGAAATGGGTCAGTTTCCCCGAACCGCGCGAATCGCTGGTCACAACGAGCACATCCCGGTCCTGGCGGGCGATATCCAGCAGCGTTTCAGCGTAAATATCCAGATTAGCTTTTCCCAGTTCCATTTTCATCTCCCTTCGTCCAACTCGTATGCCAGGTCCAACTCGCGTAAGGCGGAATCGTATTCTTCGTCACTGGGGACCCGGTGATGCCATTTATGGGAGTTTTCGATGAAACTGACCCCCTTGCCTTTGATGGTATGGGCCAGCACCAGGTTGGGTTTGCCGGTTTCAAAGGGAACGCGGTCAAAGACCTCGACCAGTGCCTGGATATCATTGCCGTCGATTTCACAAACCGAGTATCCAAAAGCGCGGAATTTATCCGCCAGCGGTTCAAGCGGGTTAACCGCCTCGGTTGGGCCGGTGATCTGCAGCCCGTTCCGGTCGATAATGACCACCAGGTTATCCAGCTTATAATGGGCCGCTGCCATGGAGGCTTCCCAGTTGGAACCTTCATCCAGTTCGCCATCGCCAAGCAAGGTAAAGACCCGGTAACTGCGCCCGTCGAGTTTTGCAGCCAGGGCCATGCCAACTGCGACGGCCAGGCCGTGACCGAGCGCACCGGTATTATGTTCGATGCCGTTCACGCTGCGGGTGGGGTGGCCGATGTAATGGGATTGATATTCGCACAGGTGATTCAGCGCGTCTTCAGGAAAAAAGCCCCGGTCGGCCAGGACGGTGTAGAGCGCTTCGACGCAGTGGCCCTTGCTCTGCACGTAGCGGTCGCGGTTAGGGTCGGTGAAGGTCTCCGGGGAGACGTGCAGTGTGTGATTGTAAAGAACGTTGAGGATATCAATCGAAGATAGATCCCCGCCGGTGTGGCCGGCGCGGGCCTGTTTGATGATCCGGAGTATCGTTTTGCGGTACTGTGCGGATTTGGTTTCTAACGCCAGGTCCGAAGTCATGCCAGCTCCATTTGAATAAATATTCATATAATAAAATATATGCAATCTAAAAAATAGTTTAAACGATTTTCGGAGGAATTGCAATTCTGAATAAATATTCTAATAATCGGTCTGCCGAGTCGCCAGATTCCCGGGCGAGTTCGACCGGGTAGGGTCCCGGATTGGCGGGTTGCCGGTGCTTGACTTGGTATTTTGATTATGCTACACTATTTTTAGAATAATATCCAACAAACGAATATATATTCAAAATTCCTACCGATATCGATTGGTTTAATGACCATTCAGGGCATTATTTTTGGTTTCTGCATGGAGTGACCGATGGGGCGTATCGACGAACTCAGGTTAATGACCAAAGTGGCGCGCATGTACTACGTTATGCAGTACAAGCAGACCCAGATTGCCGAGCAGCTAGACATCTCGCAGGCTACCATATCGCGCCTGTTGAAGCGCGCCCAGGATGAACAGATCGTCCGCATCCATATCAGCGTCCCAACCGGGATTTATGCTGATGTTGAGACCGGGCTGGAAAAAATGTATGGCTTGAAAGAAGCAATTGTGGTTGACAGTGTTGATCACAATGAAGACCAGATCATGCGAGACATTGGCACAGCCGCCGCTTATTACCTGGAGCAGACGATCCGGCCAGACGAGATCATCGGGCTTTCTTCATGGAGCAAGACCCTGATGGCAATGGTGGACGCAATGAACCCGCTCCCCAAACCGGCCGGAGCAGAGGTGATCCAGGTGTTGGGCGGGGTGGGAAACCCGACCGTCGAAAGCCACGCCGTCCACCTGGTGCGACGCCTGGCGGTCCTGGTGCGGGGCAAGGCGGTCTTCCTCCCGGCTCCCGGCGTGGTTGTATCGCCTGAGATTAAAACCCTTTACCTCCAGGACCCGTATGTCTCTGGCACGGTCGCCATGTTCCCGAAGGTCACCCTTTGCCTGGTGGGGATTGGCAGCGTGGAGCCTTCCGATATGTTGGCCAGCAGCGGGAATGTCTTTTCACAAGAAGAACTGGACCGCCTGCGCCAGGTTGGCGCGGTTGGTGATATCTGCATGCGCTTCTTTGACGCGGATGGGAACCCGGTCCAGGACCCCGCCAGCGAGCGGGTGATCGGGATGGATCTGGAGCAGCTGCGCCAGACCCGGCGCTGCGTGGGGGTAGCCGGCGGTGAGCGGAAGGTCGCCGCGATCCGAGGGGCCATGCGGGGCGGGTACATCAATGTTTTGGTCACTGACATCAATACAGCCAAAGCTTTGATCGAGACTGCTTGAAGCGCCTGAAAGCAAGTATTGGCGCAGTTTCGATTGAGCTGACGCCAGGCGATCTCCACGAAATCAATACGGCCATGGCCGTGATCAAGGTAACCGGCGACAGGTATTCATTCGATTGAAGGGGATTCGCCAAAGGGCCTTTCACCGGGTAGAATCACACTGTGGCAATTAAGACGGGCTGCAATCTACCCCAACTGATTGGCGACAGGCCGGCATGACAAAATCTAGCTCTAATGTCAAAGGAATTGGCTTTCTCATCCTGGCAATGCTGATCATTTCGCTCCAAAGCGTGGCGGTGAAGAGGATTGGCGGTAATTATCCCGTCCTGGAAATGGTCGTGCTGCGCAACCTGGTGGCCCTGCCGTTCACTCCGATCTTCTTCTGGTCTGAAGGAAAACGGAGATTCCCAAACACGAGGCGGTTCAAGCTCGATTGCGTTCGCGGGATGTTCCTGTTCCTTCCTGCACAACCTTTATGATGGAGATGGCGGCGCTACCGCTGGCCGAAGTGGAATCGATCCGCTTTTCGAGCCCGTTGATGATCACCCTGCTGTCCGCTTTTGTGCTGGGTGAAAAGGTTGTTGAGCAGCCTGTTCATTTTGTCCCCGAATCGAAGAGACAATGGAGGCGCTAAACGATAAGGAGGCAAATCAATGACAGGATGGACGAAAGATGAACTCAATAAAATCGGAACCGCAGATGAACTGCAGATCGCTTCTTTCCGCCGGGACGGCACGCTGCGAAGCCCGGTGACGATCTGGGTGGTCCGCGTTGGCAACGATCTTTATGTGCGCGCGGTGAAGGGACGCACCGGTCCCTGGTTCCGCGGCACGCAGACGCGCCACGAAGGCCGGATTCAATCCGGTGGGGTGGTGAAAGATGTTACCTTCATGGAAGAGCCGGATTCTGCGATCACCACGCAGATCGATGTGGCCTATCGGGAAAAGTACCGTCGTTATCCGAAGGAATATGTCGACGCCTGCCTGACCCCTGCCGCGCGCGCCGCGACCATAAAACTTGTGCCGCGCTGAACCCGATTCGTTTTATACTATTATCGGAGGGTATTATGATGAAGATAAAGCATTTAGGACGGACTGGCTTAAAGGTTTCGGAGATTTGCCTGGGAACGATGACGTTTGGCAACCAGTGCGATGAACCAACCTCACGCGCCATTATGGATAAGGCATTTGACTACGGAGTGACTTTCTTTGACGCTGCCGACGTCTATCCAATTGGGGGTACGGCAGAGAGCAAGGGCCGCACTGAGGAATATATTGGCAACTGGCTCAAAGGCCGGCGGGAACAGATCGTGCTGGCGACGAAATTCTTTGGCGCGATGGGCGCCGGTCCCAACGAAAGCGGTGGTTCTCGCAAGCATATCTTCCGCGCGATAGAGGACAGCCTGCGCCGCCTGCAGACCGACTATATCGATCTGTATCAGATGCATGCCCCCGATTATGAAACGCCGCTGGATGAGACTCTGCGCGCGCTGGATGATCTGGTTCGTAGCGGGAAAGTGCGCTATATCGGCTGCTCGAACTATCCTGCCTGGCTGCTGACCAAAGCATTGTGGATTAGCGACAAACAGGGCCTGGCGCGCTTCGATTCGGTGCAGCCGCGCTACAATCTCCTCTTCCGGCACATTGAAGCGGAACTATTTCCCCTGGTTTTGGACCAGGGAATCGGTGTGATCAGCTACAATCCGCTGGCAGCCGGTGTGCTCACCGGGCGTTACCAGCCGGGGCAGCCGGTCCAGGAGGGAACCCGTTTCGCCCTTGAGAATGTTGGGCAGCTCTATCGCGCTCGCTACTGGCAGGAGGCCCAGATGAACGCCGTGGCCCACCTCAAGCAGCTTTGCGATGAGCGCCAGGCGCCGCTCACGCAGGTGGCGGTTGCCTGGGTGCTGGCGCAGCCTGCCATCACCTCAGCAATTGTGGGCGCGAGTAAAGCTGAGCAGTTGGATCAATCCCTCCCGGCTGTGAATTTGAAACTCGACGAGGATCTCCTCACAGCCTGCGATGAGATCTGGTACCAGCTTCCCCGCGAGCGCAACAAAGAGGTCGCCTACCGCTAATGATTTTGTTGGGACAGGTAGAGGGACAGCGTGACCAGGATGATGATCGCTCCCAGGAACTGCCAGGCTGAGGTCAGGCGTTCGCCGAGCAGGAGCGCACCGCCGGCCAGTGTGCTGACCAGGCGCAGAGGCATCATGCTGCTCACAAGCGGCGCCGGGAGATGTTTGAGCGCCGAAATCTGTGCATAGTTGGCGAAAACCAGCGCGATCCCGACAAAGGCGACAAACACCAGCCAGTCCACCAGGCGGAGTTGCAGCCAGGGCGCCCAGCTTTCTCTGAAACCCAGGCTGCTGATCGACATCACCACCGTCAGGGCAATGATCTGCACGGTAAAGATGGCGTCGCCAGTAATCTGAAAGCGGAAACTGCGCTTGATGAAGATCATATAGAACGCAAGAAAGACACCGCTGATCGCCGCCAGCCCTATTCCCAACCAGTCCGATGCTGCCAGGATAAGCTGCACTTCCTTCGTCGCCGATTCGGAGACTACCATCAGCAGGGCGCCTGCCAGAGAAAACAGCAGAGCGGGAAGGGTGAAGCGCGGCAGCCGTTCGTGGAACAGGGTGGTTGAGAGAAAGGCTACCAGGAACGGCACCATCAGGTTGACGACCTGGACGTAGATAGCCAGGGTGTACTTTGCTGAAAGCAAGTTTGTCACGGAACGCCCGACCACGATCATGCCAAAGCCCCACAACGCCGGCTTTTTAAAATCCGCCAGGTTCAGGCGCGGGAAGATCCACACGATCAGGAGCACCAGCACCACCGCATTGCCCACTGCAGCCAGAGCAAAAGTGGGCAGGCGGCTGACCGTTTGTAAGTAGCGCGCCAGCACCGGGTAAATGCCCCAGGCAGCGTGGGCGCCCAGCGCCATCACTCCCCACAAAGCAGTTCTGGATCTAAAAACAACAGCACTTGTTGTTGGGTTTTGCACGGATTTTCCTGTCCTGGAGGATATATTCAATCGTAACTGTTCGGCCTGGGTGATCGAAGGCGCCTCTTCCCCTTGTAGCTGAGTAGTTTTTTTCAATATAATTATGGGAAGGACCTGAGGTCAGGTCGTGCTTACTCGCAGTATTGACCTTGCTCTTTCCAAAACCATCAGGAAACTGCCTGACAATTGAATTAGACCACAAATATCGTGATGTTGGATATCGTATCATAACCCGGTCAAAAAAAGCGATTGAATCTTTTCTGAACGACATACATTCACTTTATGGAGGAACCTTGTGATGGTAACTGACGAAACCCAAAAAAGATTGCCGAGAGATGGAAATACAGCGTTCGACCAGGCCGTTCAAGCGGTTCGGTCTGGGGCGGCGCCGGAAGATCAGGCGAAGAAGCTTTATGACCAGCTCACTGAAGATGAACGCCTGGGACTGCTCGACGGCGACATGCCTTTCTGGCAGGGCATGGCTGAGATGACAATGGTTGGTTACAATACGCGCCCGTACGTACACGGCGCGGTTGACCGCCTGGGCATCCCGGGCACCCGCTTTGTGGATGGCCCGCGCGGCTGCGTCGCCGGGCACGGAACGGCCTTTCCGGTTTCGATGGCGCGCGGCGCCACGTGGGACCTGGAGCTCGAAGAGCGAGTCGGCGAGGTGATCGGGGAGGAAATCCGCGCGATGGGCGGCAACTTCTTCGGTGGGGTGTGCATCAACCTGCCCCGCCATCCTGCCTGGGGCCGGATACAGGAAACCTACGGCGATGACCCTTACCACCTGGGTGAATTTGGCGCAGCGCTGACGCGTGGCACGCAGAAGTATGTGATGGCCTGCGCCAAGCACTATGCGCTGAACTCGATGGAAAATGCCCGTTTCTCAGTGGATGTTTCCATTGATGAGGCAGACCTGCACGACGTTTACCTGCCGCACTTCAAGCGCTGCGTGGATGAGGGTGTGGCGGCGATTATGTCGGCCTACAACTCGGTAAACGGCGAGTGGGCCGGGCAGAATGAGTACCTTCTCACCGATGTGCTGCGCAAGCAGTGGGGCTGGAAAGGTATCACTGTCTCTGATTTCATCTGGGGGCTGCGCGACGCAGCCAAATCGCTCAACGCCGGCCTCGACCTGGAAGAACCGCTGGTCCAGCAGCGCGCCATGCACCTGCGCCGCCAGCTTGCCGACGGCGAAACGTCCTGGGAGATGGTCGAGCGCGCCGGCGTGCGGCTGATCTCAGCCCAGCTGCGATCGTACGCGGCCCGGGCGGAAGGCGAATATGATCCGCAGCGCATGGCCAGCGTGGAATCCCGCGCCCTGGCCCGGAAGGTTGGCGCGCGCGCGATGGTTTTGCTGAAGAACGACCCGGTAGATGGCAGCCCGGTGCTGCCGCTGGAGCCAGGCAAGATCAGCTCGATCGCTGTCATCGGCCGGCTGGCGCTGAAAGGCAACATGGGCGACCTGGGTTCATCCAACGTGCGTCCGCCCAGCTTTGTCACCCCGTTGGACGGGATCAAGGCAGCTTTCCCCGGCGCGCAGATCACGGTGGTGGGCGAGGATGACCCGGCTGCCGCGGCTCAGGCAGCCAGGAAGGCGCAGGTTGCCATCGTGGTGGCCGGTTTCACGGAACGGGATGAAGGCGAATATGTTGGCAGCGACACGATGACCCGGACAGATCTTTTGGCACTGTTCCCGCCCCCTCCTCCTGGTATGGAAAATCTCATGGCTGCGCCGGCGGGCGGTGAAAACGAGGGAAATGTCATCATGACCAGCGGGGATGAGTATGGTGGTGACCGGGTTTCGCTGACCCTGCGTCCTGTGGACGAGGAGATCATCCGGGCGGTGGCGGATGCGAACCCGCGCACGGTGGTATCGATTGTGGCTGCGGGCGCAGTGCTGACCGAAGCCTGGCGCCAGAAGGTGCCGGCGGTTTTGATCATGTGGTATGCAGGGATGGAAGGCGGGCACGCCCTGGCGGATGTGCTGACCGGCGTGCAGAACCCATCTGGACGGCTGCCGTTTTCAATTCCAACTTCTACCGAGCACCTGCCGTTCTTTGACCGCAAAGCGACCGCAATCACCTACGATCGCTTCCACGGGCAGCGGCTGCTCGACAGACTCGGCGCTGCGCCGGCATTCCCCCACGGTTTTGGCCTGTCTTATACCACCTTCACGATCGATAATGCTTTGGTAAGCGACGTCGCCGAAGGCGGGGCCACGGTCAAAGCGACGGTGACCAATACCGGTAAACGGGATGGGCAGCACGTTGTCCAGGTATATGGGCGGCGCGCTTTGGGCCCTTACGCGGGCGAACTATGGCTGGTGGGCTTCGCCGTGGCCAGCGTACCGGCAGGTCAAGCGGTCCCGGTTGAGGTGCCGGTGTCCTTCACGCCGCTGGCGTTGTGGGACAAAGGTGCGAAAAAGCGCATTCTTCCTGAAGCGGAAAATGTCGTGCTCGAGGTTGGCTCGTTTGCGCATGACCCTGCCGCTGTGGTCGTGCAGGTGAAGCGCTAACCCGTAGTGTTTCTTCAGTCCGGTGGGTGGGGTCCAACTCATCCGCCGGGCTGGTTTTATGATCAGGATCGAAAAACCATGCCTGAATTCTCTTTCACCGTTGCGCAGATTTTTGGAGACCACATGGTTCTCCAGCGGGATAAACCGGTCAAGATCTGGGGCGAGAGCTTCAAACCACAGGCAATCCGGGTTTTTATCAATGGTAACGAGGTCGCCAGCACAAAAGCGGCTGGCGGCGGTTGGCAGGTTGTGCTCCCGCCGATGGGAGTGTGCCGGGATCTGGCGATCAAAATCGCCGGCGAAGATGAAGGTGAGTTTTTCGCCTTTCGTGATGTCGCTGTGGGGGAAGTATGGATCGCGGGTGGCCAGTCCAACATGGAATTTCCCCTGGAGTATGATGCCGAGGCGCAACAGGTCATTCCAGGGGCCAGCAATCCGGATATCCGTTTCTTCGATGTGCCTAAAGTAAAATTTGAGGGGCAGGCGCAGGAGGATGATTTCAGCAAGGTTGGCTTCTGGCGCCAGCTTACCCCGGGCAATGCCCCTTTCTATTCCGCGGTGGGATTTTATTTTGCCAACAAACTTTACGAGCGTCTTCAGGTGCCCATCGGCATCGTCGGCTGCAATTGGGGCGGCACCGTGGCTTCCACCTGGGTAGACGAAAAATACCTGAAAGAGGACGAGGCGCTTTCCATTTACTGGCAGGAATATCAGGCCGGGTTGGAAGACCTCGATCTGAATGCGTATATCCTGGCAGAAAGGCAGGGTCGCGAGGCGATGAAGCGCCCTCAGGTGGTGAATTTTATGCGCTACCTCATGAAACGAACGCCCGGGCCGCTGCTTCGCCCAATTGTCAATGCAATCGTTAAATCCTCTACCAATTACCCGCTGCCGCTGGGCCCGCGCAGCGAGAACCGCCCGGGCGGGTTGTATCACCAGATGGTCAGGAAGATTGCTGGCTACGCGGCGCGGGGCGTCATCTGGTACCAGGGGGAATCGGACGATCCGAAGGCTCACCTGTATGCGCGCGTGTTCGCGGCTGTCATCCGTTGCTGGCGAGAAGCCTGGAACGACGACTTGCCGTTTCTCTTTGTGCAGCTTGCTCCTTATGAACGTTGGCTGGGTTTTTCTGCCATCAACTTCCCGCTCCTGCGCGAGCAGCAAGACCTGGTCTCGAAGACCGTGCCGGGTGCATCTATGGCCAGTATCATGGATGCGGGATCGCGGATGGATATCCATCCAAAAAACAAACGCCCGGCTGGCGAACGTCTGGCGCTGCTTGCCCGCGGGAAGGTGTACGGGGAGGAAATCTTGTGTGAAGCGCCCGAAGCGGCGGGCGCCAGGCTTGAGAACGGGCGCCTGGTGATTTCATTTCACCATGCCGGCGATGGGCTGCATCTCAAGGGCCGCTATCTGAAGAGCCTGGAGCTCTTCGCGGATGGCCGCCAGGTGAAGGATCTGAAGATTGCTGTCTTGCGGGACACTGTGACCGTCCAGGCGAACGGGGTCCAATCGGCGAAGGGGTTGGAAATCCGCTATGCCTACCAGAACTATGCGGAAGTTAACCTGTACAACAGCGCAGGCCTGCCGGCAAAACCGTTCCGGCAAATTGTAGAGTCCCGAATATAATTATGTTTACTCAGAAAATTAAATCAGGTGGAAGCAGGCAAATGGATTCTTTACGAACCTATGACGTCATTGTTGTTGGAGGCGGGATGGCTGGCCTTACGGCTGCGGCTTACCTTTCGAAGGCGGGATTGAATGTTCTGCTTTGTGAAAAGGAGAAGAAAACCGGCGGGCTGGTCAATTCTTTTCATTACAAAGGGTTCGTTTTTGATGGAGGCATCCGGGGAATTGAAAATTCGGGAATCATCTTTCCGATGCTCAAACAGTTGGGGATCGAGATCGAGTTCCTCGCAAACGATGTTTCCATTGGGATCGGGGAAGATGTAATCAGAGTTGAATCGAAAGACAGTTTGCAGGCCTACCAGGGTCTGTTAGAGAAATATTTCCCTGAAAATAAGCAGGATATTGCCGGCATCATCCAGGAACTCCGCAAAGTGATGGGGTTTATGGATATCCTTTATGGAATCGATAATCCGCTGTTTATGGATCTGACAGACCTGAAATATGTCGGCAAGACGATTCTGCCATGGGCAGTAAAATACCTGTGGACCCTGCCGAAATTGAAAAAATTGTACCAGCCTGTGGATGAGTACCTGGCGAATTTTTCGAAAAACCAGGCTTTGCTGGATATGATTGAGCAGCACTTCTTTCAAAAGACTCCGGCATACTTCGCACTAAGCTACTTCACCCTGTACCTGGAATACCAGTATCCCAGGGGAGGAACTGGCAGCTTACCGGAAGCTTTGGAGCGGTTTTTCCTGGCGAATCACGGCGAGGTACATGCGGAAACAGAAATTACCAGCATCGACCCGGCCGGGAAATTATTGGTCGATTCCAAAGGCAATGGCTACCGATACAAGAAGCTCGTCTGGGCGGCGGATTTAAAGGCCCTGTACAGGTCCACCAGCCTGGCAAATCTGTCAGACAGCCAGGCGATCACGAACATCCAGGCAAAACAGGAATTGATCGCCGGAAAAACGGGCAGCGATTCGATTTTTACACTTTACCTGACCGCCAATCTCGATAAGGCTTACTTCGCGAATATATCGAGCCCGCACTTTTTCTACACGCCATCCACAGTCGGCCTGTCTACCTGTGAACTCCATGAACTGATCGTACCCGGTAAGCATGACGGTCAGGAATTTATCCACGACAGGCAGCAGATCACTGCCTGGCTGGCGCGCTTCGTGGAGAGAAACACTTTTGAGATCTCGTGCCCTGTCCTCAGGGATGACCGCCTTGCTCCGGCGGGAAAAACAGGGCTTATCGTCAGCATGTTATTCGACTATTCCCTGGCCAGGCATATCCAGGCGATGGGATGGTATGACGAGTTCAAGGAGTGGATGGCGGCGAAGACGATCGATGTGCTGGATGCGAGCATTTACCCGGGGCTCAAAGCAGCCGTCATCGACCGTTTTACCTCGACCCCGCTGACCATCGAGCGAATCACGGGCAATACCGACGGCGCGATCACCGGATGGGCATTTACGAACGATCTCATCCCGGCTGTAAATCAGCTTACAAAGGTAGCAAGCTCTGTGCTGACGCCGATTCCCGACACCTACCAGGCCGGGCAGTGGACCTACAGCCCCTCTGGGCTACCGATATCGGTGCTGACGGGCAAGCTGGCGGCAGACCGGGTTCTCAAGGACCTGGCATAAGCCCGGTGAGTTGCATGCTCAGGTCCCAGATTTTGCGCCCTGACTCGCGGTCCAGGGCATGCGCGGCTGGTTTCTCGTCGATGGTCAGGTGAAAAAAGCGTCCGCTCACCTCCGCTAATTCAGGGGCGGCGGACAGGTAGTACAACGCCTCGCCAGAGATAGCCGGGTCTTTCAGCATGTGCCAGGTCACATGGTGGAGGAACCACCGGTATAAAGGCCCATTGTTATTGCCGATATTCGTTTTCACATCCCCCGGGTGCATGGCGTTGATGGTTACCCCAGACCCTTGCAGGCGGTCCGCAAATTCCCAGGTTGTGAGCAGCTGCGCCACCTTAGAAGCGCCATAGCCTCGCAGCCCCACATAAGGCCGGCGCTCCCAGTTCAGATCGTTCAGGTCCAGGCCGCCGAACCGGTGGCCTTCAGAATTGACCTGGATAATCCGGGCTGGGGTGCTCTGTTTCATCTTATCGAGGAGCAAATAAGTCAGTAAAAATGGGGCGAGATGGTTAACACAGAAAACGGTTTCAAATCCTTCCCGTGTGACCGTACGGGTGGTTGAGTGCAGGCCGGCTGAGTTAATCAGTACGTCGATCCGGGGGTAATCTTTTTGCAGGATCTCTGCTGCCTTGCGAACATCATCAAGAACGCTGAAATCGGCTTTGACAATGTCCACCTGGATATCGTGTTGTGACACGATGTCTTTCCGGATGGCCTCTGCTTTGCCCGGGTTCCGGCAGATCATGACGATCTGCGCACCTCCTCGGGCAAGACGTTTCACGGCTTCCAGACCTACCCCGGAGGTCGATCCGGAAACTGCACAGACTTTCCCGGTCATCGGGGCGGTGGTGGTATTTTGGACGGCCTGCCTGTTTTCCAGGAATATCAATTCATCCGGTAGTTTTCGCTTTGCCATAGTGCTCCGCTACCCAAAGTGTTTACGCATGAATTTGCGATAAGTTTTTTTGAAATAAGGGATCCCATTGAAGATATCACCCCACAGGTCATAATAATCACGTTGGAAAATGATCCGCCCGTCCGGGTGGAGAACCAGTTTTGTGCTTCCGTAAACCGGGGTGCTGGGATATTTGTTGAAAGACATGGTCATGATCCAGTCCATCAGAATGATGTTGGCATTTTGCGCGATGGCGAGAATTTCCATTTGCAGGCTTTCACAGCGCTTTGTCAGGCGCTCGCACAGGGCGACAAATTCTTCAAATCCTTCGATGCGCTGGATGGAATCCTGGAAAACCACGTCTGGGTGATAATACGGGTAAATATGAGACCAGTCTGGTTTCCCGTTGGCATTGTAGGTTTTTGACCACAGCGCCTGTACTGTATCGGTGTTCAGTGGCAGAAGCAGCCCCGAGTCAATATTTTCAAACTGGAGAAGGTTAGAAAATTCTTCTTTGGTTTCCATAAAAACGTCGCTACCTTTTCAATAATTGATGATCCGATTGTCTTACTCATTCTGTGCACAAAGGAAACGGCAGAATTATTTGAAGAAGCTGTCGGTGGGATCAGGTGGCTCCTTCGATTCGATTGACCTCGTGCCACTCGCTCTTCAGCGTGTCGACCTTTGGGATAGCAGGCTATCCAGTAATTATAGAGCATTCGTTATATAATTTTAGCATGCTCGATTTTCCGCATTCCTGGTGTAAAAAATGAAGATCCGCTCCACTGCTGCTGAAAAAACAACCTCCTTCTTGGTTTCCCAACCGATGATCCTGCTGGCAGCCTTCCTGGGTGGCCTGCTGCTCCAATTCTTTAGCATCAAAATCCCTGCCAATATTTACGATGAAGGCTTGGTGCTGCATAATGCCAGCCGCATCCTGAGCGGTGAGATCCCCTACCGGGATTTCTGGACGCTCTACGCTCCGGGTTACTTTTACGTCCTGGCTGGCCTGTTCAAGATCTTTGGGGAGACGATCCTGATTGCGCGGGTCTTCGATGTCCTGGTCCGTTTTCTGGTCACCGTTGCCGTGTACTGTTTTGCCCGGCGAATGGTCTCGTGGTGGGTGGCGCTCATTCCATACGCGTTTACCAGTCTCTGGCTGGCTTCAATCCGCTTCTACGTTTATCCCGTTTTCCCGGCCCTGGGGGCAATTTTCCTGGCATTTATTCTGTTTGCCCGCTATCTGAAAACTGGCCGGTTGCGCTGGCTTTTCTATGCTGGGCTGGCGCTGGGGCTGACGACGATCCTGCGGCTGGACTTTGGCGGTTATGCTGCGATTGGGAGCGGGCTGGCGCTGGTGGCCCACGAGGGGTGGGTAGTGCGCAAAGAGGACTGGAAGTTCGGTCCGGCGCTGCGGGCAGTCTTGCGCGCCGGTTTGACCCTGGCGGGTGGGATGGGGATCGTCGCGTTGGGACTGTTTGGCTCACTGGCGATCGCCAGTGAGCCGTCTGTCCTGTGGGAAGACCTGGTGCGTTTTCCGGCTACCACATTCCGCGAGATGCGCCGCCTGCCGCTGCCGCCGCTCCTGCCGGACCTGTTTGGTTTTAACCGCAGCGCCTGGGAAGAGTGGCTGCGCCTGTATATCCCCATCAGCGTTTTTATCGCTGGCCTGGCTGCCGCCGCGAGGCTGCTTTGGAGTGCGAAGGCAAAACCGGCCGGACGGCCGGATTTACTGGCAGTTCTTTTTATCGCCCTGTCCATGACCGGCTTTGGCCTGGTCATCAAAGGCACCTCGCGCTACCACGACCTCCATGCGCTGCCGGCGGCTTTCCCGGCTGTCGTGGCCGCTGTGGCGCTCTTCAGCCGGGTCTCTGCCCGCGCCTGGCGCAGCCTGGCCTTCCTGGTTGCCTTTGGTTTCTTTTGCCTTTCTGCCGTACTTGATCCATACGTGCTGCATTTTACCGAGCTACTCACAGAGTTCTCTGCCTATCGCTGGAACGGCTGCTACTCAACCCTTGAACGGGCTGGCTGTGTTGCGGTCGGTCCTGAGCAGCAGGAGGCGGTCGAGTTTATCCGCGCCAGTACGAAGCCGGACGATTACATCTTCGTCGCTAATTTCCGCCACGACCAGGTGATCATCAATGACAATATTTTCTATTTCCTGGCAGGCCGGCGCAGCCCGACCCCTTATACTGAGCTGCATCCTGGCCTGGTCACCACGCGCGAGATCCAGCAGGCGATCATCAACGATTTGCAGGAGAAAGATGTGCGTTGGGTGGTCGTCGCCCAGGGGTTTATTTCAAACGAGCCCAACGCCAGCTCAATCAGCAGTGGAATCACCGACCTGGATACGTTTATCTACACCCATTACACGCTGGTCATGGCCAATCCGGTTTACCATATCTATGCTCGCCAGTAACTGGAACCGTCTACCTCGCGCTCGATCATGCGGCGGTCGACCAGGTAGCGGCGCAGTGCGGCGAAGTCGGGATGATAGCGTTCCAGGGCCTGGTTGACCTGCTTCTCGCTGTAACGGACATTCGGCTCAAACACCTGCACCACGTGGTTGAGTATGGCCTGTAGCTTCTTTTCCTGCAGTGGGATCTCTTTAAGCCGCCCATCGGGCAGCGAATAGTTTTTTACCACGCTGCGGGCGAAGTCGTCGGCGTCTTTATCGTTTGAGTGCGCTGCTGCGGACGGGCGCTGACCGGCCAGCACCGTTCGCGAGAGGCGCTCCAGCGCCTTGGGATCGAGCCGGTAGTGGTCGCCCTCCTGCAGCAGGAGACTCAGCTTTTCAAACTGCGCCAGGTGGCGCGGGATGTCGGCAGAACGCAACCTCAGCCGCGCAGCAATTTCCTCCACCGCCAGGCTGTTGTCGAGCAGCAGGGCTGCCATCCGCAGGCGATTGGCATCGCTTAAGGTTTTGAAAAATTCGAGCAGCGGATCATTCATTGCAGAACTCCTAAAAATAATTCTATATATATAGAAATAATTATAATAAGATAGGAGGAGATGTCAAGTTAAAACACCCCAAAATTCTCGCCCGTAGCACAAACCGGCACTGGCAGTATCGTTTCTGTTTGACGGCTCGCCGCCCTCGATATATCATTAAGATAAACCTGCTCCCCAAGGAGGAATATTAATGGATATCCTCGAAGCCCTGCTTACCCGCCGCTCGGTGCGCGCTTTTACCGCTGATCCGGTCAGTCCGGAACAGCTTGAAATGCTCCTGCGGGCTGCTATGCACGCTCCCTCGGCATGCAATCAACAACCCTGGCATTTCATCGTGGTGGACAGCCGCGAGCAGCTAAACGCAATTGCCGGCCTGCACCCCTATGCAAAGATGCTGAAACAGGCGCCCCTGGCCATTATCGTGTGTGGTGACCTGACCCTTGAAACCTGCCCTGGCAACTGGGCCATCGACTGCTCGGCGGCCATGCAAAACCTGCTCCTGGCTGCGCACGCCCAGGGTTTGGGCGGGGTGTGGGTGGGCATTCACCCTGTCGAGGCGCGCGTCAAGAATATCAGCGAGTTCCTGGGCCTGCCGAAGTTCGTCACGCCGCTCTGCCTGGCCGCTGTCGGCCACCCGGCCGAGCCCCTGCCAAAAGCAGACCGCTACAAGCCCGAGCGGGTGCACCACAACGCCTGGTAAGCGCCGTCCGGCGGCCTGCGCCCGGCGCTCCCGCCCGCAGCCGGGTCTAAGTTTCCGGCTTTTCCTGGCATGGCCAGGATCCGTTGTACTATAATCAATATATGATCCCTAACAAGCGCATCCTGGTAATCGGCAGCGGACCCGCCGGTATCCATGCTGCCCTGGCAGCGGCCGGGCCGGGGCATGGTGTTACCCTGGTTTCTGAAACTCCGCCCGGTGGAAGGGCGGCCTGGCAAACGCTTTTGCCCAGTAAAATCTGGCTGGGGGCAAGCTATCGCCCCCAGCCGGTCAACCTGGAGGAAATGCGCGCCCGCTATGAACAGGTGGCCGGCGCGTGGCAGCGCCAGTTGATGGACGAACTCGAGCGGAATGGGGTCGAGCTATGCCTGGGAACGGCCGCGTTTCTCTCGCCGCATGAAATCCAGGTCCGCCCACCTGAGGGTGGCTACCCGGACCAGCTTTCTGGTGATGCCATTATCATTGCCAGCGGGGCTGTGCCTTTCGTCCTGCCCGGGCTGGAGCCGGACGGCGAGCGCATTTTCTCGCCACATACGATCGGCAGGCTGCCCGCCATGCCTGAAAGCATGGTTGTGATCGGGGGTGGGGGTCCCGCCACCGAATATGTTGATGCTTTTTCGCGCCTGGGTATCAGCGTCACATGGCTGACCGGGCCGGTAGGGGTGCTGTCGGCTTTTCCTCCCGATGCCGGCCGGACCATTCGCCGGTTGATGGAAAACCGGGGCGTGCGCGTCATCGCGGGGATGCTGCCTCGCCAGGTGGAGCCCATTCCGGAGGGGGTGTGCGTTCATACCGCCGACGGCGCCGCTTATGAAGCCCGGCTGGCTTTTGTGGCGATTGGCCTGCGCCCGGACCTGGACCGCCTCAACCTGCCTGCGGCCGGCCTGCGCCCTGGCTCGTCGGGTGGGCTGGCGACCGATGGGTATGGGCGGACGGCTGTCAGTCACATCTACCTGGTCGGCGACGCAGCCAGCCCGCTTTCGGCCAACATCAGCATCGCCCAGGGCCGCCTGGCCGGATGGCACGCGGCCGGCCTGCCGGTTGAGCCGCTCAACCTGGAACACGCCGTCATGGCCATCTATACCAACCCGCAGGTTGCCATGGTCGGGCGGATGAGTGACCGTTCCGAACCGCTCCATCGGGTGCGGGTGCCTTTCAGCACCTGCCTGCGCGCCCACCTGCTGCCTGCTGCCCGCCAGGGAGAAGAAAGCGGTTTCCTGGAAATCGCTTACACTGCCCAGCGGCGCATTACCGGCGCGTTCGCGGTCTGTCCTGAGGCGGCCGAGATCCTCACACCCCTGGCCATCGCCGTGCGCGCCGGGCTGACTCTCGATGCGCTGGCTTCGATCTACCCGGCTCACCCAACCTTCAGCGAGTTATCCATCCTGGCTGCCAGGACCGTGAAATAGTGGGGCGTTCTTCCAGACCCGGGCGATGATCCAGGCGATGGTCATGGTCGGCAGCACCTGTGTGAAAGGGATGAATGATTCGACCACCGTCACGGCTCGCAGCGGCTGCAGGCCCAGCCGGCCGAGGATCACCCAGGCGAACGGGGCGGCGAAGAAGTCCAGCGAGAGGTCGAGCAGATCGAGAAGGATGACGACGGCCAGCGGGGTATGGCGCAGAGCGGTGAAGAAATCAGCGTTTTCCGGCAGGCGGATGCGCCGCACCTGCCAGAGCACCCATGCCAGTAGCAGCAGGGCCAGCAGCAGCGCTGAGGCGGCGATGATGCCAAAGATCAGCAGGATATGGTTGAAGTCAATCGTCGATCCGTCCATGGGGCGCTCCTTCGTGGTCCGCCGCACGATTGGGTTGGGCAGGCCATTGCTTTCAAGAATTTTACCCCGGAACAGGCAAGGATTGTCAATCTTTTATTGGAACACTGCTGTACCGTGACTTGTTGCTGTTTCCTGAGCAATGCCACCGTTTACTGGTTGCCTTTCGCCGCTTTTTATCCGCATACATGCGCCGGTCGGCCTGCCGGTAGGCATCCAGGAACTCGGTTTCGTCGCGCGCCACGGATAAGCCGACCGAAACGACGTCCAGCGACAGCCCGGTGGCTGAGACTGCCCCAGCAAAGCGCGCCTGCAGCCGGCGGACGATTTCGCGTGCGTCGGCCTGGTTGACCTGCGGCAGCAGGGCAGTGAACTCATCTCCGCCCACCCTGGCGATGGTGTCGCCGGCCCGGAAGTTATCCAACAGCAGCCCGGCGATCTCGCACAAAAAGGCGTCGCCAATCTCGTGCCCGTAGGTGTCATTGACCAGTTTCAAGTTATCAACATCGATCATGATCAGGGCGGTTGGAAACTGGCCTGCCTGCCGGACGGCTTCCAGCGCTTCCTGGAAGTATGCCCGGTTGTAAAGCCCGGTCAGGGTATCATGCGTGCTGATGTGGCGAAGGTGTTCCCGGATGCGGTGGTTCTCGGTGACATCTGCAGCCGAGAGCAGCACCTGGCGCGGCTTGCTGTGCTGGAAAACCTGCCCCTGGCAGGCCAGCCAGCGCCATTCACCGCGTGCGTTGCTGGTGCGGAACTCTGCCGTGCAAGGCTGGCTCCCCTGCCCGCTTTTGAGCTGGCTCAAGAAGTGCTGGTAGACAGGCTGGTCGGCCGGGTGGATCACCGGATTGAGCCGGGTAACGGATGGCTGCGGGCAACCAAAGAAAGCGGCCCAACTGGCGTTGACGTAGAGGACGCGGTCATGAGTCAAATCCAGCAGAGCCAGGTAGTTAGGGGCCGAATCGAGGATCTTCTGCGCCAGGCGCTGGTTGCGAACCGGGTCGCGTGGACGGGACCAGATGTGCTCCGCCAGGCTGGTCAGGAGGCGGCGCAGGCCTAACCAGAGCCGGTTTAAGGCGGCTGCCGGCTGGCAGTGGTCCAGGGAAACAGCGGGCAAGTCTGTGATCGAATTGGCGCGAATGAAGTGGAGGGGGTTATCCATCAGGCACCTTGCGAAACCGGATCGAATGACAGGGCTTGGGTTGTGGCGGAGGCGCCGTGCTTGTCTGACATTGTCTCCAGCCGCTGACCACATTCGGTTGCAAGTAATGTGCCAGGACGCCGATGAATATCCCTTGAATTATTTTGCGGTCCGGGCACAATCTAGACCCTCAGCGAGCCGCGGAACCCCCTGGCACCATAGTAAGAGGACGCGCCGTTGTGATACACGAAGACATGCTCGTAGCGGCGATCGGCAAAGAGGGCACCACCGAGTTTCCGAATCTCGGGCGGTGTTTTCACCCAGCTCGACGTTTTCGTGTCGAACTTTCCGCGCTTCTGCAACTCCCGGTATTGCTCTTCCGTTAAAAGCTCGATGCCCATGTCGGCTGCCATGTCCAGCGCGTTACCTTCTGGTTTATGCTCTTTTCGTGCCTCTAGCGCTTCCCGGTCGTAACAAACGTTTCTGCGGCCGGTGGGGCTTTCCGCCGAACAGTCGTAGAATAGGATTTCGCCAGTCGTTTCATCCTGACCAACTACATCTGGCTCGCCGCCGGTTCTTTCCATTTCATGGAGCGACCACAATTTTTCGGGCTTCGCTTCCAACCTTGCCTGCACCTGCGCCCATTCAAGGCCTGGATGTCGGTTCATATTTTTCTCAAAACGGGCATTCAACGTTCTGAGCAGTTCTTCCCGTTGTTCTGTTATCAACGCCTTTCCATTACTGTTCATATAATCAATCCTTTATATGATCGTCTGCTGGGCAGCCTCTATGATAAATCAAGTCATTTTCATTTCCTTTTTGAAGAATGAATCAAGGCGCGCTTCCGTAACGTCTACGAGCCTGACCAGGTACGGATCTTTTAATCTTTTTAGAATTACCCGAGACTGAGCAATCATCTCTTTGCTGCAAGCGTAGGTGTCCCGAACCCGGTTTTTATCCTCTCGGAGAATTTGAGCTGTTTTCTTGGGATCATGGAGTTGGTGGAGTTTATCAAAGCCCAAAGTGACATAAGAATAATGTCCATCGGCTAAATCACCTTCCAAATCGTTCCAATCGTCAATCATCTGGATGGCGGCGCCAAAAAGTAGGAAGACTTCCCAATAATCATCGATCAGTGAAGCTTTGCCAAGTCGCTCTAAGCTCAGCATAAAAGGGGTAACAGAGTTGGCTCCTTTGGCGCCAAGGTCTTTGGGGCGATCGAGGCGATAGGGACTGGCTTTGCCCCGCGTGGATTTTTCCTTTTCCTGGCCTGATCGTCCAATCCCTTAAATGCTGAGAGAAGTCCAACATCAACTTTGATGTTTTGCAGCCAGGTCAGGAACGAGACCTGGTTTGCCAGGAATGGCGCCATGACCGCCGCCCAAAATGCTTCCTTGTCGCGGTGATAAACCTGGAATATTGCTGGGGTAAATTTCTCAAAAGCAGTTTTCTGTTCCATTGTCTTTGACCTGGATCATTTCTCGTATGTCGTCGTGAACGCCCAATAGGCTGCGTTACCTGCTGGCGAGCAGGCCCTGGGTTAGGTTTGAGGATAGGGGGTCTGCCTGTATGAACGTACCCTGCTTTTCCTCAACGGGTTAACCAATGCAGATAAGATTACGGCATATTTATTGTTTTACAATGAAGAATTTCCACGAATATTTTATACCGACAATGCTGCCTTTGATACGCTACAGGTGATCCTTATGACCCAGCCTGAGCAGATTCAATTATTCTTCACCACGCCTATGATCCACCCTTCCGGGCAGCGCCAGGGCAGCAAAAACAGCGGTGAGCGCCAGCAGTGTGCCTGATACGACGAAGGTCGAGCGCACGCCCCATCCCAGCATCACCGCCGACCCGATCATGGGGGCCAGCGAGCGCGCGCCCGAGCCGATCGAGTTGTCCAGCCCATAGACGGCGCCCTCGTGGCCCGGCGGCGTGAAGCGTGCCAGCAGCGCGCTGATGGACGGCGTGATCCCGCCCATGGCCACTCCCAGGATGGCCTGCGCAAGGAGCAACTGCCAGGCAGCCTGAACCCCGCTCTGCGCCGCGAACAGACCGCTGGCGATCACCAGGCTGGCGATCAGCACCCGGCGCTGCCCGATCCGGTCGCCCAACCGGCCCAGGAATACGCTGCTTAACGTGGTGGTGGCGGAGGACATCCCGGTCACCAGCCCGGTGAAAGTGTTCACCAGGGCGGTGCCCTGCATCAGCATGGGGATGAACAGCGGGACGATCGGCAGGAGCATGTTACGGCACAGGTTGTTGAGGAAGCTCAGGCTGTAGACGGCCGGCACGCCCGGGCAGCGGAAGATGTCCTTCCAGCCAGCAATGATCCCGCGCTTTGGGGCAGGAGAATGTCCCCGGCTGCCCGCAGCCTGGTTGTTATGTGGTTCTTTGACCCAAAACAGGACCGTCAGGCCGGCCAGGAACAGCAGCAAGGCGGTGACATAGAAAGCCGGCCGGTATCCGAAGGCATCCGCCACCGCGCCGCCGATCATCGGGCCGAGCGCCACGCCGGCCCCCATGCCCACCTGCATCATCCCCATCGCGAAACCGGAATGCTCGCGCGGGGTATTGGCGGCGGCCAGCGCGTTGGTGGCCGCCACCGTCCCGGTGATCATCCCCTGGATGGCGCGCAGCGCGACCAGGTCTTCGGCCGAACGGGCAAAGGCCATCATCCCCAGCACGATTGTCCCGCCGAACATCGAGCGCTCAACCATCAGCTTGCGCCCATAGCGGTCGGCTACCACGCCCCATAAGGGCGCGGTCAGCATCATTGTGAAGGCCTGGCCGGAATAGACCAGCCCGGCCAGCAACTCAATATTGATATTGTGGGCCGAGCCGAGCGACTTGACATACAGAGGTAGAAATGGAAAGATGCTCGAGAACCCAACCCCGACCATCAGTTGGGAAAAGAACAAAATATAGAGCGTGCGTTGCCAGGGAGTGTCCCAGGATTTTCGGAAGCGGCGAAGAAGCATGATGGCAGGAATTATACCGCTACTGCGCCTGGAGCTTTACCGCGGCGGCTGGCAGCCCATCGGCCCTGGCGGTGAGGGTGATCGTTCCAGGTTGGGCGGCGCTGCGCACGATGGCCAGCAGCCGGCCTTCGTAGGCCTTGCGCTGGCTGCCCACGTACATCTCCTCTGAGAGCGGATCGCCCGTGCCGATCGCGACTAACTCGCCGGCCCCGCTGATTTCGAGCGAGATGAGCGGCTCGCCGTGTTTGACCGGGACGCCGTTGTGGTCCTGGACTTCGATCGTCACGTAGGCCAGGTCGCTGCCGCCGGCCTCGATCACGGCGCGATCCGCCGACAGGCGCAGCACTGCCGGGGTAGAGGCTGTCACCAACGAGAACCGCCCGGTTTCCTTGCCGCCGGTGTAGCCCACCGCCTCGATCGTTCCAGGCTGGTAAGTGACGGTGAAGCTGGCCTTGTTCTGGCTGGCGGCGCCGGCAGGCTGGCGCCCGGCAGAGACGCCGTTCACCAGCAGTTCTACCTCATCATCGATAGCATATACGTCGACCTGGGTGGGCTGGCCCTCCTGGCCGGGGAAAGTCCAGGTATCGAGAACCGGCTCCCAACCCCAGGGCGAGAAAGCGATCGCTTTGCCGTAGTGCTGCGGGTCGAGCACGGCAATGAACGGTTCCGTGCGCATGCCCCACAGCAGGTCGCGGTAGTAGGACTGCGGGCGCTTGAAGCCGCAGATATCGAAATCGCCGCAGCCATAGAGGTGATAGGGGTAAGACGCGCCCATCCGGCGCCGGCCATCAAAGCTGATCGCGCCGCCGCCGGCCTCGCCGATATAATCGAAGGCGGTCCAGACGAAATCGCCGATCACGTGTGACCAGCGTTCGGTCTCCTTCCAGAAGGTGTACATCATGTGCCCCCAGGTCTCGGTCCCGGCGATCACCCGGCCCGGGAAACGCTCCCGGTCGACGGCGTAACGCTGGGCCATGTAGTTGTAGCCGACCACGTCCAGGGGCTTGATAAAATCGGCGGTCTTGCGGCCCCAACTGTCTTTTTGCGGGTCTTCGGGGACCGGCTTGAGCCGGAACGAGCCTTCCATGTCGCCGCTGGCGATGTCTTCCAGGAAGTTGTTCATCAGGCCGGAGGTGACCGGGCGGGTGCTGTCGAGCGAGCGTACGTAGTCGGCCTGGCGCTGGGACCACTCCGTACCGACCGGGTTGCCCATCGCTTCAAAGATCTCATTGCCGATCGACCACAGGATGACCGAGGGGTGGTTTCGGTCGCGCCTGACCAGCGCGTCGGTATCGCGCTGCCACCATTCCCGGAAATACAGGTGGTAGTCGTTGGTCACCTTGGCCGAGGTCCAGGCGTCGAAGGACTCATCGATGACCAGGAAGCCGAAGCGGTCGCAGGCGTCCAGCAGGGCCGGGGCGGGTGGGTTGTGAGCGGTGCGCAGGGCGTTGTAGCCGGCGGATTTGAGCAGCTCTACCTTACGCTCTTCGGCCCGGTCGTAGCTGGCAGCGCCCAGCGGCCCGTGGTCGTGGTGGATGCAGCCGCCCTTCATCTTGATTGGCCGGCCGTTCAAGCGCAGCCCGTGTTCGGCGTCGATGGCGATCGAGCGGATGCCAAAGGTGGTCCGCTCCGTATCTACCACGCTGCCATTCACCAGTACTTCGCTGAGCAGGGTGTACAGGTTGGGTTCCTCAAGCGACCACAGCCTGGCGTCTCGGACCAGCAGCGTTTGCTGGAGGGTGGGGAGCTTTGCCGGGGTCTCGGCCCGGGCAGCCACGTTGCCCTGCGCGTCCAGCACCGTGCTGCGCAGGATTGCGCTATCCAGGCTGGTCAGGTTGGCCAACTCCGTGGCGACCTGGACAACGGAAGCGCCCTGGTCGACCACCGGGGTGGTGACGAAAACGCCCCAGGGTGGAATGTGGATTGTCCCGCCGGTGCGCAGCCAGACGTGGCGATAGATCCCGGTGCCCGAATACCAGCGGCAGTTGGGCTGGGCGGTGTTGTTGGCCACCACGCCGATGGCGTTTTCCTGCCCGTATGTCAGGTAGGGAGTGAGATCGACGATGAAGCTGGAATACCCATAGGGCTGAATTTGGACGAGCTGGTTGTTGACTGAAACCTCGGCGTTCATGTAAACGCCCTCAAACTCAAGCTGGAGGCTGAGCCCGCGCCACGCCTCGGGGACGAAGAATTTCTTGCGGTAGTTTGCGACGCCGCCGGGGAAATAGCCGCCGCTTCTCCCCGCGGGGTTGCCGGCGCTGCGCGGTTTGCCAATCATGGCGTCGTGGGGCAGCACCACTGGCTGCCAGGCAGACGGGTTGAACATCGCCGCGAAACCGGAGGCTTCGCTGAATTCCCAACCCTGGTCGAAATTTTGTTTCTTCATCCTGCGTTCTCCTCAGTAGAAGGGGTAGATTGGACGCCGCGCAGAAAGATGTGGCAGATTTCCTGGTAGATGGCTATGGAAGGCTGGCCGTACTCTTCGCTGATCAGGTCGCCCAGCAGCGCGAAACGGCTGTTCAGGCCGCTCAACAGGTTCCACACGGCTGCCGAGGCCAGGCCTGGGTCAAGGTCCGGGCGGATCGATCCATCGGCAATTCCCTGGTGGACCATGCGGGCGACTGGGTCGCTGCTGCTGGGTTCGGCCCTCCCGGTTGCCTGGCGCATACGGTCCGCACTGGCTTCGCGGGCGTATAGGCTGTTGAATTCGACGATAAAGCGCATGTGCTCCGATTGGGATTCCAGCCGGTTGACCATCCGCAGCATAAAATCCGCCAGGCGCTGGAATCCGTTCCCGTCGGGGGGCTGCTCTATGCTTGCCCGGCTCTGGTCGAAGATCTTCTGCAAAAGAGCCCAGGCGACCTCCTGTTTGTTGGGGAAATATTCATATACCGTGTTGCGGGTTATGCGGGCCGCCCGGGCGATGTCGCTGAGGTTGACTTTATCGATGCCATTGCGGATAAACAGGCGCTCGGCTGCCTCCAGGATCCGCGCACGCTGGTTTTCGCGGTGGCCCAGGTAAGGTTTTATCGGTTTTTGAGCGTTATCCATGATTAAAAATTGATCAAATCGTGTAAATTTATGCGGGTTGCTAAAATTTATTATAGAGGGAAAGAAATCAGGCGTCAATATTTTTCGGCGGTTGACCCAGCTTGACCGGTGGGCGTCTTCGGCTGGAAAAGGCCAGGCGCACGGAAGTCCTGTGCTATACTTGTTTTATCTATCCTGTCGGTGAAGGTATACGATGAAGAGTGTAAAAATCCCGCGTAAATCCAAAAGCCAGGCTGAATTCATCCTGCGGCCCTCGCGTTTGCGGATGATGGTCATTTACACGTTGATGTTCACCCTGGCGGTGTTAGCCGGTCTGCTGATCCGCACGATCCTGGGCGGCGGGGCCAGTGTGCAGGCCATATTCAGCGACTGGTATATTAACCTGGGGATCGTGGTGGGCGGGGCGGTGCTGTTTGCCTTGATCGACTACAGCCGCTGGACGATGCGCGTGCAGGGTAAGGAGCAGGTTGAAGGCCCTTCAGGCGCTTTTGGCGATCGCAATACTTTGCTACTCAAGGACATCAACTGGCCGCGCAGCCGCAAAAGCCTGGAAAGCCGCATCAAGATTGGCACGGCCATCTACACCCACGGTGGGAAGCGCATCCTGATCAGCCCCTGGTTTTACGAGCCGGCCCGTTTTCAGGAATTCCTGGATCAAATCGGGTACCAGTGACCGGTGAGCGGATTGCCGTCTCTGCTGTCAAACAGAAAGGGGCTGCCCAAAGGTTATTTTTGGGCAGCCCCTCCTTGAACACCTGGTCGGGGACACCAGTTCAAGGATAAATGAAATTAGCGTTTCTTGCCAGCGAATTGCCTGCTGTTTCTACTTGACGAGGGTGGTCACGGAGGCCTGGTCGACATCCGGGTCGACGTCGGCGATCGTGACAGTCCAGTTGATGGTTCCCTTGCTGGTTGGGGTGTAAGTGGGGAAGGTGAAGGTCGTGGCGCTCTTTTTGCTGTAATCATACACGTTCAACGACCAGCGATATACCTGGACGTCATCCTGGACGCCAACCACCGTAGCAAGGGCCTGGCCGAGCACGGTGCCAGGGTTCTCGACCGAGAGCTGGATCGCGACGGGCTTGCCGGTTCGCACCGACGAGGTCACTTTGAGCGCGGTGATGTCCAGATCCAGGACCGCGGCCGCTGAGATGGCAGCGGTGGTCGCGTTGGTGCTGCTTGCGCCCTCGTCGTCGGTGACTGTCAGGCTGACTGTGTAGGTACCCGCCATGCTGTAGGTATGTTGGACCACCGCTCCGCTGCCTGTGACGCCGTCGCCGAAGTCCCAGGCGTAGCTGAGGATCGCCCCACCGTCGCTGTCATACGAGCCGGTCCCGTCGAAGGTGATGGGGACGTTCACGTAGCCCGTGTAAGGGCCGCCGGGCACGGCAACCGGGTCGCCGGCGGTGGGTGGATCGTAGGGTAGGGGTACACTGGCGGGCACGCTGATCGGCGCTCCAATCGGCGCGCAGCCGCCGTCCAGCCCGGCATAGAGCTGGTTACTGCCCATCGTCCAGCCTGGCTGGGCGTTGGCGTTGATTTCGGCCAGGTTGCTATCGCCGTTCAGGTCCGAGTCGAGGTTTTCGATGGCCTGCAGGTAAGGGGTCATGTCGGCTGGCAGGCTGCCGTTGAACGAAAGGCACAGGTCGCGCCCGTAGGCGTTCAGGTTGCTGGTGCTGCTGCCGTGGCAGAGGGCGCAGTCGGCGTCGCCGCTGGCTGAGTGTGGATAAAGATCTTGCCAGGTCTTGAGAAAACTGTTGAGCGCATAAGCAGGTGTAATGGTGATGAAGAGAACAGCGCTCACCAGGAGCACAGCCACCACGGTCCGTAGCAGGCGTGAATTTGTTTTCAACATGATCTATCCTCCCAGATCTTTCTGCCGGCCTGGGGCTGTCCGGGCGTTCTTATTGGACAGCCCCAGGCAGGATCACGCGATTACGGATTGGCGGGTGTGCCGTCGCCGGTGCCCTGGCCGAATATCCAGGCCCAGGTGTCGGAGATATAATCGTCGATGTACCAGACCCGGCGGGCCATGGCATCTGACTCAATCTCGCCTGTGTCAGGATCGTGGTAGAGCTGGGCCCAGGCGGCGTAGAGGAACTCACCACCCGGGTTGGCCGACAGGCTGGCCTCGCTGGCCTCAAGCCCCGGCATACCCTGTTCGAGCTGGTCGAACTCGTTGCAGAAGCCTGAATCAACCTGTTCAGCGGGCACTGTGTTGCCATGCGGGTCGGACGGGTAGCAAACGCTCAGGTCGGCCTCTTCCGCCCAGACCACATAATCATCGCCGAAGTTTATGGCGCGGCTGTAGAACAGATCCAGCGGCTCCGGCTCGCCCTCGGCGGTGGTGGTGTTGTCGCCGGTCTCGTAGACGATAAAGTAGCGCGATGGATCGCGAACATCTTCGTCCGTGAGGGTGTAGGCGACGCCAAATGGGTTGGATGTGATGCTGACCCCATAGGGCGACCCGGTGATGGCGTAGCGCGGGTCAAGGGTGGTGGTCGCCATGGACTTAATCTGGGTCACGTTGCGGGCCTGCTCAGGCGCGCCGGCAGCGTAGCTGTTGCACACGCGCGGCTCGACCAGGTCGCCGGCTGCCTGCGACTCGGCGCTGCGGAAGGTTTCGCAGGTCACCGTGCCATCGCCAGAATACTTGGTTTTATCGGCCGGGTCCCAATGGGTATATTTACTCGGCAGGGTTCCCCAGGTCTTGGCGCCGTCAAAGGAACGCCTGATGTACAATTCGTAGCGGTCGTTGCCCACCGCGTTGAGGCGCCAGTTGGGCGACCAGGCGTACAGCATCATGACGAAGTCTCCGTCCAGGAAGCCGCGGTGGCCCTTGGCCACGTCCAGCGGGTTGTACCAGGACTGGTCGGCCAGGGTGCTGGCGTCGGTACGCAGGTCATTGGCGCAGGTATAGATCACTGTGCCGGTGGTGGAACTGACCGTTGTAAAGGTGGCCGGGCATTGGTGCCAGGAGAGGACCTTGGTGGTGTTTGGCTCGACCAGCGATCCCTGCAGGATCGGGTTGGTGTCGCCGACGCCGAAGGTGGTGCCCTGGCTCAGGTCGACCTGCGGGCAGGCGACTTCCGCGCCGGTAGCCGAATCGATGCAGGTGTCCGGGATGGTGGCCGAGAGGTTGATGGGAGGATCCAGGCAAATACCATCCGGGTAATATGGGTTGGAGCCATCCTTGTAGGCCCAGGTAGAACAGGCCATGTTGCGGAAGGCATACGGATTGCCGTCTTTTTTGAGATCCCACTTGCCTTTCTCGATGACGATCCGGCGTGACATCACGTCAGCCGGGCCGCCCTGGTTCATCGCGCCCTGCTTCCAGGTCGGCAGAGCGAGCAGGCCCCCGACTGCCTTGGAGGTGTCTTTGTGGACCTTGTTAATGTCCTGGGCCAGCAGGCTGCCGCGGCGGGCGATCTCGGTGTTGTAGATATCGAAGTTGTACTCACCGAAGTCCCACATGTCGGCGGTGTTGCGGATGGGCGAGAACTCGCCGGTCATCCAGTCCACTTCGGGCTGGTTGAGCTGGTTGCCCGGGTGGGTCAGGCTGGCCAGCAGGCCGTCCTGGGTTTTGCCGCCGACTTTGTCGCCCAGCGACATGCTGAAGGTGAAGTACTTGATGTTCTTGCCCTCGTCGAAGGGGAGGCAGTTCACCGGATCTGCTTCCGGATCGCAGGCTGCGCCATCGGCAGTGAAGCCAAAGGCGCCCAGGCCCTTATCTTCTTCGGCCACGACGACCGCGAAGGCGCTATCGATCACAGCGCCTTTTACCTTGCCGGTCGAGTCGTACCCGTACAGGCCCAGGCGCGGGCGGGTCGCCGCGGTATTGCCGACCAGGGGCAGCCCGTCATCGGTCACGCAGACCGGGGTCAATTCGTCCTGCGGGCCGGTCGGGATCTCGACGGTCGCCGCGCACATATCCTTCATGCCGTAGTCCAGCGGGTCTAGAATATCCGGGAAGCTGGCCGAGATGGCTGAGCCATTGCAGTAGGGCTGCGGATTGGTGACGTTGCACTTCGCGTTGTCGGTCAGGCGCATGGGCATAGCGAAGGGCACGAAGGCCTTGGGTTTCTGGGTGATGGTGGTGTCAACAGCGGCGGTTTCGTAATCCAGCAGTGCCATCGGTGTGGCGCCGGTTTCATCCGCCGGGTCCTGCACGACGGTAAAGTTTTCCCAGTCGATGTAGGAGTACCACACGTCGGTCTGGCTGTTGGCAGATCGGAAGAGCACACGTCTGAACTCCAGTCACCGCTCATTAT
>CAZBDC010000038.1:6885-33946 GCA_964490575.1 uncultured Anaerolineaceae bacterium | reverse complement strand
TCAAGGCGCTGATCCAGGAAAAGGGTGGAAAAGTGACGGATAGCGTCAGCAAAAAGACGGATTTCCTGGTCGCTGGCGAGAGCGCCGGTTCCAAACTGGATAAAGCTCGCCAGTTGGGTGTGCCCATCCTGGATGAGGCTGGATTGTTGGCTCTAATCGCGGCTCGCTCAAAACGTTAATATGAAATCGATTCTGCTAAAACCCGGTCGTGATCGCTCGTTATTGATGCGCCATCCCTGGATATTTTCAGGGGCAATTGCCCAGGTGCAGGGCCGGCCCGAATCAGGAGAGACAGTAGCCATACGGTCTCCGCAGGGTGCTTTTTTGGCCTGGGCGGCCTACAGCCCATCCTCTAAAATCACAGCGCGTGTCTGGTCCTGGGATGAGGCAGAGCAGGTCGATGCAGCATTTCTGCGCCGCCGCCTGCAGGCCGCCCTGGAACAGCGCCGGGCGCTGGTCCCAGAAAACGAAACCGATGCGGTGCGCCTGGTGCACGGCGAGTCGGATGGAATGCCTGGGCTGGTCGCTGACCGATATGGCGATCTTCTGGTTGTCCAGTTCCTTTCGGCTGGCGCGGAACGCTGGCGAGATGTGCTGGTTGATCAATTGGTCGAACTGACCGGCGCCCGCCAGGTATACGAACGGTCGGACGTTGAAGTGCGCGTGCTCGAAGGTCTGCCCGAGCGAGAGGGCCCGCTGCGGGGGGAGGGCCCCTTTACGCCGCGGGTGATCCACGAGCACGGGCTTGTGTTCCGAGTCGACCCGGTTCACGGGCAGAAGACAGGCTTCTATATCGACCAGCGGCGCAACCGGCAGCGCCTGCGGGAACTATGCGCCGGGCGAGAAGTAATCAACTGTTTCAGTTATACCGGCGCGTTCAGCGTGTATGCCCTGGCGGGTGGGGCGCGTTCCGTTCTTTCGATCGATTCTTCGGGTGAGGCCCTGGCCATGGCGGCTGAGAATGTGGCTCTTAACCGGTTGGAAAGCCCAGGGGTGGAATGGCTCGAAGCGGATGTTTTCCATGCGCTGCGGGCTTTCCGCGACCAGGGCCGTACCTGTGATTTGATCGTGCTGGACCCACCAAAGTTTGCGCCTACCGCGGCCCAGGCCGAACGGGCTGCGCGTGGCTATAAAGATATCAACTTGCTGGCTTTCAAGCTGCTGCGGCCAGGTGGGCTGCTGTTCACTTTCTCCTGTTCGGGGGGTATTTCGGCCGAGCTTTTCCAGAAGATCGTAATGGGTGCGATGCTGGATGCTGGAGTGGACGCGCAGATCGTTGAGCACCTGAACCAGGGCATGGATCATCCGGTAGCGTTAACCTTCCCGGAGGGCGCTTACCTGAAGGGCTTAATTTGTCGCGTTCGAGGGTAAGATGGAGCCCGGCAAAATCATCTTTCTCAACGGCGCCTCCAGCTCAGGCAAAACCAGTGTTCTGAATGAACTGCAGGATCTTTTAACGGAACCTTTCTTAAACGCAGGGATCGATAAATTCATCTGGATGCTTCCCGATCGTTATCTGGAGAGGCCGCTGTGGGATGAGGTGTTAGGCCTGGCGGACCACGCCGGGTCAGCCGGGCATACACTCTTCAAAGGCATGCACCGCGCGATCGCGGCGCTGGCCGTGAGCGGCAACAATGTCCTGGCAGACCACGTGCTGGTGGAAGAAAGCTGGCTGCGCGACTGCGCAGTGTTGTTTGCCGGGCTGCCTGCCTTCCTCATCGGGCTGCGCTGCCCATTGGGTGTGCTCGAAGAGCGTGAAAAGCAGCGTAGGGACCGCACCCTGGGCCAGGCCCGCCTGCAGCATGAACTGGTTCATGCTCATGGCCTGTATGATCTTGAGGTGGATACCAGCCAGCTTGATCCCTACCAATGTGCTGTACTTATTAAGGACCGGATTGATTCCGGTGCACTGCCCACTGCCTTTGCCCGCCTGAAATCCAGGTATTGAGATTGCCAATGCGTTTTTGTTGGATCATAAACCAGGCGACCAACGCATTTGACCCATCATTATCGATTAATGCACTGCTCGCCATACACGGAAGGAATAAACTACTCTTATGACCTATTCGATCACGGCCACCCTGGGCCCGGCCAGCGAACAGGAAGAAACCTGGCTGGAGATGCTTGTGGCGGGGGCGACTGATTTTCGGCTCAATACTTCGCACCTTTCGCTCGACTCGTTGTGGGGCTGGCTGGAACGGTTGGGGCCTTTCCTGGGCAGGGCCGGGTCATCGGTTTCACTGGTACTTGACTTGCAGGGCAGCAAATGGCGGCTGGGACAGTTCCCCTCCTTTTCGCTGCGGGAAGGTGAGACGGTTACGCTGTTGCACGCGGCGGAAAGCACGCGAGCGGGTTTTCTCCCGGTGCCGCACGCCGATTTTTTCCGGGCTGCACCGCAGTCCAGCGCGGAAATTATCCTGAACGATGCGAAATCCCGCCTGGCAGTCGTCTCGATGGAACCTGACACCATCCAGGCGCGGGTGACGCTGGGTGGAGAGATCGCCCCGCGCAAAGGAATTACGTTTGCCGCGTCGACTTTCCGCACTGAGGCGCTGAGCGATCAGGACCTGGCGATCTTTGCCCAGACCCGCGACCTGGATTTTGTTGCGTATGCAGTTTCGTATGTAAAAGATACTGAGGAAATGCAGCGCTACCGGTCCATGTTTGGACCGTCGGCGCGCCTGATTGCCAAGCTGGAACGTGGATTGGCCATGGCGGAAGCAGGCCAAATCTCGGGTTTCGCGAACTGCTTATGGGTTTGCCGGGGAGATCTGGGCGCTGAGCTGGGGATGAAGGGGATGGCGGAGGCAGTTTCACGTTTCTCCAGCTTGGTAAAAAGAATGCCTGTGCCGGCTGTCCTGGCTGGTCAGGTGCTTGAACACATGACCGGGCATGCCGCACCCACCCGCTCAGAAGTCTGTTATCTCTACGATGCGCTCCAGGCAGGTTACCAGGGTTTTGTCCTCTCCGATGAAACGGCAATTGGCGGCTACCCGGTTGAAAGCTGCCGGGCAGCCGCCATGTTCAAATATTTAATGGCCTGAGGCTATCCAAACAGCCTCTTCAAGTGGAGATGGCGGGAATTGAACCCGCGTCCGAAAGATTCGTTCCTCGAGCTTCTACGAGTGTAGTTGGTCCTTTATCTTATTGGACGCCCGGGATCAACAAGACGTTCGTCCAACCAGCCGCTTGGACCCGAAAGCCCTCTATTCGCGCAGACCGCGGCCCTGCCGCGCGGCACTCTGACTTTGTTGCGCCAGTCCTGCGAGCGGCCAGAGAGCGTTGCAGGCTGACGTGGCTCATGAAGAGCCAGTGGCTCTATCGGGCTGGATTAAGCAGCCAGAGGAAGAGCGCTGTAAGTGCGGTTGTTGGCACTTGTTTTTTGAGCTGATTTTACGAGGTCGGCTCCTCTCGACTCGCCACCCGGGACCAGCCTCTCCCGTCGAAGCCTGTCATCCCCTATGTGGACTTCTATTATACAGAAAAAGTACCTGCAGGTCAAATTTATCGCCCGATGAATTTATCTTTGCATTTCATGGACCATGAACTGGGCAAATGCCCGGCGCTTCAAGTTTGGCAGATGCGAGTAAAATATACGTTGTCTTCTCACATGATTTACATGAAAATTCTCGTCCCCGTGACGCTAAGGAGGGC
This sequence comes from uncultured Anaerolineaceae bacterium, assembly GCA_964490575.1. Lineage (GTDB taxonomy): Bacteria > Chloroflexota > Anaerolineae > Anaerolineales > Anaerolineaceae > DSYU01. Next base: position 30,292 of record CAZBDC010000038.1, on the reverse strand, counting down.
CCTTGATTACGATTTATAAGACGACTGAGAAGGGTTTGGAAGTCCTGGCTGAACCAGTCAACAATGCCTGGATCAATGTCATTGACCCAACAACAGATGAAATCGAATGGCTGACCTCAATTGGCCTTCCGCAAGACTTTGTTACGTACCCCCTGGACGTTGATGAGCGGGCCAGAACTGAACGAGAAGATGATGGCACCCTGCTTGTACTGCTCAGGGTTCCCTATTTCCAGGGCGTCCGGGCTGATGTTCCGTACATCACCATTCCGCTGGGCGTCATCACCACCGGGAAAATCCTGGTGACCATTTGCCGACGGCCAAACGATATTCTGCATGAATTCGCTTCTAGCCGTGTGCGCAACCTGGAAACTGGCAAGCGAAACAGGTTTATTTTACGGCTGCTTTTGGCGGCTGCCAGCCGCTATCTCAGCCACCTGCGCGAGATCGACCGGATTGTCGACGGCGTCGAGGACCAGCTTCAGCGCTCACAACGCAACCGCGAGTTGTTAGAACTGTTGAAATATCAAAAAAGCCTGGTCTATTTCACCACTGCGCTGAAATCTAATGAGTTGATGATGGAGCGCCTCCAACGCTGGCAGTTCTTCCGGATGTATGCGGAAGATGAGGATCTGCTGGAAGATGTGATCACCGAGAATCAGCAGGCGATTGAAATGACGAATATCTCAACCAACATCCTCAGCTCGACGATGGATGCTTTTGCATCGATCATTTCAAACAACCTCAACGTTGTGATGAAATTCCTTGCTTCCGCCACAATCGTCATTAACCTGCCCACGATTGTCTACAGCTTTTTTGGGATGAATGTGGACCTTCCATTCCAGAATCTTGGATTTGCCTCAGCTTTGATCCTGGGTCTCTCGTTGGGCATTATGCTCCTTGTTGTACTGATTTTTGTCCGGCGGGATTGGTTTTAGCTGGCAGTGTTTGCTCGTCAAAAGGCCGCTTGCCTTCCCAAACCAGGGCAAGCGGCCTTTTTTTGGCCGATCAACTTTGTACAATCATTTTACAAGAGACTGGCTGGCTGGTACAATGCGGCTATGAACACAAACCAAGCATTCGAAATGCCCGCAAATGTCACGCCCGTCGTATCGAAGAATGGCAGTTCAACGATCGCCGATCTGGCTGGTGTAGGCCTGGTAAAAAAAGAACCATTTCTCCGTCTGGAGAACCTGAGCAAAAGTTATGTTGAAGGGGATCGCCGGCGCCCGATCTTCCAGGACATATCTCTTGAGGTGGCGTTGGGTGAGATTTTGGCGATCCTTGGGAAGAGTGGTAGTGGGAAAACTACCTTGCTAAACCTGGTCAGCGGGATCGATCGAGCTGATCAGGGTGAGATCTATATCGAAGGGATACGGTTGACCAGTTTAAGCGACCACGAATTGACCCTTTTTCGCCGCCAGAGAATCGGCTTTATCTTTCAATTCTTCAACCTGATCCCGACACTCAGCGTATGGGAAAATGTTACTTTACCGCTAGAATTGAATGGGATGACCAGCCCGGCTGACCTGAAACGGGCGGAGGATTTGCTTGCCACGGTTGGCCTGGCTAACCGGAAGGCTGCATTTCCGGACCGCCTGTCGGGCGGCGAGCAGCAGCGTGTAGCCATTGCCAGGGCGCTGGTTCATGACCCCTGGGTGGTTTTGGCGGATGAGCCGACCGGAAACCTGGATGAGGCTACCGGGCAGAACGTACTTGAACTGCTCGACCGCCTGACGCGTAAAGCTGGCAAGTGCTTGATCCTGGTGACTCACAGCGCTGAAGCAGCTGCCATTGCTGACCGGACTTTTGCTCTTCACAACAGCCAACTGGTTGAGCAGGTCGCTGGAAAATGAACGAAAATCGATCCGTCCCGCGCGCGCTGTGGAATGTTGGCTGGCGCTACCTGCTGGTTCACCGCTGGCAGAGTTTCCTGATGGTCCTGGGGATTGCGCTGGGGGTGTCGGTGGTTATCGCGATAGACCTGGCGAACGCAAGCGCATCCCGGGCATTTGAATTGAGCACGGAATCGATCACCGGTAAAACCACGCACCAGATTAACGGCGGCGGGCAGGGCGTTCCAGAAAACCTGTATGTTGAGCTTCGTCGTGAGGCGGTAACAGCTTTGGCTGCCCCGGTCATCAGTCAATATATCACTTCGCCGCAGTTGGGCAACGCCCCAATGCAGCTGCTTGGAATTGATCCATTTGCCGATGCCCCTTTTCGGAGCTTTCTTGGGCCACCTGAGCAGTCAGCCATCCCAGACCTTGAAAATCTGGCAGCTTTTCTGGTTCAACCGGGCGCGGTGCTAATTTCGCAGCCCCTGGCTGAAAGATATGGCCTGGAGCCAGGTGACCCGCTTTTGCTGATGGTTGGTGGACGAGAGCGACAGGCTTTTGTTGCCGGCGCCCTGGTTCCGGCAGACAGCTTGAGCCAGCGAACCCTGGATGGTCTGCTGCTGGTAGATATTGCGACTGCCCAGGAGTTAACCGGGTTGGAAGGACAACTCAGCCGGATTGACCTGATCCTTCCCGACACCAATGCGATTAATATGGTCGCACAATGGCTGCCAGATGGCTACCGGGTTACCCCGGCTTCTGCCCGTACCAGCACCATCCAGGAGATGTCGGCTGCATTTCAGCTCAATCTGATGGCGTTGAGCCTGCTGGCGCTGGTCGTAGGACTATTTTTAATTTATAACACGATGACCTTTTCGGTCGTTCAGCGGCGCGGAATGTTTGGCACGCTGCGTTGCTTGGGCGTAACCCGCCGCGAAGTTTTCTCGATGGTGTTGGCTGAAGCTTTCATCATTGGCCTGTTGGGTGGCCTGCTGGGGATTGTCCTTGGAATAGCCTTGGGCCAGATAACTATTCGACTTGTGACCCAGACTGTTAACGATCTGTATTTTACGACAACGGTCCAGGCAGTCAGCATTGCGCCTGGCAGCCTGATTAAGGGCGCGTTAATGGGGCTGCTGGCGACGGTCCTGACAGCCGCGCTGCCAGCCTGGGAGGCTGCTTCGGTTCCTCCGCGCGCCGCGCTGCTTCGTTCCGGGTTAGAGAGCAAGGCTCGCCGATCGGTTGGCTGGGCCGGGTTGGCTGGGCTGGCTGCCGGTGGGATTGGGTTATTGCTGTTTGCTGTACCAACGACGAACCTGTTGGTTGGGTTCGGCGGAACGCTCTTTGTGGTGGTCGGCTTTGCCCTGCTCTCATCGATATCCTTGATTGTGCTGATGCGCTTGCTGGTTCCCCTGACCGGGTGGCTGTTTGGCCTGATTGGGCGGATGGCGCCTCGCAACCTCGTCAACACACTCAGCCGCACAGCGGTCGCAGTCGCCGCTCTCATGGTGGCGGTTGCCGTGACGATTGGGGTTGGGTTGATGATTGACAGTTTCCGCAGTACTGTCGTGGTCTGGCTGGAACAGACCCTGCAGGGGGATGTTTATGTCAGTGTGCCGGATTTTAACGCAACGCGCGCGTCTGCCGCGATTGATCCGCAGATCATCGAAACCATTCAAAACTGGCCAGGGGTGGCGCGGGTCGATACGCTTCGTTCTGTCATGGCTGAAACCCCCCTGGGATCGATCAACCTGGCAGCGACTGAAAACCAGGATCTTGGCGCCGAACGCCAGTTCGCATCACTGCAAGGCTCGCCGGATCAAATATGGGGCGCCATGCAGGCCGGCAGCGTGTTGGTTTCAGAACCGCTCGCGAACCGGTTTGGCTTTCATCAAGCGGGAGGAGAAATTCGCCTGTTCACGCCGCAGGGCTGGCGTACCTTCCCGGTGCAAGGCATTTACTATGATTACACCTCAAGCGAGGGGACCGTCTTGATGGCGCTCAACATCTACCGTGACCTCTGGGAGGACCCTGCGTTGACTGCGCTGGCGCTTCGACTCGAGCCTGGCGCAAGCCCCGACACCATCAGCCGCGAGCTTCAGGACCATTTCCAGGGACAGCAGCAGTTGTTGGTCCGGCCCAACCAGGCTCTCCGGCAAGATGTCATGGTCATATTTGACCGCACCTTCGCGATCACGGTGGCCCTGCGCCTGCTGGCGACATTGGTGGCCTTCATCGGCGTGCTCAATGCGCTGCTTTTGCTCCAGCTCGAAAAACAGCGTGAAGTGGGCATTTTGCGAGCACTTGGGTTGACCGGGCGCCAACTGTGGCGGCTGGTAATGGTTGAGACTGGCCTGATGGGTTTAGTGGCCGGACTTCTCGCTATGCCGGCCGGGTATGCGCTGGCTGTTATTCTCATTTACATCATAAACCGCCGCTCTTTTGGCTGGACGCTCCAAATGGAAGTCCAGCCGGAGGCTTTCATACAGGCGCTGGGCATTGCGATCGTCGCTGCGTTGCTGGCTGGCATTTATCCGGCGCTTCGAATGAGCCGTATGGCGGCTGCTGAGGTGATCCGTTATGAATAAAAGATTGGCCATCTTCCGTTGGGTTGGCCTGCTCGCCTTATTAATTGGGCTGATTTTTCTTGGGTCACGCGGTACCCTGGCCCAGCCGGATACCGTGGTTCAGGCCCAGGTGATTGGTGTGGAGACCCCACCCTTCAGCGCCGATTTCGATCGGGTTACGGAACCACGATCGTTTGATTTCCCGAGGGACTTTGGTCCTCATCCTGATTTTCAAACCGAATGGTGGTATTACACCGGTAACCTGCAAGGTGAAGACGGCCGCCGGTTTGGTTACCAGCTGACTTTCTTCCGTCGGGCGGTGCGACCTGCTGCGGAACGGCTCGAACGTTCCTCAGATTGGGCTGCTGAGCAAGTTTACATGGCCCATTTTGCGCTTACTGACGTGAGCGGGCGATCTTTCTATGCCTATGAGCGCTTTGAGCGGGGCGCTGCCGGCCTGGCTGGGGCGCAAGGCGAACCTTTCTACCGGGTGTGGCTGCGAGACTGGCAGGTCGAGCAAACCGGGGTGAATACATACCGGTTGAGCGCCGCGGGAGAGGGGCTTGCCCTGCAGTTGGAAATGGTGGATGGCAAGGGAATCATTCTGCAGGGCGACCGGGGTTACAGCCAGAAGGGTCCCGAGCCAGGCAACGCGTCGCTCTATTACAGCCAGACTCGCCTGGAAAGCCAGGGAATCATAACAATTGGGCAGGAAATCTACCAGGTCTCTGGACTGAGCTGGCTCGACCGCGAGATTAGCACTTCGGCGCTCGGCCAGGGGCAGGTCGGATGGGATTGGTTCGCGCTCCAGCTTGATGATGGCAGCGAATTGATGGCTTATACCCTGCGCCGGTCAGATGGCTCGATCGATGCGTTTTCGCGGGGAACGATCATCGATCCGGATGGCAGGACGGTTTTCCTGGGCAAGGAAGATTTTCGGGTAGAGAGCCAGGCAACCTGGCGCAGCCCCCATTCTGGCGGTGAATATCCATCGATGTGGATGATCGAAGTGCCTGAGCGAGGAATTCGCCTGCAAGTAAACCCGCTCCTGGCAGATCAGGAACTGAACCTCTCATTCAGGTATTGGGAGGGCGCCGTACAGGTCAGCGGGTCAATTGCCGGGCGCCAGGTATCAGGTTTTGGCTACGCTGAACTGACCGGTTATGCCCAGTCGATGGAAGGTGGATTTTAGCAGCGCTCAGTACCCCAGGCGTTTGTCTACCACGTTCCGCAGGGGCTGTCCTTTCCCATAGCGCTCCAGATTATCGATGAAAATTTCAAAGGCGCGATCATTATAGTGGGGCGTGGTTCCAGAGTAGTGGGCGGTGATAATCACATTGTTCATCGACCACAGGGGTGAATCGGCTGGCAGCGGTTCGCTGGCAAAGACGTCTAGCCCGGCCCCCGCGATGACGCCCGTTTGCAGAGCATGGATCAAGGCTTTTTCATCGATGGTGCCGCCCCGGCCGATGTTGATGACATAAGCGGAGGGTTTTATTTTGTCAAATGCGCGCGCGTCGAGCAGGTGGTGAGTATCCCTGGTCAGGGGCGCAGTCAGCACAACGAAATCCGCCTCCGGGAGAACCCCCAGAAGCTGGTCTGGACCAACCATCTGGTGCACCTCCGGCAGGCTTCGTGATGGGTCGCGGCGGATTCCAACCACACGCATGCCCAGTGAGGATGCGATCCGGGCCGTTCGCCGGCCAATTGCGCCAACTCCTATCAACACCATGGTGCTGCCGGCAAGTTCAAAAGCCGGCAGGTCGCGAAGCCACTTGTGCTGCGCCTGGGCCTGAAACGCGGCCGGAAGCTGGCGGCTGAAGGCCAGCATCATTGCCAGGATATGTTCGCTGATCGGTATGGCGTGCACCCCAGAAGCATTCGTGAGGATGAAATCCCGGCTGGCTGCCTCGGGATGCCGAAGCAGCCAGTCTGTACCGGCGCCCCACTGCTGGTACCAGCGCAGCCGCGGCGCGCGCGTAATCCACTGGGGCGCAAAATGAACGGCAGCAATTTCAATGTCGTCTAAGAGCCGCTCAACTTCTTCCCGCTGGTCGGTCACTACAACGGTGTGTTGTGGGGCTAACGCCTGGATGTGTACCAATGTTTCTTTTGGAACATCATCGGGCGGCAAATGGATCAAGATGATGCTCATGCTTCATCTGCTGTGATGCGGCTGAGAATATCTTTCAAGGCGTTGGCGGCAGTTCTGAAGAGATCGGGTGTAGTGCGCCCAAAACTGGCTTCAGCCACCGAGAGATGGGGCTCAAGGGTGAGAAAGTTGTCATACCCGGCGGCAAAAGCCTCGCCGAGGATTTTCTCAATGCTGCCATCACCCTGGCCTGCCGGGACGACTTTCCCAGAGCCGAGTACTGCATCTTTGACATGGAAATAAGTAATATAAGGGCGTAGCTTGGGCCAGCAGTCAATATAAGGCTGCTGGTTGCACTGGACAAAGTTTGCAAAGTCAAAAATCCCGGTAAAAGCCGGCGACTGCAGGTTCTTGTAGAGGTCGAGGCAGCGATCGCCGGTATCACCGTAGATATCTTTCTCATTCTCATGCGCCAGTACAATCCCAGTTCCTTCGGCTTCCGCAATCATTTTGCTCAGCCAGTCCAGGACTTGCGCGCGATGCTGGGCGGGGTCAACGCCATGCGGCATCCAGAAAGAAAACATGCGGATGTAAGGAGCTTCCAGGATATGGGCATACTGGATGGCCTTTTTCAGGCCTTCAATCTGGAGGCTAAAATCCCCATCCAGCGGGAATTTACCCAGTGGAGAACCGACCGCTGAGAATCCAATTCCCTGATCCGTGGCTCGCTGCTTAATCTGCCGAACCTCGTCCTCCGTCAGGGCCAGGACGTTCTTGCCCCAAACGCCCCGTAGTTCGATATAACCAACCCCATTGGCTTTCAAGTTCTCGATCTGGATATCCAGGTCGTCGCTAATCTCATCGGCAAAAGCGCTGATCTTGGTCATGGTGTCCTCACGCTACAAAATATTGAAGATCCTTGGGTTGAAAGTTCCTTGTTGTTCAGGATTCCTTTTTTGAAACAAGGTTCAAATACTTAACCTAATGAAGATTGTACACTAGAAAAAGGGGCAGGCGCGGCGAATTAATGGGTGGAAAACCCACGATAAAAAAATCCCGGCTACTAATCACCGGGATATGGGTGTGGGCAAGACAGGGCTCGAACCTGCGACCTCATCTGTGTAAGAGATGCGCTCTGACCAACTGAGCTACTCGCCCGCGTATGTCGATTACCTTCTACACATTAATTATAGCATAAGTTTTGAAGGGATTATGTTAAACTTGGTCTATAACTACTGATTTTAAAATGGAGGCTGATTATGCGTTTCGTCCGGTATGTAATGGGAAGCGACGCGCCGCGCTACGGCTGGGTGTATGAGGATCGGATCGGGGCCATTGATGGCCTGCCATTTGACGAGTTTCGCCGGCTTGAGGCTGAAATTCCTCTGCACATGGTGCGTTTGCTGGCACCCGTGCAGCCGGGCAAGATCGTTTGCGTGGGGCGAAACTATGCTGAACATGCCCGTGAGCAAAATGTGGAAGTGCCAGAAATTCCGATGTTGTTTATGAAACCACCTTCGGCTGTGATTGGCCCAGGAGAAAAAATCATTCTTCCGCCCCAATCCAGGCAGGTGGAGCACGAAGGCGAACTGGCGGTCGTGATCGGCCGGGCTGGACGTTGGATTTCGGCAGAAAATGCGCTCAAGCATGTGCTGGGTTATACGATAGCAAATGATGTGACGGCCCGTGACCTTCAGCGGCGGGATGGGCAATGGACGCGTGGAAAGGGTTTTGACACCTTCTGCCCGCTGGGACCCTGGATCGAGACTGACCTGGACCCGGCGGATGTCCTGGTGCAAACCCGGGTGAATGGCGAGATGCGCCAGATGGCTTCTACCCGCGAAATGATGTTCTCGGTGGAGCAATTAATTGCCTTTATCTCGTCGGTAATGACTCTCCAACCCGGCGACCTGATCTTGACCGGCACGCCTGCTGGGATCGGGCCTTTATTGGAGGGCGATGTAGTCGAAGTAAGCGTGGAGGGTATCGGCAGCTTGAGTAATCCAGTTATCGCCGGGACTGGCAACCTGAACCTGTAGGCGGACCTGGCAGGGATCGCCTACAGGCACCACTTTCTTAAAGAACCAGCCGGGCAAGCATGGTATAATCTAGGTCAGGATCGATTCCCAATCCTGCTGTTTGCTTGAGGAGAAATAAGGTATGTCAGGACATTCAAAATGGGCAACCATTAAGCGAAAGAAAGGCGCTGCAGATGCTAAACGCGGGCAGGTTTTTACTCGCCTGACGAGGGAGATTGTGATGGCCGCTCGGGATGGCGGCGGAGATGTTGATACCAACTTCCGCCTGCGGTTAGCGGTCGAGCGTGCCAGGTCACAAAATATGCCGAAAGAAAATATTGAGCGCGCTATCCGGCGTGGGACAGGCCAGGATAAAGAGGGCGCAGCTTTCGAGCAGATTTTCTATGAAGGATATGGGCCACACGGCGTGGCGATGATGATCGAATGCGTAACCGAAAATCGCAATCGCACAGTCGCCGATATTCGCCATATCCTCTCAAAAAGTGGCGGGAGTATGGGTGAGGCTGGCTCGGTCGGCTGGCAGTTTAGCCGCCAGGCGTTTTTCATGATCCCGCCCGGTAAAGCTGATTTTGATACAGTTTTCATGCTGGCGGCTGAGGGCGGCGCGGATGATGTTACCCAGGAAGATGGCGCAATCGAAATTTCTGGCCCGGTAGAGTCCTTTAAGACCATCAGCGACCAGCTTCGATCTGCCCAAATCCAGCCAGAAGATGCGGAACTCCGCATGGTTGCCAACCAGGAAATGGAATTGGGTCGGGATGAAACGATGCAAGTGATGCGGTGCATCGAAGCTTTGGAAGAGTTGGATGATGTGCAGAACGTGTATTCGAACCTGTACATTTCGGATGAGGTGATGGCTGCCCTGGCTGGCGAAGATTGATAACCGTATGCTCGTTCTGGGAATTGATCCGGGTACTGCAACAACGGGATATGGACTGGTCCGGGAGACCGGGCAAGGAGATCTGGAAGTCGTTGATTTTGGGGTGATCTTGACCCCGGCTGGCATGGCTCCTGAGCAGCGCCTGCTTCTTCTGCACGAGCAATTAATGGAAATACTGCTTCTCCACCAGCCCGAAAGTGGGGCGGTGGAGAAGTTATTTTTTCAGCGCAATGTGACCAATGCGATTGCTGTGGGACAGGCGCGGGGCGTGGCCCTCCTGGCAATGGCCACGCGGGGTGTTGGGGTTTCAGAGTATACGCCTATGGAGGTGAAGCAGGCTGTCACCGGATACGGGGGAGCGGACAAGCTGCAGATCCAGATGATGGTCCAGGCAATTCTGAACCTGAAAGATTTGCCCAGGCCGGACGACGCCGCGGATGCCCTGGCGATTGCGATATGTCACATCCAATCCTACCGCATGAAAGCCCTCTCTACTCCCGCAGAGGAATAGGCCGTTGATCACCAGCCCTGCCAATGAACGGTTGAAGGCCATCCGAAAGCTGCTGGACCGTAAAGCCCGGCAGGACAGCGGATTGTTTTATGTCGAAGGGCTGCGGATTGTGGCTGAGGCAGTTGATCGGGGAGCGCAGTTCGAGACTCTGATCATCGTCCCGGAGCTCCTGAAGAGTCCATTTGGCCTGCAACTGGTGAACCGCCTGACTGCGCAAGGCGTCCCGCGGATCGAGGTTTCGGCTGATTTGTTTCAGCGGATCTCGCTGAAAGAGGGCCCGCAGGGGTTAGCTGCTGTAGTTCGCCAGCGCTGGCTGCCCCTGGCTGAAGCTGGCCTTGAGGAGAAAAAGAGCCTGTCCAGCGGCACCTGGGTTGCACTGGACGCAGTGGCTGACCCGGGGAACCTGGGCACGATTCTGCGCACCCACGATGCTGTTGGGGGTGAGGGGGTGATTCTTTTAGACCAATCGACTGACCCGTATGATCCATCGGCTGTTCGGGCAAGCATGGGAGCCCTCTTCTGCCAGAAACTGGTCAAGGCCAGCCTGGCAGATTTCGCGGCCTGGAAGAGTCGAACCGGTATCCCGGTGATTGGGACTTCAGGCGCTGCGAAAGTTGATTACCACGAATTCCGGTATCCTTCGGCGATGGTACTGTTGATGGGCAGCGAAAGGCATGGCTTGCAGGATCAACACCTGGCGGTCTGTGATGCGCTGGTCAGTATTCCCATGTTGGGCAGCAGCGACTCGCTGAACCTAGCAGTTGCGACTGCGGTCGTGCTGTACGAAATTTTGAACCAGAGGCGAGAACAAAGACAACCATGATTGCGATATTAGAAGGTGAAGTTATCGGGATAAACGAAAACGCTGTGGTCGTTCGGGTAGGGGGAGTTGGCCTGCAGGTTTATGTTCCCGCGCCTCTCCGTTCCCGGCTGCGGATGATGGATCAAATTTTTCTTTATACCCAGTTGATCGTTCGGGAAGATCTCCTGGCATTATATGGATTTGAGACAGAGCAGGAGCGCGATTATTTCAATCTTTTACTGGGGGTAAACGGGGTTGGGCCGCGTATGGCGATTGCAATTTTATCTGTGCTTTCTGTAGATGCCGTCCGGCGGGCTGTGGCGAGCGAGCAGAGCGAAGTCTTTGCGCGCGTGCCGGGTGTTGGCAAGCGGACGGCCCAGAAAATTTTCTTACATCTCCAGGACCGGATTAAAGCTGGCGATGTCTTTGATATGGCCGCATCTAGCATGGGCGCCGGTGATGAGACTGTTTTGGAGGCGCTCACAGCGTTAGGCTACAGCGTTGTTGAGGCGCAGGCCGCGCTGCAATCTATTCCCCGAGAGGCCTCTGAGGATGTTGAAGAGCGCCTGCGCCTGGCGCTGCAGTATTTTTCTGGATCGATATAGGCGCATAAAGCCCTTTCGATGGCAGACACATTCATGATGACACAGGCAGGCTAACCGGTTTGCTATGAATTTTTGATTAAATTGTTCATCAATGTACAGGTCTGCCGCAGCGTTCAACTGGACAATCTATTTGCTTTCAGGTATCATAATATCCATTGTGTGGGCACGAAATAGTTGCCATGAAATCAATTTCCCTACACCGGAGGATCAATGTCTGACCTGATTCATCGAATCACTTCGGATTTGCAGCAGAAGATCGATACTTATCGACCGGAATATGAAGTTCGCGATGTCGGTACGGTCGAGGAGGCCGGCGATGGGATCGCCAAGGTACGCGGACTATCGAATATTCGCGCCCAGGAGCTGGTCGAGTTTGCCAACGGCGTGATGGGGATTGCCTTCAATCTGGAATCCGACAGTGTTGGCGTCATCATCCTAGGCGAATATTCCGGGATCAGCGAAGGCATGAGCGTTTATACAACTGGCCGGATTGCCTCTGTTCCGGTTGGAAATGGATTGATTGGCCGGGTGGTTAACGCTTTGGGTGACCCCGTTGACGGAAAAGGGCCAATCGTTCAAAGCGGGTTTCGTTCGATCGAAAGGATTGCTCCTGGTGTTGTCTTCCGCCAGGACGTGGATACCCCGGTCCAAACTGGCGTGATTTCAATCGACTCGATGATCCCGATTGGCCGTGGGCAGCGCGAACTGATCATTGGCGATCGCCAGACAGGCAAGACTGCTCTTGCGCTTGATACCATCATCAACCAGAAGGGGAAGGGCGTTCTGTGCATCTATGTGGCCATCGGTCAAAAGAAGGCGGCGGTTGCGCGGAACCTTGGCATTCTGGAACGGCATGGGGCGATGGAACACACGGTTGTTGTGATGGCGTCGGCCGACGAATCAGCCGCTTTACAGTATATTGCCCCATACGCCGGATGTGCGATAGGCGAGGAATTTATGGAAAGCGGGCGGGATGCCCTGGTGGTCTACGATGACCTTTCCAAGCATGCCTGGGCTTATCGCCAGGTTTCATTATTGCTCCGCCGCCCGCCCGGACGAGAGGCTTACCCGGGCGACTTGTTCTACCTGCACTCCCGCCTGTTGGAACGCGCCGCTCGCCTTGCGGATGAGTATGTGGTTACTGCCAGGGATTTTGCTGGCGCGCTGGCCCAACGCGAAGATGCAGTGAACGGCAAAGTATATGGCGGTCCTCTCTCAAAACACGATGCCGAAGTGGCGCTCAAGGAAATGGATGCCCCCGACGATTACAAAATTGTCAAGGTCGCGGGAACGGGTGGTTCGTTGACCGCTCTGCCGATCATCGAAACGCTGTTGGGCGACGTTTCGGCTTATGTGCCGACGAACGTCATTTCGATCACCGATGGCCAGATCTACCTGGAAACAGACCTGTTCAATGCCGGTATCCGGCCTGCGATTAACGTAGGCATTTCCGTCTCGCGGGTGGGCGGCTCGGCTCAGACGCGGGCGATGCGCCAGGTGGCGGGGCGCCTGCGGTTGGATATGGCTGCATATCGCGCCCTGGCTGCCTTTGCTCAGTTTGGTTCGGACCTGGATAAAGTTACCCAGTCTCAGCTCAACCGCGGACAGCGCCTGCAAGAGGTGCTCAAGCAGCCACAGTATCAGCCTTACCAGCTTGATGAGGAAGTCATCCTGCTTTTTGCTGGCACCAATGGGTTTATCGATGCCGTACCAGTGGACCGAGTTCAGGCCTGGAAAGAGGCGGTGCTGCGCTACATCGAGACGAGTCATCCGGAAATTAACCGCGACATCCTTGAAAAGCAGATGATCACGAAGGAAACGGACGCTACTTTACGCGATGCACTGAAGGCTTTTAACCTGACTTTCCAGTAGGAAAGATAAGAGCAAAGACGGAGCGAAAAAATGCCCTCTACCCGAGAACTGCGTCTCCGCGTGCGAAGCATCAAGAACCTGGCCCAGGTCACGCGTGCGTTGGAAACTGTCAGCGCCAGTTATGTGCGCCGGGCCATCCAGGCGGTGCAGGCGACGAAGCCGTATGCCGAGAAATCCTGGAAAGTGCTTCTCCACCTGGCGCGCCAGCCTGGACACCAGAACCTGCATCCTCTCCTGGCAGAACGGCAGGATGTGCGCAAGGTGTTGGTGATCATGGTCAGCGGAGATCGCGGCCTGGCGGGGGCTTATAATGTCAATATCCTCCGCCAGACTCTGAACCATTTTGCGGATTCGAAAGCGCCGGTCAGCTATGTCGCGGTAGGCCGCAAAGGCCGCGATCTGTTGGTTCGCCGGCGGAAAGATGTGATTGCTGATTTCAGCCACCTACCAAATCCGCCGAGTTACGCGGATATTTCTGCAATTGGGCGGCTGGTGGTTGAAGACTTCCAGCAAGGCAAGTTCGATCAGGTCTGGATAGCGTACACGGACTTTATCAACATGATCGACCAACAACCGGTCATTCGCAAGCTGCTGCCCCTGGAAGTAAAGTATGCTAACGAGGGAGATAACGTTGGGGATCGGTACAATGTAACCCATCACCAGTCGAATGCTGTGTTCATCTATGAGCCTGACCAGACCGAATTGTTGAATGAGATTGTTCCCCGTTTTACTGCGATACAGATTTACCAGTCCATTTTGGCTGCGCAGGCGAGCGAGCACGCTGCCCGGATGGTTGCAATGCGCAATGCGACCCAAAGCGCCAATGAACTGATTGTTGCGCTTCAGCTTGAATACAATAAGTTACGCCAGCAATTAATTACGAACGAAATGCTGGATATCAGCGGTGGCGCCGAGGCGCTGGCCCAGGGATAAATCGATGACGCTGAGCGATGGAGCCAGATAATGGTGGTTGAGTCCCGTCACTTAGCTGGAATGGATGGCGATTGAAGAGCGGAGGATAGGATTTATGGAAAGACGACTTGCAGGCCGTGTGGTTCAAATTCAAGGTGGTGTGGTAGACGTTGAATTTCCGGAAGGAGATCTGCCCGAAATTTACGAGGCGGTCATTGTTCCCCAAGATAATGGCAGCGATCTCATCCTGGAAGTACAGAAACATCTCAGCAATAACTGGGTGCGGACGATCTCGATGGCTACAACCGACGGCTTGCAGCGCGGCGTGCCGGCCGAGCGTACCAACGCTCCCATAAAGGTCCCGGTAGGGGATACGACCCTGGGACGAATATTCAATGTTCTGGGGGAGCCGGTTGATGGGAAAGGCCCTGTTCATGCTCAACAGCGTTACCCAATTCACCGGCCTGCCCCGGCATTTTCAGAGCAATCCACCCGGGTTGAAGTGTTTGAGACCGGGTTGAAGGTAATCGATTTAATTGCTCCTTTTACGAAAGGCGGGAAGACTGGCATTTTCGGCGGCGCGGGTACGGGCAAGACCGTCATTATCATGGAATTGATCCGTTCGATTGCCACTGTTCATCAGGGTAATTCAGTATTTGCCGGTGTGGGAGAGCGCACCCGCGAAGGCACGCAGCTTTACCGCGAAATGCTTGAATCGGGTGTGATGAAGGACACAGTGATGGTCTTTGGCCAGATGAACGAGCCTCCTGGCGTTCGCCTGCGCGTGGCCCTGACTGCGCTTTCGATGGCAGAATATTTCCGTGATCAGGGACGAGACGTGCTGTTGTTCATTGACAATATCTTCCGTTTCACAATGTCAGGTTCAGAGGTATCCGCTTTGTTGGGCCGCATGCCCTCGGCGGTGGGTTACCAGCCCACGCTGGCGACTGAGATGGGCGAACTGCAGGAACGGATTACTTCAACCAGGAACGGTTCGATTACCTCAATGCAGGCGGTGTACGTCCCGGCGGATGATTACTCGGATCCGGCCCCGGTGGCAACCTTCACCCACCTGGATGCTACAATTGCCCTCGACCGGTCGATTGTTGAGAAATCCATCTTCCCGGCTGTGGATCCATTGACCTCTACTTCCCGCATTCTAGACCCGAACATTGTTGGCGAAGAACACTACAATACTGCCCGAGAAGTGCAGCGGGTACTGCAGCGCTATAAAGACTTGCAGGATATCATCGCTATCCTGGGCTTTGACGAGCTCAGTGAAGATGACAAATTGATTGTTTCACGGGCGCGAAAAATTGAGCGTTTCTTCTCGCAGCCAATGTATGTGGCTGAGCAGTTTACCGGCCGGCAGGGTCGTTACGTGCCGCTGCGTGAGACCGTGCGGGGTTTCCGTGAAATTCTGGACGGCAAGCACGACGATCTTCCCGAACAGGCCTTTTATATGGTCGGGGACATCGATGAGGCAGTTGAGCGGGCCAAGGAACTGCAAGCGGCCTGATATCCAGGCCGGAAGGAGATCGACGGGATGCCTATACGGTGCGAAATTGTTTCACAAGACCGGATGGTTTACCAGGGTGAGGTGGATATCGTTGTGCTGCCTGGGGCAGCGGGTGAGATGGGCGTTTTGCCAAATCACTCCCCGGTTCTAACCGTACTTAAGTATGGCGTCGTCCGAGTTCGTTCCAAAGGTGAAGACCAGTTCTTTACGGTTGCCGGTGGGGTGGCAGAAGTCCAGCCCGACCAGGTGACGGTCCTGGCAGATGCGGCAGAAAATGTCGCTGAGATTGACATTCAGCGCGCTGAACAGGCGCGGCAAAGGGCTGAACAGGCGCTCAAAGAAGGTGTAGGCCCCAACGAGGACTCTTATTTGAAAATTCAAACCACCCTGCGCCGTTCAAATCTCCGCCTGGACGCAGTCAAACGATATCGCCAGAGCCGGCGTTCTTGATCGCTGGCCCGAATTTATCGTTATGAAACACCATCTTTACATGCAAGTTATGAAGGGTAGGGAATAATTTATGCCCGTCTTTAGTAGGGAGTTGGGGATCGATCTGGGCACGATGAACACTGTCATCGCTGAGGGGAACCAGATTCTGTTACAAGAACCAACAGTCGTGGCGATTGTTGTATCCGAACAGAAGATGGTAGAAACCGGGCAGGCTGCGCGTGACATGTACGGGCGGGTTTCAGACAGCATTGAAGTTGTCCGCCCGCTTCAGCATGGGGTGATTGCCCGCTTTGACGTGACTGAAAACCTGCTGAAGCGGTTGGTGCGTCACGTAGCTGGGCCAATGCAGATTTTTCCGCCCAAAATTATGCTTACTGTGCCTTATGGTGTGACCAGCGTCGAAAGCCGCGCGGTGCATGAGGCCGGCCTGGGCGCGACCAGTTCGGTTTTTATGATCTCGCAGCCCCTGGCAGCTGCCTTAGGGATTGACTTGCCGATTGGAACGCCTTCGGGCAATATGATTTTGTCGTTGGGTGGAGGGACCATTCAGGCGGGTGTGCTGGCGATGAACGATATTGTCCGGGCAGAAACCTCCCGTACAGGCGGGCTGCGGATGGATGACGCGATTATCGGATATATCCGTAAGAAATACGGGATTGTCATTGGTCAACCGACCGCTGAACAACTAAAAATGAAGATAGGTGCCGCAGTTCCCCAGGATCAACAGCAGACGATGGAGGTTCAGGGGCAGGACCAGGTGAGCGGGCTGCCCCGCCCGGTGACTCTGACCACTGATGATATCGTGGATGCCTTGCAGGATCCCTTGAACGAGGTTGTTAACACGGCTCGCCGGGTGCTCGAGCGGACGCCTCCTGAACTGATTTCTGATATTATAGACCGGGGAGTGGCCTTGTGCGGTGGCGGGGCGTTGCTGCGCGGGATCGATAAATACCTGACCAAGGCGCTGGGCATCCCGGCTTATCAGGTTGACAACCCGGTCACCTGCACGGCAGAGGGGGCAGCTCGAGCATTGGCTATGCGGGATATCCTCCGCCGCAGTCTGATCCCAACCTGATCCTGGCTGCGTATTACGCCAGGTAGTATGTCATCCACTGCAGATAGAGAATTGGATCGACATTCTGAACGTGCACGTCTTCTGGGACTGACAGGGTAATTGGGGCGTAATTTAAGATCGATCGGATTCCAGCTTTGACCAGGTCTTCGGTTACTGCCAGGGCGGCAAGCGCTGGCACGGTCAACATGGCGACCTTGATCCCGGCTTTCTCGATGCGGGGCACCAGTTCGTCCATACTGAGAATTTGGAACTCTCCAATTTGCGTGCCAATTCGGAGCGGATCATTGTCAAAAATCATCGCCACCTGAAACCCATGGTTCCGAAAACCCTGGTAGTTGGCGATGGCTCGCCCAAGATTGCCCGCGCCAATCACCGCGATATCCCATACCCGGTCGACGTGCAGAATGGCCCGCAACTGTTCAACCAGGTAAGGCACCGAATAACCTTTGCCCTGTTTGCCAAACTCGCCAAATTGCGAAAGATCTTTGCGGATTTGAGCGGCTGAGATGCCGATAACTTCTCCTAATTCCTGGGATGAAGTTGTTTGTAAACCATGCCTCTGCATGTGTTCTAAGGCTTGCAGATAGATGGGCAGCCTGCCGACAATGATATCCGGAATTGTTTTCTCCATCTTTCGCCCCTCCGCGGCAGTGTGTCCGATTAATTGGTGTGGTCTTAATTCTAAAATTTCTGGACATGTATACTTTATCACAAAGGTTTATGCTGCGCAAATTGCCGAAAGTAGTTAACAGTCCAGCCTGGGCAAGCAGTTAGGATAGTGCTGGCTTAATCCTGCAAAGTTATTTCAAGGGCAAATGAGCCCTCGGATTGGATATCAATTACGGCAAGGGGGAATGGAATGAAGTGACCGGGTGGGTAGCCAAAGTCAGGATCTTCTGGGGCTTCCAGGTAGCCGAGGCTTTCTGCAAAGCTGTGTAAGGAGAGTTGGGCCGCCTGGGATTTGACCGATATCGTGACTCCGCCCGATTGTCCCCATGTCACCGAGGTCAAATCGATTGGTTCTTTTGCCTGATAACGCGCCAACCAGCCGGGAGAATACGAGACCTGGTCGAGTAGTGCAAGTGGAAGTTGAGAAGTGATGGGCTGGTCACTTTCAACGCTGACCTGGAGCCGCATGTTTTCCAGGCGGAACATCTTACGCGTTCCATTGGTGGCGTGGGTAAATACTGCCAGGCCTGGCTGCAGATTGGCGTGAAATTTGCGATCTTCGTCAACCAGACCGCCAAAAGCCCCCGGTATCTCTTGTGGATCAACCAATGAATTGCGATCAGCCAACCACTCAGAAGGATCACCCAACCCGACCGCAAATTGCGAGCGGGGCGCGATCCACTGCAGCGGTCCCTGACGGGTCCGGGCTGCGGCAAGTACCAGCATGGCCTCTTGCTGCTCGAAAACGAGGAATAAAGTTTCCGAGGCCAGGATGCACTCAGGATCACCATCCCAATCCAGGTCGGATTGGCAGGCTGACTCTGGATGAGGACTCTCATTCCATCGTGCGGCTGCCAACAGGCCGCCAATTTGCCTAAGATAACTGGCCTGCAGCGCAGCGCGGCGCTCGTCATCCGTTGGCTCCGTCAGCGATCCCCAGGTCCGCCAGGCAAGCCGGCTGAATAGATTATCGGGAGCTTCTTGCAGGGCAGCCCTGACCTGGCCGGCCAGTTCACTGGGCGCTGGTTCTGGCAGGCAAAGCAGATCTGGACAGGTAGGACCGCCAGGTACCGTGGGAAAGTTTAACAGGCTGGCGGCATTCAGAACCTTGATCCAGGGATGACCGGCCAGGAATTCGAGCGCGGGCCCGGCAACCAGCGAATCACCCCACGGGCTGGTCGGAAGCGACCCTCCGAGAATGACCAGGTCATGTGGATCAACCGAAAGGGCAGTTTCAAGCAGAGCCAGACGGATATCGGCGGTCGGGCCTTGTGAGTCGACCTGCCCGGTCTCACTTTCGACAATCGCTGGAAGAGGAATAAGACGGATATCGTTCCATGTGAGGATAGATGGGCTTCCATCGAGGCGCGCAAAGCCCACCTGGTAGCCCCTTGGGATTTCACCGGCCAGCGAGCCGAAAAAAAACGGGTTGCTGGCTAAACCAAACTGCCGGGCACCTCTGCGGCTCGTAAGAAGGCTGCCAGCCGCGGTTGTGGGGTCGCCGGATGCCAGGTCAGGCAACAGAAGCAGGTTGCTGCGCTGCATTTCTCGCACCAGGTCGAGTCCTCCGAGCGCTTCCAGCGCCGCAAGACGGCCCGGCTCCTTTATGTCTAAAATGGCAAGCGGGGTCCGGGTGGTCGAGGCGGCGCGCAGCAGGACTCCCAGTCCATGCCGCTGGCCAAAAGGCCCGGTATGCGCTCCATCCCAGCGCCGCAGTGCCTGGGCAGGAGTCGCCGAAGGCAATCCATCCCAGAAGACAAGAACAACCGGAGCCTGAGTGTCCGGCGGTTGGGCGCCTACTTTGAACGGCCCAATTTTGTCAGAGATCGAAGTCTGTCCTGGGGCGGTCAGGAAGGCCTCAAAAGCAATCTCTTGTGGGTCGCCTGGAAGAACCGACCGGCTTATCCGGACGGTAAAGCTGTCCTGGAGGCTGTTTCGCAAAATTCGCGGGCGGATACTGGCCGGCTGTCCACCCGCACTGATCGCGCGCGGGCTGCCCCTGGCTGGAAAATGCAGGAGAATCTCCCATTCGGATGGCGAAATAATGGTTTTCAGGATCTCTCCCGAAGGGGCGCCGGGGCCTGTATCGAGCGTCAGGTAAACATCGTAATCAAAAGGGCCGGGTGACCCGAACAGATCGAAACGAAGCTCGAGGTCCGTTGAAGTAAGACGAACATAAGCGGCTACCAGGTCTGAGTTTGGGGTGCCGGTGTTGGGAAGTTCCAGGCCGCGTAGGTCACCTGGCTGCCAGCCTGCATCTATTTGGACAGCGTCCGGCGCTCCGGAGCAGCCGGTCAATAACAAGAGGGTGACGAGGATAAGATGGGGTAAAACCCATCGAACGATTGGGATCACGCCTGTGATTATAAACAAAAATCCCCGCGGAAGCGGGGATTCATTGTTCTGGGTATGGATCGTCAGATCAGTCGCGCGAACGACCGCTCAATAAGAAAACGTAATAGAGCAAGGTCGAGATGGCCTGGATGGCTGCGGCTACATAAGTCAGTGCGGCAGCGTCGAGCACTGAATTTACACCTTTCATCTCGTTGTTGTATAAGACGCCGCTCTCAGAGAGCCAGGCTTTTGCGCGCCGGCTGGCATTGAACTCAACCGGAAGTGTAACGATGGAGAAGAAGGCTACCGCCGCAAAGAGGATAATCCCGATCCAGGCGAGCTGATTGGATTGGAACAGCATGCCAACCACGAAAATAATCGGCCCCAACCAACTGCCAATCTGGACTGTTGGGACAATCGCCGAACGAATCTGCATTGGCAGGTAGGCGTCCTGATGCTGCAGGGCATGCCCGGCTTCATGAGCCGCAACGCCGGCTGCTGCCAGGGTGTTCCCCCGATATACATCCGGGCTGAGGCGAAGGACGCGTTTGGTTGGGTCGTAATGATCGCTCAGGAATCCCTGGACCATCTCGACGCGCACATTATACAGACCGCTCACATCCAACATGCGCCGGGCTACTTCAGCGCCAGATAGCCCGGTAATGCTCCGCACCTTGGAGTACTTGCCAAAGGCGGACTGGACTTTAAACTGGGCCCATAAGCCGAGCAGTAGGGCTGGCAGGGCGAACACAAAATATAACGGACTAAAGATCATTGATGACCCTCACTTTTTTGTTCATTGTAACTTACGTCAATTCTTACCCTTCATGAATACTATACCATGTGAATATAAAAATCTGCTTAATGTTGTCCAGTCTTTTATAAGCAAATTATCAATATCTGGCGGTTTGGTTAAGGTGGGATGTTGTACCATCCGCGCAAAACCCATCCACGGCCGATCATTTTCGAGTATAAATAAAGTGAACGCTGTCAAAGCCGAGTCAATTGAGGAAGCAACGCCGATGTATAAAGCGATTCACTGCCAGACCGGTGAGGAAATCATCATCCTTCACCCTGATTGGCTGAAGCGAATACAACAATTGCGCGAGATGGACCGGGAGGATTGCCTGGTTTGCCAGGGCTGCAAGCAGCCGCTGCGGGTAAAGGCTGGCCCGCACAAGCGCCCACACTTTGCTCATAAACATTTGAAAGCCTGTTCCTATGGTAGCGAATTGCCCGAAATTCTAAACGCGCGCGCGGTTCTGTATGAATGGCTTGTAATGCTGTTTGGTTCAGCCGTTACGATCGAAAAAGAACTGCCTGGTGCCGGGCTTCCCAGGCCCGTAGACTGCTGGGTGGAGGGTCGAACGGAACCTTTCGCATATTGGATTATTGAATCGGGGATCCGCCTTGAACCGCGTGAAGCAATCCTGGGCGCGTTCCGCGATCTGAAGGTGAATGTTCAGTGGGTTTTCCTGCAGGCCATGCTTAATGAAGAAAAAAGGGAATTTCACAGCCTGCTGCTGACGCCGACCGAGCGAGCCTTCTTAAAAACGACTCCTTTTGATGAACTGCTGGCTGGCGCGGGTGAGGTTGGGCAGAGCCTGCATTACCTGGATGCAGAAAAGGGGACAGTCACCACCTATCGTGGTTTGAACCTGCATCATCGCCCAAACTGGTATAAAGGCCTGAAAAAGACCACCTGCCTGGCTGAGATGCTTGCCAGCCCGGTCAGCGGCGAGTTTTTCCACCCGGGCGAACTGGATAAACTGGCGGCTTACCGGCAGAGAAAGAAGCGCCTGGAGACCAAGCGAAAGGCTTTCGAGCAGCGGCAGGAGAATTGGGACCAGCACGTGCCGGTTCGGCCGCCGCCCAGTCCGCCCGAGGTTTGCCAGTTAGAAAGGGCCCCATCTGTTGAGACTGGTTCCTGGGGCGTCGAAGAACTGCCTTGCGCACAGTGCGGTCAGCTCACAACAGATTACTGGAGCACGTTTTATGACGAAAGCGGCCGGAAACTTTGCCGCTGCCGGGATTGCCTGAATCGAACCTCATAACGCCTGCGCCTCGCGCTTGCGGTGGTTATCGAGCCACAGGGCTATGGTGGCAAGAATCAGCGAGCAAGAGATGATCAACGCGGCGACCTGGTAGGTCCCATTAAGTCCTGCAACCAGATCGAAGGGTGAAGCTGTCGTTATATCGGTCCCTGTTGGCAGCCCGGAATAGGCCAGGACGAGTGAAGTGAACAATGCGCCAATCATTGGCAGGCCGGTCGTCTGCCCCAGGGTGCGAGAAAGCGACAGCAGCCCGGAGGCGACTCCCAGGCGATCGCGCGGGGCTGCGCCCATGATCGCGCTGTTATTTGGGGATTGGAACATGCCGATTCCTATCCCAATGGGGATCAGGCGGAGGATGAAACCCGCAGCGGTCACGTTCTGATTGAGCGTGCTCACAGTCAGGCAGCCGACCACGATCATGCTCAACCCAATCAGGCTGATGCCGCGGGAGCCGAAGCGGTCTGAAAGAGAGCCCGCCAGGGGAGCAATAAGGCCGGTGGCGATTGGATTGGCCATCATGATCAATCCAACGGTTTGGACCGGGTATCCTTTGACGAGTTCCAGGAAGAAAGGCATGATAAACATGCCAGCCATGACCGTGAAAACCAGAAAGCCCATCAGGAGGTTCAGGCTGAACAAGACGTTGCGGAACATGCGCAGGTCAATCATGGGCTGATCAACACGCGATTCAAGGATCAGGAATAGGATCAAACCGGCCACGGCTACCGACAACAGGGCGCGGGTCAGCGGGGCTTGCAGCCCCTCTTGCTGCCAGAGTGTCATCCCCAGCGCATAGCTGGCCAGGGTAAAGAAAAGGACCGCTGCGCCGGCGACGTCGAAGCGCTGGTTGGGGCGGGTGTCTGACGATGGCACGAAGCGGTTGACCACCCAGATGGCCAGAATCCCAACCGGCAGGTTCACCAGGAAAATCGAGCGCCAACCGATTAATCCGATCAGCAGCCCGCCCAGGGGGGGACCAATGGCAATGCCGGTTGACACGGTAGTGCCAATCGTGCCAAGCGCTCGCCCGCGCTCCTGAGCAGGGAAAACTTCGGTGATAATGGCCGTACCCAGGGCCTGGGTCATCGCTGCGCCAAAGCCCTGCAAGGCCCTAAAGCCGATCAGCCAGTACACATCTGGCGCCAATCCGCATAAGAGCGAAGCGAAGGTGAACAGGCCCAACCCGATCAT
>CAZBDC010000038.1:0-6875 GCA_964490575.1 uncultured Anaerolineaceae bacterium | reverse complement strand
CCCGATCATGTACAGTCTCTTTTTGTCAAACATGTCGCCAAGCCGGGCAGCGCCGAGCATGAGCGAGGTGAGCACGAGGACATAACTCAGCACGATCCATGTGACGGTCGAGAAATTGGTGTTTAGATCGTTCACCAGGGTGGGCAAGGAGATGTTGACGATGCTGGAATCGAGGGTGGCCATGAAAACACCCAGCCCCACGCCGAGCATTGCCAGCCATTTTCGATTGATGGTTGAGAGACGATTGGGTGGATTTTTCACGGGAACGATTGTATCACATGGGAGGCAAGTCGATGAGGTCCGCCAGGCGGTGGAGATAGGTCTGCAAAGCTGGATACAGGTGGCGGTAGACCTCTTCGTATAGCCTTTCGTAAAACTCCTGGTGTCTGGGTGCAGGGATTGCAGGCTGTTCGGTAATGGTAGTCATGGATTGAGCAGCGCTGGTCACGTCTGGATGCAGACCGATCGCGGCGGATGCCAGGATGCCGGCTCCCAATGCGGTTGCTTCAGTGGTGCTGGCATGGTAGACCGGCTGGCCGGTCACATCCGCGATGATCTGGCGCCACAAGACACTGCGCGCGCCGCCACCTACAGCGATCAGTCTTTCAACCTTCCGGCCCAGGGCAGTCTCAACGCCGTGGAGGTGCAGGCGCAGCTCAAGCGCGATTCCTTCCAGGATGGCCCGGTAAAGATGAGCTGGGCCATGGATCCCCCGCCAGCCGGCGACGATCCCGCTGGCGGAAGCGTCCCAATAGGGATTCATTGCGCTGTTCCAGTAGGGAACGAGCACCAGGCCCAGTGAGCCGGGCGCCACCTGGGAGGCGGCTTTCTCCAGCCCTTCTTCGGGTGAGATGCCTTCTGCGGGCAGTAGTCCAGAAAATTGCTCGATAAACCAATTGATCGTGTAGGTTCCACCCAGGAGCACAGTTTCTAAGGAATATGATCCTGGTACGCCGCCGTACATCGTTCGAAAGGCCGGATCAACCAGGTAATCATCGCTGCAGGTCCCGGAGACGACCGCGGTGCCCAGGTTGAGGTAAGCCTGGCCTGGGCGGGTTGCACTTACCCCGAGACCGGCAGCCTGTCCATCACCGGCGCCGGCTACCAGCAGCACCCCATCCGGCAGGCCACATGTTTTGGCCGCCGCAGGAAGGATTTCACCAATAACCTGGCCAACCGGCAGCGCCTCAGGAAACTGGTCGACCTGGAACCCGATGGCCTGGATGAGGTTGCTGTTCCAGGAGTTCTGACGCATGTGGAAAAGGCCGGTTGGGTCCGCGCAGCCCCATGCAGTGGCAAATCGACCGGTCAGGTGATACGCCAGGAAGGCATGCACATCCAATACGCGGGTAAAACCAGAAAAAAGCTCTGGCTGGTATTTCTTTAACCAGAAAAGTTTACCCAGCGATAGGTTCGCGGAAAGCGGTTTGCCGGTTTCCTGGTGGATGCGGAGCTTCCCGTAGCGGAGATCCAGCTCGGGGAGCAGGTCGCGGCAGCGTTCGTCCATCCACAACAGGCTGTCGATCCGCGGGCGCCCGGACTCGTCTGTAACGACAAATGTCTCCCGCTGGGGAGCAATACACACCGCAGCCACCCGCCTGGGATCGATTTTTTCGGTGACTTGCAGCAGCGCCTGGACGGTCGCATCCCACCAGGACTGGGCTGGCTGTTCGTGCCAGGCCGGGCGCGGTTTGTTCATGGGCAGCGGCGCCCGGCCAATCGCCTGGGGATTGCCGTGCCGATCCCAGGCAATGGCTTTACAGGCGGTCGTACTGCAATCCAGGCCGATGACCAGGTCATGTAAACTGGCCATGGCGGGTCAGCTCAAAACGCCCGAACGCTCGAGGATCTCATCGGCTGCTGCCGGGAAGAGTCCCAACTCCCACAGCAGGTCGAGGAGCGTATAGCGAGGACGGTAGTGGCTGCCGTGCAGGAGCGCCTCGCGAGCTTCGGCCGGGGTCCGCTGGACATCAGACAGCCGGTAAGGGACGCCGGCCTGGTCGAACGGCCCGCGGATTCTCTCCACCGGGGCGACATAAGGTTCCAGGGCTTCCCACATCGATCCCCATGAAGCGAGGATGCCAGACAGGTATTCGACATACTGGTCGTCGGGGATGCGTTTCTTACGCGCCACTTCATTGAAGGATGGCGCTTTGCTGCCGTAAAGGGCCCAGTTCTCTGCCTCGATCGCTTCCAGGGACGGGCGCCGCCGCAGCACCTGGCGCGGGTCAATCGTAGACGGGTCGATTTCCCGCAGATACTGGTACGCGTTGAGCATGATAATCGTTCCAACCCCAACCTGGGTGCCGTGAAAGTTTTTTGGTGCCCCACGCAGGTGCACGAGCAGGTCCCAGAAATGAGAGATGACATGCTCGGCGCCAGAAGAAGGAGAAGTTTCGCCTTCGAGTACGGTCATCGACAGCCCGGAGAGCAGGATGGCTTCAGAAAGCAGCCCCATGGCATCCGGATCGCGCTGGGCAATTCCCGCGGCGGCCTGCAAATAAGCCTGCTCGTTCGCGGCCGTCATCATGAAAGGCAGAGGGCAGAAGTGGGTTTTCCGCAGCAACTCAGAAAGCTTCCAATCTGCGTTGCAGATGGCCCGCGCCGCAAGGTCGCCGACTCCAGAATGGATCATCGCCATGGGCGCCTCAGTCTGGATATCAACATCCAGAATAACCGCGTCTGCCGGGTTGAGCAGTTTGCTCAATTTGACACCGTTTTCGGTCATTGTGGCTGTGATCGAGGTGTAGCCGTTCATCGATGGCGCTGTGCCGCAAATGAGAAAAGGTTTTTCCAATCGAGTGGCGACCCACTTGGTCAGGTCGCTAATCACCCCTGATCCGGCTCCAATCAGGAAGTCGGCAGTGGAGCCGATCTCAGCGGCGGCTTGATCCCCGTTATCCACACCCGAATCGAGCAGGTGGCCCGGCTCGCCGCGCATCGGAAATGCCTCTAGGGCCAGCCCCCGCGATTGGAGGGGTTCAATGACTTGGGGCTGGATCACCGCTTCGATCGCCTGATCGTAAATGATCACCGGACGGCGGGGAGGATGTCCCAGGATGGTCTCCACCAGTTCTGGAATCTGGTTGACAACCCCGCGTCCTGTATGGATTGCGCCGATTGGGACGGGATGCCTGCCCTCGCAAATCGGGCAGGGATCGATTAGCGAGTTGGCCAGTCCTGACGAATCACGCGCCAAAAAATCCTCGATGCCGGCGATCCGCCGGCTGGGCTGGTTTTTTGTGATCATAAGCGGCTCCTTTACCGGGTTATTGACGATTGAGATGGATCATGTTGATCGAGCGACTGGCCAATTGACCAATCCACAGCCATCCTGGCGTGCAGAAGGGTCGTGTCAAATAACGGGACCGGGCTGTCTTCAGGCCCAACCAGCAAGCCGATCTCAGTGCAGCCGAGGATGATCCCCTGCGCGCCCTGATCAACCAGCCCGGCGATGATGCGTTGGTAAGCCTTGCGCGACTCGCTCTGGATCTGGCCAAGGCACAACTCGCCGTAGATCACCCGGTGAACGATATCTCGTTCTCCTGCCGGGGGGATCAGCACCCGCAGGCCATACCGTTCTACCAACCGGCTCTTGTAAAATGCTTCTTCCATGGTAAAGCGCGTGCCCAACAGTCCAACCGATTGAATACCCTGTGCGCAAATCTGAATGGCGGTAGCATCCGCGATGTGGAGCAGCGGAATCGACACGCCTGCCTCGATTTGCGCGGCTACTTTGTGCATGGTGTTCGTGCACAAGACGATGCAGCCTGCCCCGGCGCGTTCCAGCGATTGCCCGGCTTCAACCAGCAGCACTGCGGCTTCTTCCCAGCGGCCCTCCTGTTGGAGGATTTCGATCTCCGCAAAGTCAACTGAGTAAAGAATGCAGCGGGCGGAGTGCAAACCTCCCAGGCGGTTACGGACTGTCTCGTTGATCACCTGGTAATAGGTTTGGGACGATTCCCAGCTCATGCCACCGATCAGGCCGATTGTCTTCATTGACGCAGTTGCCTCCATTGCATTGTTGTTATGTTTTGCCGGAACGCTTACTCCTCTTATTTTATCCGATAAGAACTCACCGGCTGGGTCTTTCCAATAATTAAATCACCCTGGCCGCTTGCCATGAGAATTGTAGTTCTGTCATATATTTGTATAATGAAAGTAGTCAGGATACAAAGATAGTGTGGTAGAGGCGTTAATGGGTTGCTTTTTCTATCGTTTTGTGGCGCTGTTAGCGGCATTATTTTCCATTTGAGGTTCCTGGTGATGTAAAGAAGGAGTGTTGTTGGATGATTACCATTCGGTGTGTTGTGGATAATTCTGTGTTACGCGGTTCGAAGCTGTGGGGCGAACATGGGGTTAGCTTTTTGATTGAAACATCGAATGGCCAGGTGCTTTTCGATACCGGGCAAAGTGGAGAGGTGCTGGCGCACAACGCGGCCCTGATGGATATTGACCTTGGCCGGGTCGACGCGCTGGCGATCAGCCATGCTCATTATGACCATACCGGCGGCCTTGCCCAGGTTCTCAGGCTCTGCAAACTGGGAATTCCCTTGTATGCTAATCCAGATCTGTTTCGGGAGCGCTTTTCAGGCAAAGATCCTCGATCAGAGTCGATTGGCCTGGATTACTCGCCAGAGCAGCTTTCCCGGCAGGTTGACTTGCGCCTGCAATCTGAGCCTGCCGAGATCCTGCCAGGGGTTTGGACCACGGGGGTGATCCCCGACCGGTCTGAGTTCGAAGGCCGCGGTCCAAACCATTTCATCCGCGAAAATGGTGAATGGCTGCCTGATCCTTACCGGGATGATCTTTCGCTCATTCTGGAAACGCAGGATGGATTGGTGATCGTGTGCGGCTGCTGCCATGCAGGACTGCTCAATACACTGGCCCATATCCGGCGGACTTTCGCCAGCCCCATTAAGGCTGTGCTTGGCGGCACGCATTTGACAAGCGCAACCCAGGAAAATCTTAATCATGCCATCGAAGTGCTCAGGGGCTATGGTCAGGAGCAATCGATGGATCTATATCCAAACCACTGTACCGGAGAACGAGCGTATATCGCCCTGGTGCAGGCATTTGGCAGCCGGGTACAGCCCTGCCCGGCAGGCACCGTTCTGACATTTGATAGGACGGCAAACCAGGTCCGTCCTGCTGGGTAGCTGCGATATGGATCATCATCTGGTTATTCCGACGATTTATATTGTTTCTGGGGGGGTGGGCGCCAGCGGCGAACAACTTGTCAACACTGTTTTAGCTCAGTTTCCAGAGCACGCGGTCCGGGTTGTCACGATTGGGAATGTACGCCAGGAGGAGCAAATCGCTGATGTGCTGAAGCAGGCGCGTGAGGCAGATGCATTAGTCGTGCATACCCTGGTCGATTCTTTGTTGCAGGACTACCTGGTCGGTGAAGCCGGTAAGATCGGGGTGCAGGCAGTCGATTTAATGGGGCCGATTATCGAGTGGATTTCGCAGAAGGTTGAAAGTGAACCCCTGCGCCAGCCGGGGTTATATCGCCGGCTGCATCATGAGTATTTTGGCCGGGTTTCCGCGATTGATTACACGTTGAAGCACGATGACGGAAAAAACCCCGACGGTTGGGCACAGGCGGAGGCCGTTCTGGTGGGGGTGTCCAGGTCTGGGAAAACTCCCCTCAGTGTCTATCTGGCAGTCCTGGGTTGGAAGGTGGCCAATTACCCTCTGGTCCCGCAAATACCACCTCCAGAAGAACTGTTCTCGCTGGACCGGCAGCGCGTGTTTGGGCTGACGATCGAACCCGGGCAGCTAATCCAATACCGGGTACAGCGCCAGAAACAGCTGGGCACCCCGATTCTCACCGCATACGTCGATCCGCAGGCAGTTTATCGCGAGGTGGAAGAAGCGCTGGCATTTTGCCGGCGGAATCGTTTTACGATCGTGAATATGACCGATAAGACCATCGAAATGGGGGCTGATGAGATTCTCCGCCACCTGGGGAGGCGTTTCAGGTAAGTAATTCAGGGGCCCCATCTATCGAAGATGCTGTCCAAAAAGTACGTTTGGACAGCATCTTCGATATGCCATTTCTTATATCTTCTTCCGCCGCAGTCGCAGCGAGTTGGTCACGACAAACACGCTGCTGAATGCCATTGCGGCGGCAGCCAGCATGGGATTGAGCAGCCCGGCTGCGGCGGCAGGGATCAGGAGAACATTGTAGAAGAACGCCCAGAACAGGTTTTGTTTGATTGTTCGCAGCGTGCGGCGCGACAAGGCGATGGCGCGCGCCACGCCGCGCAGGTCGCCGCTGATGAGGACGACCGGGGCCGAAGCCATGGCAACATCGGTGCCGGTGCCAATGGCAATACCGGTGTCGGCCTGGGCCAGGGCGGGCGCGTCGTTGATGCCGTCTCCGACCATCGCGACCACCGCGCCGCGTTCCTGGAGCTTTTTCACCTCAGCCGCTTTGTCGCCAGGCAGGACTTCTGCCAGAACGATGTCTATCCCGACCTGGCGGGCAATTGCCGAGGCGGTTTGCTGATTATCGCCGGTTATCATTACAACGTGCAGGCCCATTTCACGCAGGGTGCGGATAGCCTCTGCCGATCCTTCTTTTACCACATCTGCCTCAGCAATCAGGCCTTTTACTTTCCCGTCTATGGCGACGACCATGACGGTCTTGGCTTCGCTCTGGAGCCGTTTCACTTCATTTTCCAGGCCGTTCAGGCCAGCGTTGAGCGCGCTGGCAAGGCGCAGGCTGCCGACCTGAACAAACTGGCCATCGACCTCGGCCTGTACCCCTTGCCCGGCTTCCGCCTGGAAGCCTTGCGGATCGCTCAGATGCAACTCCCGGTTAGATCGGAAGAGCACACGTCTGAACTCCAGTCACCGCTCATTATCGC
>CAZBDC010000037.1:0-34756 GCA_964490575.1 uncultured Anaerolineaceae bacterium | reverse complement strand
GATAATGAGCGGTGACTGGAGTTCAGACGTGTGCTCTTCCCGATCTATGATGATGATGGGTTTGTTGTACGGGTTGTGCGTGTCAGGCTCGTAGGTCAGTTTGCTGGTGAAGACCTGGACATCCTTCATGTTCTCCAGCGCATCCTTGATGGCGGTCGAATCGGGCTTACCAGTCTTGTCGATGGCCTGGCCGATAGCATACTCGAAGGCGTACAGCGCATCCAGGGCGTAGTAAGCATAGACAGTGGCTTTCATGTTATGCTTTTCCTCGAATGCGGTATTGTAAGCCTGGAACTCTGGGGATTCGGTCGAAACACCGCTGGAGAGATAGGCGCCATCCAGCTCGGCGGCTGCCATGCTCAGCAGGTCATCGGATACCCAGCCGTCCACGCCCAGGTATTGGATATCGAGCCCGAGCGCATCGGCCTGCTTGGCGATCAGGGCTGCGTCGCGGTAAGTGGCCGTTGGGATCACCAGCAGGTCGGCTCCTGATTCAGCAACCTTTGAGATCTGGGCGCGGAACTCCTGGTCGTTGGCCTGGTAGCCTTCTTTGGCAACCAACTCGCCGCCCAGTTCAGTGAAGTGTTCTTCAAAGAAATTCTGGATCCCGACCGAATATGCCGCGGTCACATCGGTGATGAAGGCGGCTTTGCGTTTTCCTAACTCCTTGTAAGCGAAATCGGCCAGCGCATAACCCTGGTAGGGATCAATAAAGCAGGCCCGGAACATATAGGGGTTTAACTGGCCCTCTTCCGTCACGGTAACCATCACGTTGGAGGCAGTCGTAGCGATGAATGGCACCTTGGCCGTGTTAGCGATGGTCGCGATCGGGATGGCGGCCCCGGACCACTCTGGGCCGATGACGGCAGCCACGCGGTCCTGTTCAATCAGGCGCTTGGAAGCGGCGACTGCGTCTTCGACCAGGGAGCGGCTGTCATAGGTGATCAACTCCACCTGATACCCGCGAATGCCGCCGTTGGCGTTAATTTCGGCGACACGATCTTCCAGGGCGAGTTCGGCGGCCTGGCCGATATAAGAATCGGCTCCGGTAAGCTGGGCGACGAAGCCGATTTTGACCTTTTTCTCGGCGCTGCAGCCGGTCAACAGGGCCGACAGAGCCAGGATCAAAATCATGGCCAGGCTAAAAAGGAACTTGCGACGTGCGATTGTGTCCATTCTTTTCTTCTCCTTTGGGTATATTTTCACACAACGATCAGCCAGTTCCCGGGAGTGGGGGCCGATCGCAGATGCACGGGATACGTACGCTATGAATAATGAGCAAAAGTAGCAAGGGCACTGGTAGCAGTTGCCTGACGATTGTGACCCGGTTAGGATCAAGCTCGCGTTGGTGTAATTTAACCTGGCATACCAGAAAATGACTCTGAGGAAAGGAAATGGAGGGCTAAAAACGGCGTTGTCCCAACAGTTTAAACCGAATTTCTTGCATTCTTGGTATATCGGCAATAATCTGGTATGTAATTATCAGGATCGGAATTAATTGTTACCTTTATAGCATGAACCGGAATTTTGTCAAGAGGTATTGTTTGAAATATACCTTTTTCTCTCGGGTTTGGAGTATTGAGTCGGAACAAAAATGGTCTGCGGATCTTCTCTTGTGCTGCAGATTTATTCCGGTTTCGGGCTATAATAATGTAAGAACGATTAGAAAAAATTGGGTAGTGACATGGATGCGAACAGCATGACCGCCTCACTGCTTTGTGGTTTTAAGATTGATCGGGGAGGTAGAGATGGATAAAGTCGCAGTGGTGACGGATAGCTGCGCCAGCATCCCAGAGGCATTCATCGAGGCGCTCAATATCCATTGGGTGGCTTATTACATACATCGCGGCGAAGAAGTGCTGCGGGACCTGGTTACGATCCAGCGCGATGAATTCCTGAAGTGGATGGCGACCGCAAAATTTGCCCCGACCACCGCCAGCCCGGGGCCTGGGGACTACCTGGCGCTGTACCAGGACCTTGCTGAGAAGGGAACCCGCGAGATCGTCAGCATTCACATGACCTCAAAGGGCAGCGGGGCTTACCAGGCTGCCTGCGTGGCGCAGTCGATGGCGCGCGAGCAAATGCCTGAAGTGCGGATCGAGGTGGTCGATACTCGTAATGTATCGCTGTGCCAGGGTTGGATGGTTATCGAAGCAGCCCGGGCCGCCCTGGCGGGCAAATCACTGGATGATATCTTGGGCCTTGTCCGTCGGATGATCCCGATCACGCGCATGATTCAGACGGCTGATACGCTTAAGTATCTCTACATGGGGGGGCGGATTGGGCGCGCCCAGGCACTGGTTGGAACGCTTCTGAATATCAAGCCGTTGATTGGAATGGAAGATGGCGTCATCGTCGCGCTGGGAAAGGCGCGCAGCCGGCTCAATGCCTATAAAATGATGGTCGATTTAGTCGAGCGGGCAGTTGGCTTCAAGGGCAAGATCAAGGTTGCATACGTTCACGCCGGCGCACTGCAAGAGGTGACCCACCTGCGCGAGATGGTCGAGGAACGGCTGACCTGTGTCGAGACACTGATGGCGGAGCTCTCACCCGCCCTGGCAGTACATACTGGTCCGGGAACAGCCGGATTGTGTTTTTATCCAGTGGAGGTATAGGGACGCTGGGCTGAGGCGGCTGGTTGGCCAGGTTGGCTCTCTGTGCCCGGAAAAGGGGATTGGGGGAACTTTTTTGCTGACAAGATCGTTACCTCATGGTAAGAAAAATATGGATGAATGAGGTAATCGATGTTGGAGCACCGTTTTAAATTTTTTATCTTATTCCTGATCCTGGTTTTGGCATTGGTAAGTGGCTGCCAGCCAGCAGTTGATTCTAACTCACCGCAGCTGGAGACAACCACACCGGGCGAGAGCCTGCCAGCCCCCACAGAACCCGGAGACGCGCCGGAGGCAACCAGCACGCCTGCTGAAGAAATCCCGGCTGCGGCAGACCCGATGGCGAACTGTCCGCGTGAGGAAGCCGGCAGGCACCTGTATGCCAGCGAAATTAATGGGTTCTGCTTCCTATACCCGGATGGCTTTACCATTCAGCCGGATGAACTGCGCCCGGACGAGGTGGTCAAGCTGGTCGGCCCGCGCGAAGAGCCCAGTCCGAAGCAAATGGAGCTGGCTACAGTCACGGTGTGGGTGGCCTCTAACGGGCGGGCCGACATCGCCAACAGCGCCGCGTATGCTCAGAAGTGGCGAGCGCTGAATATTCCACCGGGAGAACCCGTTGAACTGGCCCAGGAGATTGGCAGCATTGGGGGGTACCCGGCGGTGGTGCTGGACGGGCTGCCCGGAATGATTGCTCAACGGGCAGGTTTCGTGGTGGCAAATGATTTCAAGTACATGCTTACCATTTCACCTCAGCCGGGCTTTGTGGGCGAGCTGGATGAGCCGGTCCGCCAGGCCTGGGAAATGATCACGAGCACGATTTCCTTTTTCCCGCCGCTGATTCCACGCGAGACCGCCCAGGTCAGCGCGGTCTGTCCGCAGCCCGGGGCTGGGACCCTACTGCTGGTGCAGGAGTCGGACGGCTATTGCTTCCTTTACCCGGCGGATTTCGCGCTCAACCGCGCTTTTAACGCGCGGGTGGAGGGGGGCCCTAACCTGGGCAACTGGGAGGGCTTTGAAAATGTGCGCGTTTCGCTGACGGTGGGGGCTTACCCCATGCTTGCCAGCGATAAGGCCCAATCCCCGCACGAGTACGCGGCAGGGATTTACGATGTGGATCCTGGTTCGATCCAGGATCGTACCATTGGCGGCGCGCGCGCAGTGGTCTTTAAGGTGGATCCACCGCTCGGGCCGTGGGCTTCGCGCCAGGCTTATATTCTGACAGACAGCGGGCTGGTCTACACGATTGTCAATGACCCGTGGGAGCCTGAGCGCTGGCCAGAGAGCAGCGCGCCTTTCGAGGCGGTCTGGGAAACGGCGGTTGGCTCGCTCACGTTCTTTACGCCGTGGCGATAAACCTGTTTTGATCCTTTTGTGGTGAAGGTCCGGATGGCGCTACGCTCCGGCGTCACCGAAGAGCGCGGCGATGATTATGTTGGCCCGGCGTTAAACCGGTTCGCCCGGATGCTGTCTGTAAGTGCGGCGGCAAGTACTGCTTACACAGGCAATAGTCGAGAACTGCTGGGCGCAGTGGCGGTGCGCCTGTTCACAGAATGTACGGAGACCGTTTCTCCAGACTTCTGGTTGACCGCCATCAAAGCGCGGGTGGTCGCACAGATCTGCCAGCGCCTGGATGATCCGGCTAGTGCCTTAGCCCCCAATATGGTTTTGGATTTCTTTTACCAGGCCCGGTCCTTCGTAAATCAGGCCAGTATAGAGTTGGACCAGGACGGCGCCTGCGTCCACCTTTTCCTGGTAGGAGCGAGCGTCCATCACGCCGCCGCTGGCGACGATCGGCAGGCGGTCATTCAGCCGTTTTGAAACCTTCTTTACCATCTCGGTTGCCAGGTTAGCCAAAGGCGCGCCGCTCAACCCGCCTGTCTCGGTGGAGAGGGGTGAATGTAACGGTGGGCGGGTAATGGTGGTGTTGCTGATGATGACGCCGTCCATGCCACAGGCAGTCACGGCTTCCAGGGCGGCTTCCAGGCCGGCGTCATCCAGGTCGGGGGCCAGCTTAACCAGGATGGGGACCGGGCGGTCGAGCTGGCGGGCCTGGCGATCGCGTTCGGCGGCCAGCGGCTGGAGGATGCCTTCCAGCGCAGCGCGGGTTTGCAGGCTACGCAGCCCGGGCGTGTTCGGTGAACTGACGTTGACCGCCAGATAGTCGCTGAGTGGGGCAAAAGCCCGCGCCAGGGCCAGGTAGTCCTGGCTGGCTTCTTCCAGCGGGGTGTCCTTATTCTTGCCGATGTTTACGCCCAGCACCAGGCCGCGCGGGCGTGGGCCGCGCAGCCGGCTGGCCAGGAATGCGGCCCCGCGGTTGTTAAAGCCCATCCGGTTGATCACCGCCTGATCTTCGACCAGGCGGAACAGGCGCGGCGCAGGGTTGCCGGGCTGCGGGCGAGGCGTGACTGTGCCGACCTCGATGTGGCCGAACCCCAGGCAGGCCAGCCCGCGCCAGCCCAGGCCGTCTTTGTCATAGCCGGCGGCCATGCCGAGTGGGTTCGTAAAATTTAGACCGAAAGCTTGCACAGCCGGGCCCTGGCGCCGAGGGCGGAACAGGGCCCGTAGCAAAGCCGCCGCAGGCGGAAAGCCGCCGGCCAGGTGCAGCATCTGGATAGTGACCGAATGGGCCTGCTCGGGCGCCAGGCGGTAGATCAGTGGGCGGAAGGTGCGATAAAGGCTCATGAGCTCAGGAAAGCTCGCGCAGCGGCGATTTGATCACGAGGAATACGGCCGGTGGTCTCCCAGTAATCCAGCAGCATGGTCAGGGTCAGCACGGAATGAAGATGATAGCCTGCCTGAGCGAGGGACTCGGCGGCGCCGGATTGGCGGTCGATCAGAACGACCACGTCTTCTACGCGCAGGCCGGCTGCGGTGAGTTTCTCGATGGCTTCGAATTTGCTCCCACCGGTAGTGGCCAGGTCGTCGATGACAACTGCGCGTTCGCCGGGTAGAAACTCGCCTTCGATCTCGGCCCGTGTACCATATTCCTTGACTTCTTTGCGAGGGTAAATCATTGGCCAATTGCCATGCAAGCTGATTGCGGCAGCAATGGGTAGAGCGGCGTAGGGCAGCGCTGCCAGGCGCTCAAAGGACAGGCGGCGTAAGACAACTGTATAAGCCCGGGCTACCTCAGCCAACAGGGCAGGGTGACTGACCAGGCGGCGCAGGTCGATGTAGATGGGTGATTTCAAACCGGACTTGAGGGTGAACTCCCCAAAGCGCACGCAGCCGGCCTGGAGCAGCCCATCGGCCAGCGCGGGCAAATTGTCCGGTGAATGGTCTACCGCCGGAAGTGGTTCAACCGGGTAAGGGGTATTGCCAGCTGGCCTGGCCAGCAGGCACTCGCGCTCGACCTTGATGGCCTGGTTGAGCTCGCGCACGGCCTGGCGGGGGTTGGCGGCGTGGGCGACGCTGCGCGAGACGTTTAACAAGAGCCCCAGTCCATCAGCGCGCAGGCCGTTTTGAAGCGCGTCAGCCAGGTCGCCGCCCTGTGCGCCTACGCCAGGAGCCAGGAACCACAGGTCGGGCGCAGCCTGGCGCGCGCGGCGGAGCGACTCGGGTTGAGTGGCGCCGACCACCAGGCCGACGTTGTGGTTCGCGTTCCAGTTCTGGGCCAGGCGGGCGACTGCCGCGTAGAGCGGCTGCCCATCAGAAGCCAGGGAAAGATCCTGCAGGTCGGCGGCGCCTGGATTGGAAGTCTTGCACAGCAGGAAGACGCCACGGGCCGGGTCGCGCAGGAAAGGCTCCAGCGAGTCGCGCCCCAGGTATGGGCTGAGGGTGATTGCCCCGGCGTTCAGGCGCTCGAAGGCTGAGGCGGCATAAGCTTCGGCGGTGGAGGCGATGTCGCCGCGTTTGGCATCCAGGATGACCGGCACGCTGTTCGGGACCGCCGCGATCACCTCGGCCAGGGCAGCCCAGCCGGCCGGGCCAAGCGCTTCGAAGAAGGCTGCATTGGGTTTGAAAGCCAGCGCCAGGTCGGCCGTGGTTTCGATCAGGCGCAGGCAGAAAGCTTTCGCGGCGCGAGCGGTCGGTTCTGGCAGGTCAGCCGGGTGCGGGTCCAGCCCGACGCATACCAGCGAGCCGGTTTCTTGGGCGCGGCAGTCCAGCAAGGTGAAGAAAGAGTCGGGCATAACGTGGGTCTCCTAATTCGCTAGGATTTGCCAAGCACCATGGCCAGCAGGGCCATGCGGACATATAGGCCGTATTCCATCTGGCGGAAGTATGCGGCGCGTGGGTCGTCGTCGACTTCCATGGTGATCTCTCCGACGCGCGGCAGGGGGTGCATGACGATCATATCCTCTTTGGCCTGTTTCAACGTTTCGGGCGAAATAATGAAAGCATTCTTGACCTGCTCGTACTCGGCTTCATCGGTGAAGCGCTCTTTTTGCACGCGGGTGACGTACAGGACGTCGCTCTCGGCGATGACAGGGTCGAGGCTGAAATAGGAAGCCTGGGTCGTTGGACTTTCGGCGCCTTTACCGGTTTCTTCAATCTCGGTCACGATGGCTGCCGGCATCTGCAAGATTTCAGGCGAGACATAGTTGATCTTTACATTGAAGAGGGTCAGCAGGCGGGCCAGCGAGTGGACGGTGCGGCCGTATTTCAGATCCCCGACCATGGTGATGGTCAGTCCGTCGATGCGCCCCATCTCCTGCTGGATGGTGAACAGGTCGAGCAGAGCCTGGGTAGGGTGCTCGCCGATCCCGTCACCAGCATTGATGATTGGTTTCCGGGCATATTTCGCCGCCAGTTCGGCCGAGCCGACTTCGGGGTGGCGCAGGACGATCACGTCAGCGTAGGCTTCCAGTGTGCGTATGGTGTCGGGGAGCGACTCGCCCTTGGAAACCGAGGAATAGCGCACCTCATTGATGGGAATCACACTTCCGCCCAGGCGTTCCATCGCGGCGGTAAAAGAGGAGGAGGTACGGGTAGAGGGCTCGTAAAACAGGTTGGCCAGGATTTTGCCCTTCAGCAGGTCAAAGCTGCCAACCCGCCGGACCATTTCTTCCATTTCGTTGGCCACGCCAAAAACGTAGTTCAATGAACTGCGGGAGAACTGCTTTACGGAAATAATATCTTTACCGTAGAATGGTGATTCCTGCCGGTCTCCAAAAGGCAGGTGGGGGCTTTGTTTAAAGGTGCGTGGGGTGTGTAAAGCCATTTTTTCCTCCTTGTTTGAACAATAATGGTTTGCGATTGTTATTCCTGAGGGGATGCCTGGCGAAGGTTTTGCCCACTCCCCGGGGCGGCCAGGATCTGGCCAGGGGTATAGACGGTTTCTCCGTGCAGGACAACGCGGGTGACCTGGCCGCGCACCGGAAAGCCTTCGAAAGGCGACCACGCGCTGCGTGAAAAGAACCGGGCGCCCTGAATGATGGTTTCAGCCTCCGGATCGACTTCAACCCAGGTGTCAGGTTGTTCGGGCAGGTCGAAGATGCGGCGCGGGTTGGTGTGGCAGCGGGCGACGATATCTTCAATCGTCAGCCTACCGGCGTGGACGGCAGTCAGCAGCAGGGGCAGGGCTGTTTCCAAACCAGGGAAACCGGGCGGCGGGTTGGGGCCATCTTTTTCGGCCGGGGTGTGGGGGGCGTGATCGGTGGCGAAGCAGTCGATCACATCAAGGTTTTCCCACAGGGCCTGCTGGTCTTTCGGGCTGGCCAGGTGCGGGCGCACCTCGCTTCGCCCGCCAGACAGGCGACCACCGTTCTCAACCAGGTCGGCTGTGCTGAGAAATAGGTGGTGTGGGCCAACCTCACAGGTTACCTTAAGGCCTTTCTCTTTTGCCGCCCGGATGAGGAGGATCTCTTCGCGGGTAGAAACGTGGGCAATGTGGACCGGGCGGTCGAACAAAGCGGCTTGCAGGATCACTGCCGCCATCGTACGGCCCTCAGCGTGCGCGACGATTGGCGCTCCGGCTG
This sequence comes from uncultured Anaerolineaceae bacterium, assembly GCA_964490575.1. Taxonomy (GTDB): domain Bacteria; phylum Chloroflexota; class Anaerolineae; order Anaerolineales; family Anaerolineaceae; genus DSYU01. The sequence goes on along the minus strand of CAZBDC010000037.1, from coordinate 26,223 downwards.
GCCAGGCGGAGAAATGCTCCATCCACAGGCTCATCTCGTCCAGGCGCAGCGGGCCGTAGGTCTGGTCGAGGTACAGCTTGAGCCCGGCCGCCAGGGGCGCCAGGGCTGGAAGATCGCCGGCGTTGTCCGGCCCGGCCCCGAGGAATTGGGAAAAATCACAGCGGGCTTTGTGACTGGCTGAGTCCAGCGCCCGATCCAGCGTGGCAGCGTCACACACCGGCGGCTGGGTGTTGGGCATGGCCAGGATGGCGGTGAATCCGCCCGCCAGGGCGGCCTGGGTGGCGGTGTCCCAATCCTCTTTATGCGTGGCGCCGGGTTCACGCACATGCACGTGGGGGTCGATCAATCCGGGTAATTTCAGCATACCAACCTCGTATTCGCAGCAAAAAAAGAGAGCCAGGACGGCTCTCTTTTTAAGAAAAATGGGAAATCAAATGAAAAATAATATCCGTCCCAGGGCCCAGGGCCCGGTTACGGCGCAGGCGCCGCGTCAACAGCCTTTTTCGCTCGAAGAATTTCATGCCGGACCGATTTTACGCAATCCGGTGATTCTGTCAAGGGTATTGCTATGCCAACCCGAAATTCTTTTTTGCCATCTCGGCGATCGAACGGCCGATGCTGATCGAAGCGGTAGCGGCCGGCGAAGGAGCGTTGAGCACGTGGACCATATGCTCGGCCTCAACGATGCGGAAGTCGTCGACCAGCTGGCCGTTTGGCTCGAGGGCCTGGGCGCGTACCCCTGCTCCGCTGCGGTGGACGTCTTCCATCTTCAGGTCTGGGATCAGCCGCTGAAGCGCCTTGACGAAAGCAGGTTTGCTGAACGAGCGGTAGAATTCGCCGGCGCCCATCTTCATATACTTGAACGACATGGTCCAGAAGCCGCTGAAAGTAAGATAGCCCAGGAGATCGCGCGGTGAAATATCCCGGTGGCGATAGCCTTCGCGCTTGAAAGCCAGCACAGCGTTCGGCCCGGCCTCGACCCCCCCGTGGACCATGCGGGTGAAGTGAACGCCCAGGAAGGGGAAGCGGGCGTCAGGGACCGGATAGATCAGGTTCTTGACCAGGTGTTCGCGTTCGGGGACCAACTCGTAGTACTCGCCGCGGAAGGGGATGATCTGTAGTTTGGGGTCAAGCCCGGCCATGCGGGCCACGCGGTCTGACTGCAAGCCGGCGCAGTTGATGATGTTGCGGGCGTGCACCTCGCCTGAGTTCGTTTCAAGGACAATTTCGCCGGCGCGCTGGTGGATGGCGTTGACCCGGGCATTGAGGCGGATTTCACCACCATGCTCGCGGACAACCTTTCCGTAGGTTTCGGTGACCTGCTTATAATCGACGATGCCGGTTTGAGGGACAAACAGACCGGTAATGCCGTCGACGTGCGGTTCGTACTCGCGAAGTTCTTCGCGGCTGTTGAGGCGGCGCAGCCCGGTCAGCCCGTTGGCATGCCCGCGCTCTTCCAGCCGGTCCAGGGCCGGGATTTCTTCTTTACTGGTGGCAACGACCAGCTTACCGCAGTTGTCGTGGGCGATGCCGTGCTCTGCACAGAAGCGATACATCGCTTCGCGGCCTTCGACGCAGTTGCGCGCCTTGAGCGAGCCAGGTTTATAGTACAGCCCGGAATGGATCACTCCGCTGTTATTGCCGGTCTGGTGGGCTGCCAGCTTGCCTTCAGCCTCCAGGACAACCAGATTCGGGTGGAACTGCTCTACCAGGGCCATGGCGGTTGCCGTACCGACGATCCCGCCGCCGATAATCGCGATATCGTACTGGTTTGAAGTCGTCATCCCTATTCCCCTTCTCAAAGTATGCCGATTAACGTTATCAATTATATCGCATTATCCCATCTCCTGCCGCCCGGCCAGGGCGCGCAGGAGAGTATTTTGGTCGGCGTATTCAAGGTCGCCCCCGACCGGCAGGCCGCGCGCGAGGCGGGTGATGCGCGGTCCTAACGGGAGGATTTGCTGGCTCAGGTAGAGGGCCGTGGCGTCGCCTTCCATGCTCGGATTGGTCGCCAGGATGACTTCTCTGACCCCGCCGCGCCGGATGCGCTCAATTAACGGGCGAATTTTAAGGTCATCTGCGGTGATCCCATCGATCGGTGAAAGGACGCCATGCAGGACGTGGTAGCGGCCCTGGAAGCCCTCGGTGCGCTCCAGCGCCAGCACATCCAGCGGCTCTTCGACCACGCAGATGACCGATTCGTCTCGCTTGGGGTTGGAGCAAATCTCACACAGGGTTTGCCCTGCCAGCGTGATGTTGAAGCAGGCCTGGCACTGCCCGGTGGCAGACTTGAGGTCCAGCAGGGCGCTGGCCAGCTGTTTGGAGATATCATCGGGAGCACGCAGCAGGTAAAAGGCCAGGCGCGATGCTGTTTTAGGACCGATGCCTGGCAGGCGTTCGAAAGCCAGGACCAGATTCTGGATTGGAGCGGGTAAAACGGCCATGGGTCAGCGCGCGGGCGGGGTGAGGCTTAGAATGGCAGCCCGGGTAGGCCGCTGGCCAGCGGTCCCATGCGGTCTTCCGCCAGCTTGCGTGACTGGTCGAGGGCCAGGTTGACGCACGAGAGGAGCATATCCTGCATCATTTCTGCGTCAGCGTCTTTCAGCAGTTCGGGGTCGATAACAATGTCTTTACAGCGCTGGTCGCCGGTCATTGTGACTTTGACCGCGCCGCCGCCAACGGTTGCGGTGACCGTCTCTTCCGCTAATTGGGCCTGGGCCTGTTCCATCTGCTCCTGCAGCCGCTTGATCTGCTGCATCATGCCGCCGCCCCCTCCGCCTACGCTTTTGGGCCGGTTAAAACCTTTCGCCATGTGTTTCTCTCCTGTCTGTTGATTTTGTTACACAATAGAATGAATCCCAGGCCGGTTATTCGTCAAATACGATTTTCCCACCCAGGTCGAGGGCGGTGCCTACCATGCCGTCACCTTCGACATCGAAGTCTCCGGGTTGGACCGATTTGCTGCCTGCCAGGATACAGCGGACGGGCAGCATGACACCCAGGACGGCCTGGAGGGCTTCACGGAGGAGGTTGATGTTCTCCTCTGAATCCATTTTTAATTTTACCACTTCGCTTGGGAAGCTCAGAATCAGGGTGTTGTCTTTGATGTGGTAGCGGCACGAGTTCAGGACCGCTTCGGTCAGCGGTTTGCGTTTTTTTACCGCAACGCGGATGCGGTTCCAGTTCTGCTGGAGCTCCTGTTGGGTGATCACCCGCTGCCCCTGAGTCGAAGGTTTGGCAGCCGTCCCTGCTGGGGGTGTGGTGGAGGGCGCAGTCGCCGTCGGGGCAGTTTCTTTTTCTTGCTCGTCCTGAGACGCCCGTGACACGCTTTCCTGGTCGGGTGGGTTGACAGCGCTTGAATGGACCGGTGAGCCAGGTTGGGCGGCTGTCACGGACTGAGTCTGGCGGGTCGGGCGAACAGGCTGGATCTCTGGCAGGTTTGCAAACTCATCCTCCTCGGGAACGGCAGGCGGCTGGCCCGTTTCACTGGCCGGGCGGGCCGTGGATTGGGCTGGCCGGGCGGCGACGGGTTGGGTGGATGCAGAGGCGACTGCCTGGACCTGAGGTTGCGGCGGGGAGACTGCCTCAGCCACTGCCAGCTCCAGCGCGAGGCCAGGATGCCAGGAACTGCGCGTATCGGTCGCCGCAGCGTTGAACAGGCGGATCGCTTCAAGGATCTCTGCCAGCTCGAACCCGGCTGCCTGGGAGGCCATGCCCTGGCGCATTTCGGGGGTGGCGTCGACCTGCTCCGCATTGCCCATGCGGACCAGGAGCAAGCTGCGCAAGTAATCGACCACCTGCCGGGCGAACTGGCGCGGGTCGGTGCCAGAGTCGAGGGCAGCCTGGATGATGGAAAACCCGCGGGCAGGATCGCGCGCTTGCAAGGCCGCGATGATTTCGACCACCAGGCTGCTGGTGGCCGTTCCGAGTACGGTTTGCGCCTCGGCCAGGGTGACGCGCTGGCCGGTGGACGAAAGCTGGTCGAGCAGGGAGACCGCGTCGCGCATTGCGCCGGTAGCCTGGCGCGCGATCAGGAGCAGGGCATCGTCATCGACCGCCAGGCCTTCCTCAACGGCTTTAGCCTTGAGATAGCGGACGATTTCGCCAACTGGAATGCGGCGAAACTCGTACCGCTGAACGCGCGAGAGGATGGTGGCTGGGATCTTGTGAACTTCGGTAGTGGCCAGGATAAATACGGCGTGGGGCGGTGGCTCTTCCAGCGTTTTCAGCAGTGCGTTGAAGGCGGCTGTGGAGAGCATGTGGACTTCGTCGATGATGTAGACCTTGTAGCGTCCCTGGGTGGGGGAGAAGTTGATCTTCTCGCGCAGGTCGCGTACATCATCGACCGAGGTGTTGGAAGCGGCATCAATTTCGATCAGGTCGAGAAAACGCCCGGCGTTGATCGACAGGCAGTGGGGGCAGGCATCACACGGCCGGTTAGCCAGGTTTTCATCCAGGCAGTTGAGCGCTTTGGCCAGCAGGCGCGCGGTGGTTGTTTTGCCTGTGCCGCGCGGGCCGGCCAGCAGGTAGGCATGACCGGTGCGCTCGCTGCGAACGGCATTGCGCAAGGTCTGGATAATATGCTCCTGGGAGATAACCTCGTCCCATTTTTGGGGCCGCCACTTGCGGTAAAAAGCCTGTGACATTAATCTCCTTCCGCCTGCATTACGTCGGGATCGATAGGGTAAGGCTTGCGCTGGAATTGAGCGTGCGGCACACGTAGATTATAGCCGGTGATGCGCAAATTCAAGGCCCGGATCGTTCTGGCATAGTGTTGGGTGAAGGCCTGCCAGTCGGCCGCCCTCATAGTTCCTTCTGCGCGCGCGGCTCGCGCCGATTCTAACGCGCGACGAGCCCGCTCGAATTCCTGATCCAACTCCTGGCCCAACGCGATCCAATCGACTGTGAAATGGTTGTTCTTTAACAATCGATATGCCAGGCGCTGTTCTTCAGGAACAAGCGCGTCATCGTCCCACCGGATTGGCTGGCCCTTGCCAGGCAGGTCGTCAAACTCGCCTTTCTCGCGGGCTTCGCGGATTATCTTGTCGATCGGTCGTTCGAAATCTTCCATTCGAATGAGCTCACGGGATCGTATAACTGGCCCGCTCTGCGCCCAGGGTGTCCAGCAGGCGGATTGTTTCACCGCTTCGCCAGGCAGGCCCATCGCGGTCCCAATATACTTCGGTGGCAGTATCATCGCCGGAGCGAGTAAATACCTGCACTGCGCCATCCTTGAACAACACCAGCTCGGGCTGGGCCGGAAAAACATAGCTCTGTCCCTGTTCGCCTTCCAACCGCCAGCCGGTCATCAGCAGGTTGCCTTCGCCAACGCGCCGGAGGACGATCACTTCCTGGGCAAGGTCTCCTACACCGATCACTGCGCGGATCTCGATAACGATTTCTCCGGCCGGAGGGGGTGTCGTTGTTGGCGCCGGGGCAAGTGGTTCCTCGGTTGCGGTTTGGACTGGCTCCTCAACGGCGGCAACCGGCGGCGGCGGTACAATGGGCGGGCGCAGGTAATCCCACACGTAAAGTACGGCCAGGGTGGTTCCGGCCGACACGAGGATATTGAGAATCAGGTAGAGCAGCAGGTTGTTTCTACGGCGCTTCATAACTGCTTGAATCATAGCACATCTTTCCGTTAAAATAGCGAGCATGTATATCATCGATGGACACAACCTTATCCCGCACCTTCCAGGTAGATCGTTGCGCGAGCTGGACGACGAAATTGCTTTGATCGAGCTACTGCAAACTTTCAGTCGGGTGCGGCGCAAGCAGGTTTCGGTGTACTTTGACGGCGCGCCGCCTGGGCAGTCTGGCGAGCGAGTTTACGGGACGGTCCGGGCGAATTTTGTTCCGTCCGGCATGACGGCCGACGAGGCGATCCGCCGCCGGCTGGTGGAACTGGGCCGGCAGGCGCGGAATAGCATGATCGTGTCATCGGACCGGCAGGTGCAGGGAAACGCGCGCGCATTGGGGGCCGGGGTCCTCTCTTCTGAGGATTTTTCCCGCGATCTGCTGGAGGCCGTGGAATCTGCCCGGAAAAAATCTCACCCGGATCCCGTTCAGGAGGGAATAAAACCGGGTGAGCTGGACGAGTGGCTGGATTTGTTTGGAATTGACCCACACCAGGCAGCGCAGCCGATTGAGCCACCTGTCCCGGTGCGGCGCAAACCCGGGGGGGCAAAGGATAGCGCGCGCAAGAAGAACCGGCCCAGGCATGGGTTTCCTCCCAAAAAAGTGGTATAGCACTTCCGCGCGGGTCTGTTCACTTGTGACCTGCCAACACATGTTTTCTCATTTTGATTTAATGTAATATTAAGATAAAAGAAGTATAAATAATCCAAGATACCCGCTTATGGTGGGTATCCCCACTGGAAGACGAACCTCAGTACATCCCCCCTGTGCTGATTGGAGCGTCAAGTGGTATTCCCTCCCTGAAGATTGCCAGGCATGTCCCCCCCATGCCTGGCAATCGCCTTTAAGGCGATCCAGGTGGACCTATTTTGCTGTGGATCGAGGAAGCGGATCCGAGTCCAGGTAAGCTTTGAGCAGGTCGACGGCTTTGCGGCGCATTGAGATGGCTGCTTTTTCCTCTGGGCTCATTTCGGCAAAGGTTTTTTCAAACCCGGCCGGAATAAAGATCGCGTCCCAGCCAAAACCGTGCTCGCCGCGCGGCTCAGTCGCAATGAAGCCATGGATCTGACCGGTGAAAACCTGCACCTGTGCGCCATCCAATAACCCCAGGCAGGTTTTGGCCGTCGCCGACCGGTCGGTAAACCTATCGAGCATCCGGCAGATTCCGGCCGGGCCGACCGCCTTCAGGAACCAGCGTACCAATGCGCCGGGAAGCCCATTCCAGGCATGGATAGAGAGCCCGGTGTCTTCTACAAGCACCGGCCGGCCGAGCCTGAGATAGGCTTCGCGAGCTTTGTGTTCGATTACGGCTTCAACATCGATTGACTGGATCTCAGAAAGGTCTATTTCGACCTGCTCAACCGGGGTATTGAGGATGGCCTGGATCTCGCGCACTTTGTTTGCGTTGCTGGTGGCGATATAGATTGGCATGGTTCCCTGGAAAAGAAAATTTTCGTGTAGTTATAAGTCGGGTTTCACGGCAGCGATTCTGGCGTAATTGTACAATAGAAGTCCCCTCGAAACGCCTGCCAGGCGCAAGATGAATTTTATAGTATGCTTAAGTGGAAGGAACTGCCAGTCAAAAAAAGAACTTAAGGCGAGCGTGGGCGAGAAATGAAGACCCTTTCTGAAATTCGGGTAGGCACCCTGTTGGGGCCGCACGATCCCTTCTGGGTGCAGGTGCGTGAGGCAGTTTATGAGGCGGTGCGCCGCAAGGGGATGACCCTGGTGCCGCTGGAACTGTTTGAATCGCCCCAGATGCTGGTTACCCAGGACACAGCCGGTATCGCTGACGAATTATTGGCAGAAAACCTGGATGTACTGGTCAGCCAGGAGATCCCTTTCCAGGTAATCCAGCAGATGCTGGACAGTGGGCTGCCAGTGATCTACTTTTCTGAATCAGAAAGAAGACACCCTTTGTTTGTTTCTTTGCGAGGGCTGGAGCAGGCAGCCTGGATGGTAGGTGATCGCGTTGCGCAGACGTTGCGGGGACGTGGCAGGGCTTTATGCGTGGGCGGCCTGCTTGAACCGGGAGAGGACAAAGGCATCAGCCGGATTCGTGGTTTTGTTGATTCGCTGCGCAGATATCCTGACATCGCCGTGATGCATTACCCGGCCTACTGGCGTTATGAGGACGCCCTCCCGCTGATCGAATCATCACTCAGGGGGCTGGATTCGCCCCTTGACGCAATTTTTGGCATCTCCGACTCGCTGGCGCTGGCTGCTCGCGATGCGGCGCAGAAGCTGGGCTTTCTGACTCCAGAAACGGTCATCTTTGGAATCAATGGTGATCCCCTGGCGCTGGCGGCGATTGCCGATGGGACGATGGAGGCCACCGTGGAGACATCGGCAGCTGTCATGGCGAACCGGGCCGTCGATATCGCCCTGAAAGCGGCCCTGGGCGAGCCGTTCCCGAACGTCTACCAACACCAGCTGCGCCTGATTACCAGGGCGAATGTGGCTGAGGTTGCCCTGGAGAAATTGAAGGCCATCGCCAATATCCCCAGCCGGTTGGTGGGTGTCAACTTTCAACAAGGGCAAACCCGTCTTCGCCAGCTTCAGACGAGCGCGGAGATCAACCAGCGCCTGGGAGCGCTCCTCGACCGGCGCCAGTTATCGCGCGAGATCGCGGATCTGCTGCGCGCGAATTATCAATATGATCTGGTCCAGATCTTTCTATGGAATGAAACGGAAGAACTGCTCGTTCAGGAGCGAGATGGCGCCTGCCAGGAAAGCAGAGTCATCCCGATTGACGAGGCGGGGATCCTGGCGGATGCTATTCGAAGAAAGGAGCCGGTATATATCCCTGATACACGTTTCAGCCAGCGATATCCCCCTGATTCCTGTTGGCCCGAAACGCGGACCCGCGTGGCGCTCCCGATCCTTTTTGGCGACCAGATTTTTGGGGTGGTGGATCTGCACCAGCGTACTACGAACCCGAATGTTCGCGAGGAAGTTTTTGGGCTGCGGCCCCTGGTCGACTACCTTGGCATTGTATTCCGCAATGCCGAACTTTACACGGAGGCTTTGAACAGCCGCGAGCTGGCTGAGAAAGCCAACCAGCTCAAGACGCGTCTGCTTGCCAATGTCAGCCACGAGCTGCGAACCCCTTTGAATGTAATTTTGGGATACAGCCAGGCGGCGCTTGCCACGCCGAATCCCTACCACATTGTTCTCCCAGATGCCCTGCGGCAAGATCTCCTGTACATCTTCCAGAGCGGGACTCACTTGCAGCGGATCGTCAGCGACTTGCTCGACCTTTCCCGGGCAGAAATCGGCGAGCTGGAGTTGGTGCCTGAACTGATCGATACCCGCCGTTTCCTGGAAGATGCTTTCAATAATATCGCCAGCCTGCCAACCGTGGAAACCGGCGTGAAGCGAGTCCTGGACCTGCCGCCGCGCCTGCCAATGATCCAGGCTGACCCGGTGCGGTTGCGGCAGGTGATCCTCAATCTAATGAGCAATTCCATCAAATTTACCGACCAGGGCGAAGTTTGCCTGGGCGCGGCGGTGGAACCGCCTCACCTGCACCTGTGGGTCAGGGATACAGGCATCGGCATACCGATCGAGATGCAGGAGCGGATCTTCGAGCCATTTCGGACGGCGAACCAGGCGAACTGGCGGCACCGCGAGGGAATTGGATTGGGGTTGAACATCACTCGCCAGCTCGTCATGCTGCATGGCGGTTCTATGCTGTTGGAAAGCCAGCCTGGCAGTGGCAGCACTTTCCATGTCTATCTACCTTTGCCCAACCTCAGCGGAGAATTGACCCTGCCGGCTGAGCCAGCCGGCAGGCCGGTGCTGGCAGTGGTTTCCACACAGGAGAATCTCCCGGCTGAAATCCTGGACATCTGCCGCCGGCGAAACCTGGAAGCGTACCGGATATCTGCTTCTCAAAACCTGGTGGAGTTGTGGAAATGTATCCAGCCGGTTGGGCTGGCATGGGACCTGACCGAGGCAAGCCTGGCGGAGTGGAACCTGGTACAGCGCTTGCGGGGGCAGACGCAATTTTCCCGGCTGCCTTTCCTGCTTTTTTCACAGGCGGAACGCCGGTTATCCGGCGGGCTGACAAGCATCGTTTTTAAGCCATTTACCCGTGGGCCGTTGGCGGAATACCTGGAGGGGATTCTGCCGAATGAGGTCCATGGCCCGGTCTATATCGTGGATGATGATCCACTCGCCCGCCAGCTCTACCAGCGTCTGGTCGAGCAAGCTTTTCCAGGCCGCGCGCTGCGTCTGGCAGAGAATGGTGCCCAGGCGCTCGTTTTTCTGGCGGAAGAAGTCCCTGGCCTGCTCATTCTCGACCTGCTTATGCCGGGGGTCGATGGATTTCAAGTCCTGGAGAAGCTGCGCAGCAACCCGGCCACTTGCCGGGTGCCAGTGGTTGTGATCAGCGGGAAGATGCTGACCTTCGAGGATGTTGAAAAGCTAAATTACTTGCAGGTCTCATTCCAGACCAAGAATATCTTTTCTGAGGAAGAGGTGGTTGGTTTTCTCCGGCAGAGTGGGTCGGTCGAATCGGGCCTGGGCCAGCCCACTTCGTTGTTGGTTAAGCAAAGTCTGGCTTATCTGCACCAAAATTATGAAAATAACCTGTCGCGCCGGGAGCTTGCTCAGGCAGTAGGGGTAAGTGAAAATTATCTAAGCCAGATCTTTCACCACGAACTGGGAATTAAACCCTGGGAATACCTCAACCGCTTGCGCATCTTGAAGTCGAAAGAGTACCTGCTGCATACAGAGCAAAGCGTGACCGAAATCGCATGTCGAGTAGGGTTCAATGATCCGGCTTACTTCAGCAGGGTGTTTAAGAAGCTGCTGGGTGTGTCGCCTCAAGCCTACCGCGCACGTCCTGAGCGCTGAGCCTGGCGGTCTGGGATGTCCGGCGCGGCTGGACATCCCATCCGTTTAGGCGATTCAGTTGTTTTGTCCAAGATCACTGATCTTTTTTCCAAGACAGGGATCGTTTCTTTTGGTATCGTATAAATGATCCTTCCATGGACCTTTCTATTTGGGTTCTTGTATTACACAAAACGAACGAAGTCAGAAATACTTATCTTGCTGGCGGCGATTCCCCTGGAGTTTGCTGTGTCGCAAACCAAACCCTCTATCTTAATCATCGAAAATAACACCCCTACGCTCCAGCTTTACCGGCGGGAGTTGGGCCGTCATTTCAAAGTGCTGGCCTGCAGCGAACTGGCGGAAGCGCAGGCGCTGGTGAAGGCCCACCGGCTTGCCGCGGTGGTGCTGGAGCCGGAAATTGCGGATGGCCAGGGGTGGAACCTGCTCACGGAACTCAAACAGTTTCTCCATGGGAATTCTTTGCCGGTGATTCTTTGTAGCACGGTGGACGAACGCAAGCGTGGTCTTGAGGCGGGCGCGGCTGATTTCCTGGTGAAACCCGTCCTCTCGCCAGTCCTCATTGAAACGATCCAACGTATCCTCCGATCCTCTTCGAAAGTATAACGGACCTGATAGCCTATGACAGACACAGCCTCGACCCAAACGACCCAGCCCGTTTTAGAGATCAAGAATCTCAAAACCTATTTCTTCCTGGAAAAAGTGACCGTCCGGGCGGTGGATGGAGTGGACCTGACCTTGCCGGCAAACAGCACCCTGGGGGTGGTGGGCGAGAGCGGCTGCGGGAAGAGCATCATGGCAATGTCGATCATGCGCCTGTTCCCCTCGCCGCCGGGTAAGATTGTCGAGGGCGAGATTATTTTGTACAACCCCAAGACCCAAAAGACGACTGATATTGCCGCGCTCAACCGGTTTGGGCCGGAGATGCGCATGATCCGGGGCGGTGAGATCGCGATCATCTTTCAGGAGCCAATGACGTCCCTGAACCCGCTTTTCCGGATTGGCGACCAAATTGCCGAGAATATCATCATGCATCAGAACGTAGGCCGGGCCGAAGCATTGGACCGGGCCTTGGGAATGCTCGAGAAAGTGCAGATCAGCGCGCCAAAACAGCGTCTGCGCGAATACCCACATCAACTGAGCGGCGGGATGCGCCAGCGGGTGATGATCGCTATGGCGCTTTCGTGCAATCCGGCGATCTTAATCGCGGACGAGCCCACCACTGCTCTGGATGTGACCGTCCAGGCGCAGATCCTGGACCTGATGAACCAGCTGCGGGCGGATTTCAACTCTTCCATTATCTTGATCACCCATAACCTGGGCGTGGTATCACAGATGGCATCGTATGTGGCGGTCATGTACCTGGGAAAGGTCGTTGAATACGCCGAAACGCGCGAGCTGTTCAAACATGCCCTGCACCCCTACACCGAAGGGCTGTTGAACTCTGTGCCGGTGCTTGGGCGCAAGGGAAGCAATATTCTCGTGCCAATTTCTGGTATGGTGCCAACGCCTACCGAAGTCATCACCGGGTGCGCTTTCAGACCGCGCTGCCCGAAGGCGATGAAAATCTGCGGCGAACAGCCGCCCCAACTGCGCGAGGCGCGGGCGGGGCACAAGGTATCTTGCTGGCTGTACGACGAACATTAATGATGTTCGGGCGGTAATTGTCCTGTAGGGAAGGAGGTGCAACTCCAGAAATTCATTTGTCAATGGGCACGTTCTGACATAAGATGCTTTTTCAGAGGAGAATGTATATGAAAGTCCGAAAGACGTTTTTCATGATTTTGGCCCTTGTGACCGTCCTGGGAATGCTCCTGACGGCCTGCGGACCGACTGCGACAGAAGCGCCGGCGGCTGAGAAACCCGCTGAAGAGAAACCTGTGGAAGAAAAGCCGGCAGAAGAGAAACCGGCGGCGGAAGCGCCAGCGTTGAAGGTGAAAGACCCGGTAGAATACCCGGAACCGAATGACCTGGGCCTGGGCGGCGGCGAAGTGAAGCGGCTGCCGGTTGACCAGATCTTTACCTACAAGGCGCTGCCGGAATACAAGCAGCCTGCATGGATGGATAAGCTGGTGGAAGACGGCACCCTTCCGCCTGTCGAAGAGCGCTTGCCAAAAGAGCCGCGGGTCTACCTGACCTCGGGTATGTATGATGGCGTAGGCGTCTACGGCGACCTGTGGCGCGGCTTCTCGGCCTGCCCGACGGCCGGCTATAACAATATGGCTGGTGTTTCCATGGGCTGGTTTGGCATCGAGTCCTACACCACCCGCTACCAGGCGCTGGTCGAAACGGCCCCCCTGTTCCGGGTTGACCAGGATATCGAACCGCTGCCGCAGCTTGCCAAGAGCTGGGAATGGTCGGCGGATGGCAAGCAGCTGACCATGCACCTGATTGAGGGCGCCAAGTGGTCGGACGGCGTGCCGTTCACCGCCGATGATGTGATGTTCACCTGGGAAGGCTACGTGAGTGACCCGAACGTCAACTCGTCCGTCCGCCTGGATGCCTTCTCCTGGGATGGCGTCGCCACCACGCTCGAGAAGGTTGACGACTACACGATCAAGTTCACCTTCCCGGTGGCTTTCCCGTACACGGTCTTCTACCTGTTAGATGATGATGGCTCGTTCGTCGTTGAGCCCGCCCACATCCTCAAACCACTGCACCCCAAGTGGAGCGAGACCCCCACCGATTACACCCAGTTCGAAAATGCGCTGCCGGCGGATAAGCTGCCGCTGGTCACGATGGGGCCATGGGTCATCACCGAGTACAAGACCGACGAACTGATGATCATGCGCCGCAACCCCTACTTCTATGGGGTGGATGAGGCCGGCAATCAATTGCCCTACATGGACGAGATCCAGTACATCAAGGGCACCAGCGGTGCCGGGCGCGACCTGTGCGTGATGGCGGGCGACTGCGACCATATGAACCTGGAGAACGCCTCCACCTTTGTGGAAGTCATGACCCGCGCCCAGGAACCAAACGCCACCTTTGAGGTGAACTGGGGTCCTGAGACCCTGGGTTATGCCCTGCTGGTGAACCAGTCGATCAATTACGGCGTGAAGAACGACGGCGAGAAGGCCGCCCGCGAGCTGTTCCGCGACGTTCGCTTCCGCCGCGCGCTGAGCCATGCGATCGACCGCGACGGCATTGCTCAGGCAATCATGAAGGGACCCTTCTTGCGCGCGTGGGCCGGCGGCCTGTACCCTGGTGCACCCGAGTTCGACCGGGAATCGGTGGTGTACTACGATTATGACGTCGAATCCGCTAAAGCTTTGCTGGCTGACCTGGGCCTCGAGGACACAGACGGCAACGGAATCCTGAACTGGACGGACGGCCCCCTGGCCGGGCAGGACCTGGTTATCGCGATGACGGCCAACGAGGATCAGCGCGAGTCGGTCAACACAGCCGAAGCCCTTGTGAACCAGTTCGCCGCGGTGGGCATCAAGATTAACTACCGCTCGCTGACCAGCGACGCCCGCAGCGATGCCGTTGAGCAGGGCACCTGGGAACTGCACGTCGACCGCATGGGGCAGAACTTTGCCCTGCCGTTCACCGGTGTAACGGGTCTTGCCGCGGTCACTTCCACTACCCCGGGCTGGCACCGCGAGGGCTCTGAACCGCGCGAACTGCAGCCCTTTGAGGAAGAACTGGCTAAGATCGTGCTGGAGTACCGCGACACTTATGATGCCGCCAAGCGCAAAGAGCTGATGTTCCAGTACAACAAGATCTTCACCGAGAACCTGTACGACATCGGCATCTGGGTTGGCCGCTACGGCCTGGGCCTGGCCAAGCGCTCGATGAACGTTTATCCCGGCACCCCGGCCTTCATGTACGCCTGGGTGGAAGACGCCATCATGCTGGAGACCATCTGGACTCCGGTTGACCAGCAGCTTCCGCAGAACCGGCCTGAGACGATCGCTGTCTATAAGTAAAACCTGATCGATCAAGGGGATGGGCTGGTCGTTGCTACCGGCCCATCCCAGACCCTATTTTGCCCGATAGCGAGGATTTATGCTCAATTACATCCTGCGCCGCCTTCTGATCGCCGTCTTTTTGATCCTGGGAGTAGGAGTGGTTTCCTTCATTGTCATCCAGCTTCCGCCGGGTGATTTCGCCACGACCTACAAGAATTACCTGATGAATATGGCCGGAATGGAAGAACCCGAAGCCGAAAAAGCGGCTGATATCGTCCGCGAGCGCTACGGCTTGAATAAACCCATCGCGGAGCAGTTCTTCCTGTGGATCAAGGGCATGGTGACCAAGGGCGAATTCGGCTGGTCGTTCTCCTACCGGAAAGATGTGGGCGTGTTGATTGCAGAGCGGCTGCCAAAGACGCTGCTCCTGGCCTTGCTGGCCCATGCTATATCCACCGTGGTAGGAATCGGCCTGGGCGTTTTCGTGGCGCCGCGCAAGTACGGCTTTTGGGATAACATCTCAGCGGTGATGGCTTTTGTCTTCACTTCGGTGCCGCGTTTTTCGATCGCGCTGATCATTTTATATATGTGGGTATTCACTTTCAACCAGCCGGTCATTCTTTCATTTTTCTCGCCACAGTATGCCTCAGCTCCCTGGTCATGGGACCGGGTGGTGGATATGATGAAACATATCTGGCCGGTGATCTTGATCGCCGGGCTGGGCGGCGTGGCGCGCAACATGCGCGTGATGCGTGGCAACCTGTTGGACGTGTTGGGTGCTCAATATGTCACCACGGCGCGCTCAAAAGGCTTGAAGGAAGGGCTGGTGATGACCAAGCACGCTATGCCCAATGCTCTGCACCCGATTGTGGCTTACCAGGGCACAGTGCTGCCGTATATGATGCAGGGCGAGCTAGAGGCGGCCATCATTTTGAATATGCCGACCATGGCCCCTCTATTCGTTTCTGCCCTGACCAACCAGGATATTTATATTGCTGGTGGAATCCTGTTGATTTATGGGGTCTTAATTGTGTTGGGCAACCTGCTTGCTGATCTCTTCCTGGCAATCCTGGATCCACGCATCCGTTATAACTGATCGGATGGAGGTGAAGCAAATGAGCAACGAAGTATTTCGGACCGATACGGCCTTACAGCTTGCCCAGGATGAGCATAATGAAAGCTATTTCGAACTGGTGTGGCGGCGGTTTCGGCGCAGCAAGGCTTCGATTTTTGGCGCGGGCCTGGTTGTGATGTTAATGGTGCTGGCAATTTTTGCCGAATTCTTTTCGCCGAACCCGATTCGGGGGATCAACCTGGACGATTCTCTGATCCCTCCCCAAAAAGTGCATTTCATCGACACAGAAGGAAAATTCCATCTTTCCCCGTTTGTGTACAACTACTCATATGAATTGGATGTAAAAACCTTCCAGGTTCTTTGGGTGGAAGATACCTCGCAGCGCTACTCGATCCGCTTCTTTGTGCGGGGTTGGGAGTATAAGCTGCTCGGCCTGATCCCCAGTGACTGGCACCTGTTTGGGGTCGAAGAAGGCGGTAAGATTTATCTGCTGGGGACAGATAAGCTGGGGCGCGACCTGTTCGGCAAGTGCGCTGAGGCAGGTCGGATCTCATTGAGCATGAGCCTGTTCGGTGCGATCATCAGCATCGCGATCGGCTCGGTGGTGGGGGTGGCCTCAGGATATTACGGTGGGACGATTGACACGGTGATGCAGCGTTTCGTCGAGTTTGTCAATGCGTTTCCACAGCTCCCGCTGTGGATGGCGCTGGCTGCGCTGATCCCTAAAACAATGGATTCGTTCTCGATTTTTGTGGTGATGTCGCTCATCTTTGCGATGCTTTCCTGGACGACCCTGGCACGCGAGGTGCGCGGCAAGGTGCTGGCCCTACGGGAGACGGATTTCATCATGGCAGCCAAGGAGATGGGTGCATCGGATGCCCGGATTATCTTCCGTCACCTGTACCCCAACACACTCAGTCATACGATCGTCATCCTGACCCTGACCATCCCATCGGTGATCCTGGCTGAAGCCTTCCTGAGCTTCCTGGGGATTGGTATCCAGGAACCGTTGATCAGCTGGGGCCGCCTGATGAACAACGCCCAGGATATCCAGGTTTTGGGCCAGGCGCAGTGGATCCTGACGCCGGTTGTGTTTATCGCTATGGCTGTCCTGGGTTTTAACTTCATGGGCGATGGCCTGCGGGACGCGGCGGATCCATATGCAAATGTCTAGAGAGGACCGCACTGAATGAAAAAGGTGTATTCATTGTGGGTCGGCGTGATCCTGGTCCTGGCTGTGGCGGCTGGATATGCACGGCTAGGACCCGACCGCCAGCTGCCTGAACCGGTCACCGGTCAGGTGCTTGGCGTGGATGGCCCGGTCGGTAACGCGCAGCTCCAGATACAGGGCACGCCGAAAACGACGTCAACTGCGGCTGATGGAACGTTCGCTTTTAGCGGCCTGGGCGGGACTATGCCGGTTATCATCACGGCCTGGGCCGAAGGATACTATGTGGGCTGGACGAAACTGGACCCCACCTCGCCGGAATTTAAGCCCACGCAGCCGGTTAAGATTACATTGAAGCCGCTCAGCGCAACTGACAACCATCAATATGGTTGGTTTTCGTTTGGCGGGGTGGAGGGCTCGGCCAGCTGCGGCCTTTGCCACCGTGAATATGAGGAATGGCGCGCCGATGCCCATTCGCAGTCTGCTACAAACCACCGCTTCATCACCGTTTACCGGGGAACGGATGTGCATGGCAACGAGGGCGAGCTGACCCGCTGGGACCGGGATGGTAAGGCGATTGTTCCGGATGGGGGAGTGGGCTATTATGGGCCGGGCTACCGCCTGGACAATCCATCGCGGGCTGGCAACTGCGCCACGTGCCACACCCCGGTTGCCTCAAAAATCTCTAATGACAATAACTGCGGCTGGTCTGGCTGCCATACGGATATTACGGCCGAACGCGCTCCCCAGGTAGATGACGGAGTGATGCCGGTATCCCTGACCGGCGACGCGGCGGACGGGGTCTCGTGCGATTTCTGCCACAAGGTCGGGGATGTGGTGCTGGATCCGCAGACGAAACTCCCTTATGCTGACAAGCCGGGTATCCTTTCCATGGTCCTTTACCGGCCTGAACAAGGTGAGGAGGTTTTCTTTGGTACGATGTTGGACGTGAACCGCCGGGTCAGTTATTCGCCGGTGCAGTCAGAAAGCGAATACTGCGCGCCCTGTCATTACGGCGTGTTTGGTGGGGTGGTCGGCCACAACTCGGTCAGTGGCGGCGTGTTGATCTATAATTCCTACGGTGAGTGGCTGGAAAGCCCTTACAGCGACCCCGAAACCGGCATGACCTGCCAGGAATGTCACATGCCGGTGGTGGAAGAGAATTTCACCGTTTTCCCCGAAAAGGGTGGGATTCTGCGCGATTACTTTGAATTCCACAACCACTACATGCCGGGCGCGTCCGACCAGCAGCTCCTGCAGAATTCGGTGACGATGGAGAGTCAGGCACAGCTTCAGGGAGACCGGCTCTCGGTTGAGGTGAAGATCACGAATGATCGAACCGGTCATCATATCCCGACCGATGCTCCGATCCGGCAGATGCTGCTGGTCGTAGAGGCTTATGATTCGAACGGGAACCGGTTGGAGCAGGTCGCGGGGCCTGTTTTGCCTGGATGGGCGGGCGACCTGGCGGGCGTGCCGGGCAAGGCTTTTGCCAAGGTGCTGCGCGACGAATGGACAGGTGAATTTCCGACGACAGCTTACTGGCGGCCAGTGACAATTGTTGAGGATACGCGCCTGGCTGCGCTGGCTACCGACGTGACCCAATATTCGTTTTCCGTGGCGAGCGAGGAAGCTGCCCGGGTTGAGGTGCGTTTATTTTTCAGGCGTGCGTTTTACGACCTGGCGAAAATTAAGGGGTGGGATGACCCTGATATCCTGATGGAAGAGGCGACCATACATGTTGAACCAAGCGAATGATGTTTCATCGGCAAAACCCGAGATTGCCCCCATCCTCGAGGTCAAAAACCTGAAAATGCACTTCCCCATTTACCGAGGAGTTTTTCAAAGAGTGGTGGGGCATGTAAAAGCAGTGGATGATGTCAGCTTCTCAATCAAAGAGAAGGAAGTTCTCGGGCTGGTGGGTGAGAGCGGTTGTGGGAAAACCACCGTTGGCCGCACGATTCTACGCCTGTACGACCCAACTTCGGGTGAAATTCGCTTTCGCAGCCGGAGCGGTGAAATTGTGGATGTTGCAAACATCAGCCTGCGCGATATGAAACCCCTGCGGCAGGAAATGCGCATGATCTTTCAGGATCCTTTTAGCTCGCTCAACCCGCGCCTGACCGTCAAAGATATCATCAGCGAGCCGCTGGAGATCCACGGGGTGGCCAAGGGCAAGGAGGCCGAAGAACGCGTGGCGCAGCTCATGAGGTCTGTAGGGCTGGACCCGGCTTATATGCGCCGCTACCCGCACGAATTCTCCGGTGGGCAGCGGCAGCGGGTCGGGCTGGCGCGAACACTGTCTTTGAACCCTCGCCTGATTGTTGCTGACGAACCCGTTTCGGCTCTTGATGTGTCTGTCCAGGCTCAGGTACTGAACCTTTTGCAGTCACTGCAACGGGACCTTGGACTGACGCTTATCTTCGTTGCCCATGATTTATCTGTGGTGGAACATATTTCGGACCGGATTGCAGTCATGTACGTGGGTAAGATCGTCGAGCTGGCTGAGACCACTGAACTGTTGGAAAATCCGCTCCATCCCTATACGGAAGCGCTGCTGTCGGCTATTCCGCCGGCCGACCCGGATATTCGGTTGAGCCGCATCCGTCTGGCGGGCGAGGTGCCCAGCCCGGCCAACCCACCCCCAGGTTGCATTTTCCACCCACGCTGCAACTACGCAAAACCGGATTGCAGCCTACGGGCTCCTACGCTGGTAGAATTGGAACCCGGTCATTTTGTCAGTTGCCATTACGCCAGTGAACTTCAATTGAAGGGGATCGGAGGGTAGGCATGAAAAATTCAGACCGCCTGATTGCTGCGATCGCTTATCTTCTGCCGGTCCTGGGCTGGCTTTATATCTGGATCTTAGAACGAAAGAATCGCTTTGCCATGTTCCACCTGCGCCAGTCGGTGGGCATTTTCCTGGCCGTGCTCATTACTTTTGCGGGCTGGGCAGTGGTCGGATGGGTATTAGCCTGGATTCCTTACGTGTTTGTGCTCAGCATCATGTTGTATGCTCTGGTCGTCCTGGTGGTCCTTGTGGCGGCGATCGCCTGGGTGGTTGGGATTATCAACGCGCTGCGCCTTCGCCAGCAGTACATCCCTGTATTTGGCCGCTGGGCCAACCGCTTGCCGATTTAGAAGGCCGGCGCTTCGATCACTCCGTCGCGGGCCTGGACCAGGTAGTAAGGCAACCAGGCCACGCCAAAAGCTTCCAGGAAAATGTCTTTCTTGAGCGGTGCAACGGTCACCTGGCTGACCTGGGCGGCGCGCTCCTGCCAGGCGGTCCGGATTTGAGATAGCGCTTCCTTTTGTTCTGCGGCCAGATCTTTCTGTTCTGCCTGGAGCGTTTCGAGAACCTGACGTGCCGCGTCGCGCTCTTCGCGCGCCTGTTGAGCCAGGCGGCGCTTGCTGCGGGAGGATGACGTCTTGCGCTTGCGCCCGGTAAACAGCCCTGCGACAAATTCAAAATCCGCAGCGCGTTGTTCGGCCTGGCGGTCATCGAGCAGGTTCTCACGGCGATTAACGATTTCCTGTTGGCGCTGGATTTTGCGCTTGAGCGCTTCCAGGCGGCTCTCGTAACTGGTCGAAAGACGATTGCTTTCAGCCTGGGCTGCAGCGCGCATGGCCAGGTTGACGCGTTCGCGGAAGTCCGCCTCGCTTTCTGCAGGGCGGCCGTAGACCTTGAGCGCTTCGTTAGCCGGCAGGGAAAGCGCTGCGGAGTGGTAGATCCAATCAAGAAAATCTTTCTTGTAGACTGCCAGCCCGCGGGTGCTGGCCCAGGCATGGGGTAGAGGCAGGTAGCGCGCCTGCTGGATGGGCTGCCCGTCGAGCAGATCCAGATCAAAGGGAGGGCGGATCGAGGTCTGCCAGTCTGGGCGTCCGTCCACATCTGGGAGAAGACAGGCCACCTGGTGCGTATGGTCAAGGTCAAAGCGACGGGCCAGGTAGCGAACCTGGCTCTGCGCCAGCAGGGCTGGTTTGTAAACCACGCCGAGCGGCTCGAGGGGCCCCTGGAAGGCGCCGCCCATCGCCGCCAGCGCCCGTTGCAGATTGAGGAGGGCCGGGAGGAAAAACTCGTGTGCACCTGCTGGCAGGGCCGGCTGGGAGGATTGGCCAGCCGTGACCGTCTTTTTCTGCGCTGGCAAGACGGAGGCGGGCGAGGTGCCAGCGGACACAGGCGTGCCGGCAGACACTGGCGTACCGGCGGACACAGGCGTGCCGGCAGACACTGGCGTACCGGCGGACACAGGTGTGCCGGCGGACTGGGGTGTTCTGTTCGACCCGGCATGTGGTTTTGCCTGGGCGGCATTCAATCCGGACAACTGCGTGCGCGTCAGCGGGCCGGCCAGGTAGTTGAGTGCCCAGCGTGATTCGAACACTCGCGCGCCGTCCTGATGGATGTTGTGCAGCAGAAACTGGCGCGGTTTTAGCCCGGTGATCAACCGCTCGTAGGTTGCCCGATCGATAGCGCTTTCTAAGGCCTGCAGCCCATCCAGCAGGCGATCCCTGTCACGCTCGGTTTGCAGGCGGCCGATGAACCACGTCCCGGTGTTTGAGAGCGCTTTGTAGTTCAGATCGGTTGGGTTCTGGGTGGAGAGCAGTAAACCTAACCCAAAAGCACGGGCCTGTTTGAGCAAACGCAGGAGTACTGGCCGGGAAGGCGGGTTGGCTACCGGAGGCAGATAGCCGACGATTTCATCAAAAGCCAACAGCGCGCGCAGTCCGCTTGTCCCGCGTTGGGCGCGCATCCAGCTCTCCACCGCCGCCAGCAGGAGTGTCACAAAGAACATGCGCTCGGTTTCGCTCAGGTGCGCCAGGTAGAAGATGCAGAAACGCGACCGGCGCTGACCGTCCGCGGTGGTTTGGTAGAGCAGGGTTTCAACGTCCAGGGGCTGGCCTTCCAACCATGTCTGGAAAGAAGGTGCCGCCAGAAAATTGTTTAACAAAAGGGCCAGTTCGAAGCGATCCTTCTCAGGGAAGAAGCGATCGAGTGGAAAAGCGCCCAACTGGTCAAAAGGTGGACTTTGCACCTGTTCGATCAACCGGTGCAGGTCAAGCGACTGGCCCTGGCTCCAGGAGGTCTCGAAGATATTAGCCAGCAAGATGTGCTCGCGCGAGCGAAGTGGGTCGGCATCGTCTACCCCAACCAGGCCCAGCAGGGCGGTGACGGTGCTGGCAATCCGCTCACGGTTAACTTCTGGGTTCACCAGCCAGTCAGGTGGGGCTGCGAAAGAGGATAGCAGGTTGACCGTCGCGCCGGCCCGTGAGCCGGGTGTGTAAAGGGCGTAGTCGATTGACTTGTTCAATGCAAGCAAATCGTCGTGACCCAGGCCCCAACCAGCCAGCCCGGCGCGCCATTTCTCGGCTGTGGCGGTGGCCAGTGCCTCGAGGGAAATGCCCTGGCGGCGAGCGGCTTCAGGGTCAACCCAGGGAGAAAAATCTGCCGGCGCCAGGTCTGGGAAATGGAGCAGAAGGTTAGCCAGGTCACCCTTGGGATCGATGATGATGGCTGGCAGCCCCTGGCGGGCGGCCTCTTCCAGGACAGTGATCAGCAGACCGGTTTTACCGGACCCCGTCATGCCAATCAGCACGCCGTGGGTCGTCAGGTCGGCCGGGTCATAATGGACAGGCTGTTGATCGCTTTCCCAGCGGCCGAGGAAAAAGTTGGTGGAGGATTGCATCAGGGCTGATACACGGTGTAGTTATCAAATGCGATTGTCAGGTTACCCGGATTCAGCGTGCCAACGATCAGCCCATAACGCCCACTGGCGAATGAATCGTCAGTCACGTCAGCCAGCAGGATGTCGTTGACGCCCAACAACAGGCGGTTGCCAACGCAGGCCGCATCGATGCGGAAGGGCCGGTCGACGGGGATAGAATCCGAGAACGTCCAGTCGTAGAGCGTGAAGGACTCGCCGTTTACCTGTTTCCAGATGGAAAAATAGCCATCTTCGCTGACTTCCAGGGCATAGAAGTTCTGGTCATCGACCAGACGGCAGATGACTCCGTAGTCACCCACGCCGGTCGGGTTATCGATGCGTGTATCGACGCTGATGATCAGGTTGTCCATCTCATCCCCCAGGTATGACCAGACCAGCCACGATTCTGGGAAGACGGATATGTGATATTCTTCATTCAGATATTGGACTGAGCCGTCTTCCCAGGTTGAATCATCCCAGCCGCTGTTCAGATCTGAGAAATCGTCGTAAAAGACTACCTGGTTGCCTTGCTCTTCAGGGATTGAACCCTGCTGTCCCTCGACCCCTTCCTGGATGTTGATCTCACCCCGTTGGGCGGCTTCAATCAACGGGCGGGCCAGGCGAAGCGGGCGCAGAGCGTTGATGAACCCGCCGGTTGGGACGCAGTTGTCTTTCTCATCTACGACGCCGTCACGGTTGGTGTCTACCAGTACGCGGCAGTCCACATACTGATCGTCGCCCCCGTAGCCTAGCTGGGTCGGGATGCCGATGATCTCACCATTGCCATTGGCCGCCAGGCCGCCACTGTTCCCGCCAGAGATGGTGGCCGAGGTTTTAATGAAGGCGCGGTTTCCGTAGCCTTCCTCTGCTGTGAACCCGGCTACCTCGCCGCGAGTGAGGGTGATGGTCGAGCCGCCGATGGTGGGATAGCCAAGGATCACCAGCGGGTCGCCCAACTGGAGAGCGTCGTCGTTGCCGAGCGGGACGGTGGGCAGGTTTAATGCCGACCGATCGATCGGGTTACCATCCAGGTCGGTTTCGATGCGGATCACAGCGATGTCAAGGGCCTGGTCCACCTGCATAATCTGGGCAACGTAGGTAGGCTCGGGCATTGCGTCGGTTTCTTTGGTCAGCGAGACGACCAGCGCCTCAACCTGGTAATATCGGTCTGAAAGCACCACGTGCGCGTTGGTCAGGATCAGGCCATCTGGTGAAATGATGGAGCCTGAACCGGACCAGGCCGGGGTGAGTTCTCCTTCAATATTCACCAGGGCGAGAATCTGCACCACAGCCCGGTACGGGATGCCGGCGATCTCACCGGTCGACGTGGCGGTGGTGGGCTCTGGGACAGGGGTCGGCTCATCTTGCCCGATGGGTGCTTCGGTGATGGATACGCTGACTGGATTGATCTTGTAGCGCGAGCCAACATAGGTCTTAAT
Source organism: uncultured Anaerolineaceae bacterium (assembly GCA_964490575.1). Lineage (GTDB taxonomy): Bacteria > Chloroflexota > Anaerolineae > Anaerolineales > Anaerolineaceae > DSYU01. The sequence goes on along the minus strand of CAZBDC010000037.1, from coordinate 2,431 downwards.
ATCGCCGCTCACCGCGCCCGGCGCAAGAGCCTGCATCCGGAAGGTCACCACGCGCGATTCTCCCGGCTGGAGGGGGATCGAAAACCCGAAACTTCCATCTCCTCCGCCGGTTGCGGAGGGGTCAGTGGCCATCATTGATGCGATGGCGAACAAATCGGTTGGCAAATCAATTTTACTGATGGTGATGGCTTTGGATCCTTCGTTCGTAACCCTTACCCGCAGGTCAAACGTTTGGCCGCTGGATATGGCCGCCGGGCTTTCAACCTGAATGGCCAGCCCTTCAGGATCCTGGAACAGGAAGGCAAGCGCGCCAATCCCTCCTAAAAGAACGACTGCGCCGATGCACACCGCAGCAAGGGCAATCACGCCACAAACGATCCAGGTCGTCCTGGATTTGCGCTGTTCCATTACCATCCTCCTCGAAGAAGATCCCTTCTGGTTTCCAACCCTTCAGTTCTGCCAAAATAATCATATCCCACATCATCCGATTTCGCAACTAATAAAAAAGAAAGAACTCATTTAATGCCAATAAAAACCTTGCAAAAAAGGCGAAGTTTGCTATCATATTATAGAACATTAAATCTATTTTGGACCCAGGGGGAAATAATTTGAGTGGAGGTATTGGACAATGGATGAGGAAAAACGCGGCGTTGGGGTTGGCGAACTATTGTTTGGAGTCGTGATCGTACTGGCTATAGTTGGGACCGTGCCAATTTTCCTGGCAGATGAGGCTCTGGGTGATTCAAAACCAGCTTTGATTATCGCTACCAGCCTGGCTTTTATCGGAAGTTTCGCGGCGCTATCGGTATATGGGCGGGCGAAGAAGCGCAGGCATGTTTACCGTTATGGATTGCGAAAATCGTTGGATGATTGGCTGACCTCATTGGCTGTGCCAGGCTCAGTCCCGGCTCTCCAGACCGTGGAGAACATCGCCGCGCACCTGTACAGGGCGAATGGCTACCGCCTTGGGAGAGGGACGCCAGGAGGTAGACTGCACCTGAGCCATCCAGACGGGCGGCTCGAGCTGATTCAATGCTACGTCGGCGAACAACCGCTCGGCCTGCGCGAAGTAGTGACTTTCTACGAGGCCCTGCGGGCCGAGAAGGCTGCGCGTGGCGAAATCTGGTCGGTGAGCGGCTTCAGCGCCGAGGCAATCCAATGGGCAAGCCGGAAACCGATCAGCCTGCTCGATGCGGGGGCGATCGATCTTGTCGTGAAGGATTTGATGCAGGGGGTTGGCCGATGATTGGCGCAAGGGTGGGTGCGTGTCTGCATAGACACGCACCCGGAGAAATGCTATAATCAGCACTGGTTTGCCCCAGTAGCTCAACAGGACAGAGCAAGGCACTCCTAACGCCTAGGTTGTGGGTTCGACTCCCGCCTGGGGCACCAGAGGGAGACTTTTGCAAAAAGCGGCAGTTCTGCCGCTTTTTGCATGGTTTGTTTGCTTATAAAAAGCAGCAGTAAAATAAACAGGTAGTAGGCCGGCTTCAGCAAGCCTATCTGGCTTCCAGTTCCATACAACCGATCAACGCGAGGAAATCCAATGCTTATTACGGGGCGACATCGCAGTGCAGCCTGGCTTCCGTCCGGTATGCTGATCCTGGTGCAGGTGATGACCGGTCTGCGCGACCTGCCGCAGTCGGCTTTCTTTCTGATTTATCTTCAAGAACAACTTGGGCTGGCTGCGGTGACAATCTCGAGCGTGGCAGCCGGGGCGCAGATGGCGGGGATGATTACGGCCCTGCTGGGGGGCGCGGTCACCGGCCGGCTGGGCAGTAAGTGGGTGCTGGTGATGGGCCTGGCCCTTTCCGGGTTGGGCAGCCTGGCGATGCAGGCTCATGCGCCTGGACCGGCGGCGCTGCTGTGGTTCGTTGGGGGCGCAGGACTGGCCCTGACGACGGTAGGCGGAGCGAGCTACCTGACCCGCATCGGAGGGCGCGGAAGCCTGGGTGTTCTGGCTGCTTTTTACGCGTTGAGCATGACGGCTGGCGGCGCGCTGGGCAACCCGCTGGCGGGGGCGCTGATTGAGCGGTTTGGGTTCGCAGTGTATTCCTGGGCGGCAGTAGGGCTTTCATCCGTGCTTATTCTGGTCGTGTCTTTTTTCATGCCTCCAATGCGCGACGCAGCGGCGGAAGCGAAAACTACCGGTTTTTCTTTGACGGGTGGGTTCGCGATTGCCCGTCTGGTAAATGTACGCATGGTGGTTGGGCTGCGTAGCATGGCGACGATCTTTTATGGTATGTTGGTCGTGCTGATCCCGCTGCTGATTAATGAATTGACGGGTAGCAAGGTGCTGGTGGCCGCCTATGGAACGACTAACCTGGTGGTAGCTTCAGGCGCCCAATTACTGGCCGGTAGGGCCGCCGATCGTTGGGGAGCACGCCTTCCCACCCTGGTGGCTTTTTCCACTTTGATTCTCTCCGGGCTG
>CAZBDC010000036.1:0-35149 GCA_964490575.1 uncultured Anaerolineaceae bacterium | reverse complement strand
TAGTTGACCATCACCAGCCAGGGATCCCCTTCACCATAGCTCCGACTTGGCCGAATCGCCTGGAAACGAGGCAGAGTTCCGTGGGCCCAGGGCCGGCGTTCTTTATAGCGCCACCAGTGAGTGACCCGGTTGAGCACGTTGTTGTATGTGATTCCCGTATCGCCGTGGTTATTCCATACCACCAGCAGCGGATCCCCTGTGCTGGTGGTAAAGTCGATTCCCGCACCACTGGTGACCTCGAGCATCGCACGGAGCTGCGCGCCTTTCATCAGTGGTAGATATCGGCCCAGCTTCACCGGGTCTTTAACAATTTCGGGCAGTTGATTTGCAAGTTCTTCTTTTGCGCCATTCTCAAGGCGGAAATGAGTGAGCATTCGCAGCAAAGTCGCTTCCCGGCCATCCCGATGATCGGCCAGGTTGGCGCCATCGGCGCCGGTCAGCCTGACCTCCAAATGGTCTGCCGGCGAGATCTCGATCCCCTCCACGACAAGTGCATGAGCATGTGGTTCATACACCGGCTCCACTTTAACAACAACACCGTTCAATTCCACCACAATCGCATCTGGCTTCGTAAAGCCGCGGAAATAAAGGTCAACCCGGCGCTGGCTGGGCAACAAATTCGTTTGGCCTTCAGCCGGGCCAATCGACACCAGTGTGCTGGCGCCTGCCCAGGATTGGCGCATCGGGGTGATTGCGTAGTCCCCTTCCAGATAATCATTCGAGTTTCCCTCATCCTCATACAGGTCAAAACTGCCATCCGCGCCAGGGAACACATCCACAAGAAGATGATCAGGGGAATCAACCCCTCCCCAGCCAACCGCTGGACCGCGCGGGACGATTGCGCCAGCGCGGGCAAAGACTGGGGTATCGCGTAAGGTGCCATACAGGGCTTGCCAGCCATCCCCACGATAATACTGCCCGGAGAAGTAGTCAAACCAATCCCCTTCAGGCAGCCAGACGACCGCCCGGCTTAAGCGAGTATCAGGATCCGCCGGAGAAATAAATGGAGCGATGACCAACTGATTCCCGAACAAATACTGGTTTGGACAGGCATAGGCCTCATCGTTTTCGGGATAGTCGTAATACATCGGCAGAATCGGCGGGATACTATCTTTGTGAAAACGCCAAGCCATACTGTAAAGGTAAGGGATCAATGCGTGGCGCAGCTGCAAGGCAGCGCGGGCGACCTCAAACGTCTCGGCGTCATAACCCCACGGACGGCGCTCAAGGAAAGCGTTGTTCGTACTATGCAAACGCAGAACCGGCAGGAAGACACCCAGCTGAACCCAGCGCGCATACAATTCAGCATCCGAGATTCCCCCCATATGCCCGCCGATGTCATGGCTCCACCAACCATAATTCACATTTGACGACGTAGCAGTGAAGTAAGGCTGGAAGGCCAGGGAAGCCCAGGTAATGACTGAATCCCCCGAGAAGCCAATTGGATAACGGTGGTTGCCCAGCCCACCCCAGCGGGAAAAAATAAACGAGCGCCGTTTGCCATCCCGCCCTAAATCACAAAAGTGCAAGTGATTCAACCACCACAGCGGATCCAGACCTGAAAGCCGGGTCCTCATCCCTTGCTGCCAATCCATCCACCAGAAGTCAATCCCACGTTTTTCCTGAGGGTGATGGAGGATGGTGAAATAGGCATTCACAAAACGCGGATTCGTAATGTCAAACTCGACTGGCTCTTTCTTTTCGGGATCCATGCCCAAGGCTTCACACATCGCGGGATATGCTTCTTCATGTGGGTGAACACCCTCGGCGGGATGCAGGTTGAGCGCAACCTTTAATCCCTTGCTGTGTAAAAAGCGCAGTTGTTCATCAGGATCAGGAAAGAGCTTACGGTTCCAGGTGTAGCCAGTCCAGCCCGAACTCTGATTGCCTGTCTCGGTGATATGCCAATCCATATCGATGATACATACCGAAAGCGGAACATCGTGTTTTTCAAAATCGAGCATCAAATTGGTCAGTTCTTCTTGCGTGTATTTCCAATAGCGGCTCCACCAGTTGCCCAACACAAAGCGCGGGATCATTGGTACGCTGCCGGAAATTCTACTAAACTCGCGCAGGCAGCCAAAGTAGTCGTGCCCATAACCAAAGAAATACAGGTCAGTTTGATCATCCGAGGCTTGCCGCGGTTCAAGCCAACCCGACTCATTAAACACCAGGCTGGTAGAGTCATCCACCACAGACCAACCGGAGCGTGAAATCAATCCCAGGCTAAGCGGGGTAGAGCCATCGATTCCATCTACCGTTCGTGCCGCACCGAGTAAATTATCAGGGTCCGCATCGCCATGATGCCAGGTGATCCCGTTCTCTTTCATTTCGATCCACAGCGTCTCGGCTGAAAACGGTTGATCCGGAGCGTAGACGATCCGGAGCGCCTCCGTGGCGATCACCAGCCGATTTTCAGAGCGCTTGACATCAAACGGCGGCACTGGCTGATCGCGATACCAGAATGCCTGGCTGGCGCGATCTTCAAAAACCCCATTCGGGCTCCATTCCATCCGGACCAGGCGAGGCGCCAGCACGGTGAAACGGGCCTTCCCGGCAGTTACAACTGCCTGTGAATTGGCAACTGGTCTTAACTTCAGCTTATAATGAGCGGGAATCATATTTTCCATTGTCATCATTTTCTCGATTCTGCATATTGTGTTAGGGTCGATATTACAGAACAATTATACGTCAGGTCCAAAATAGATTGTGGTACACTAACTTCTAGTCGATCCTAAATGCAGCCTTCACACAACCGATCACAAGGGATATCGTATGACCGAGATACAAGAGTTTGTTAACAGTGTTGTCGAAAATGTCGAAAAAGTGATTGTTGGAAAACGCCAGGCCATAGAAATGCTAATGGTAGCCATGTTGTGTGAGGGACATGTGCTGCTTGAGGATGTACCTGGCGTTGGCAAAACCATGTTAGCGCGTTCGCTGGCCATAAGTTTAAGTGGGCAGTTCAACCGGTTGCAGTGCACACCCGATTTGCTCCCCAATGATGTGACCGGTGTCTCAATTTATAACCAGCAGAGCGGAAAATTTGAATTCCGAACAGGGCCTGTTTTTGTAAACGTCCTGTTAGTTGATGAGATCAACCGGGCCACACCGCGCACGCAATCGGCGTTACTGGAAGCCATGCAGGAACAGCAGGTGACGGTCGATGGAACTACTTACCAACTGCCGAGGCCCTTTATCGTCCTGGCAACCCAAAACCCGATCGAGTATGAAGGAACTTTCCCATTACCAGAAGCACAGCTTGACCGGTTCTTAATGCGCCTTTCGATTGGATATCCATCGACATCCGATGAGCGCCGTCTGCTGGTTCATTTGCAGCGCGAGCATCCCGTCACCTGGCTGAAACCGGTTGTTGAAGCTGCACGTTTGATCGAACTCCAACATCAAGTTTGGGAAATTTTTATCGAAGACAGCCTGCAAGATTATATCGTCAAGCTCGTCACCGCCACTCGAAGCCACCCCGACCTGGCGCTAGGGGCCAGTCCGCGTGCCAGCCTGGCGCTGTTTAAGACATCCCAGGCCCTGGCAGCCATTCGCGGCCGTGATCATGTGATCCCAGACGATATTCAATACCTTGTCCCCAATGTACTCACCCACCGGCTGCTAATAGCACCCGAGGCTGAACTGCGTGGGCGCACGCCGCAAGGCGTGCTGCGCGACCTGATAGAGAAAACGCCGCTCGAGATTGGCAAATTGGACGTATAAACTCAACCTCCCCTGGTTGGTAAAGTGATGGGTGACGCGTTTACCTTTTTTATTTTCGTCTTGATCGTCCTGGCGGTCATAACCCGCGAGACATTTGTCTTTGTCCTGTTATACCTGTTTGCAGGTGCGGCGCTGCTGGGCCGCTGGTGGACCTCCCGCGTGGTCAGTAAACTTGTCTACACGCGCAAATATGACGCAAAAGCCTTCCCTGGTGAAACCATCCCAGTCCAACTGGATATCTTCAATAACAGCCTGCTGCCCGCAGTCTGGCTGCGGATTCAGGATTTTTATCCCATTGAAATAGCCGATACCAGCAGCTTTACACAGGTGATCAGCCTGGGGCCGCGCCAGAAGCTCCATCTTGGCTATACGCTTAAAGCTCGAAAACGTGGGTACTATGCCATCGGCCCGCTGCATGTCTCTGCCGGTGATCTTTTAGGAATGTCCGCCGAACAGCACAGTGAAGGCAAATCAGATCACTTAACAATCTACCCACGCGTCATTTCCCTCACAGAAGTCAGGCTTCCCTCCAACTCACCTATGGGCACGATGCGGCATAAGCAGCCCATTTTTGAAGATCCAAGCCGGCCGACCGGCAAGCGAGATTACCAATCCGGCGACTCGCTGCGCCGGATTGATTGGAAAGCGACTGCTGCCACTGGCCGGCTTCAGACCAAGCTTTTTGAGCCATCCATCGCCCTGGAGACGATCATCTTTCTCAATCTCAATCTGGCCGACTACCACGTGAAAACGCATTTTGATGCGACGGAGCTGGCGATTGTTGTGGCTGCTTCATTAGGTAACTGGATAATCGCCAGGCGCCAGTCTACTGGCCTGATTGCCAACGGAGTCGACCCGCTCGCGACGGACAGTTGTCCAGTTCCACTTCCCCCTCGCAAAGGGAGAGCCCACATGATGCGAATTCTTGAAATCCTCGCACGCATCCGCGCGGCAGAAACCGAGCCTTTCCCGGCTCAGATTCGCCAGCACCGTATCCATTTTCCATGGGGAACAACTTTAATTGCGGTAACCGGGTCCGCCGACCAGATGCTGTTTGATGAGCTGCTCCAGGCCAATCGGACTGGCCTAAACCCGGTTCTGATTCTGTGCGGCGAACACCCCAGCCACCGCCAGGCAGCCCAGCAGGCTCGCTTATATAAAGTTCCTGCTTATGTAATTCACAACGAGAAAGATCTGGATCTATGGCGAAAATGAACGGGGTGCTTAACGACCTTCTCAAAGAACGGGCAAACAGCCAATCCGTTTCAATCCTGACCGGAAACATCCTGGTCATCTTAATGATGATGACTGTTGGAATAGGGATTGCCCAGGCGGGTGCCCGGTTTGTTCCCATCTGGCGAGGAGGCTACCTGGTCTGGATCGGTCTGCTAATTTCCCTTGAGGCAATATCAACCCGAAAACGCGCCAGTCTTTTAGAAGGGCAAGAGAAGCTGATCTTTCGAATATCGGAGTGGGTTGCGATTGCGGTCACTGTTAAGATCATTCTGTACCTGATCCATGGACCGGAACAGCTTCTGAAAGATCTTCCCCTCTGGCAGCAAGACTTTTTCACCAACTTTTTTACAGGTGAATACATGGTGGCGCTGGTCTACTCCGCAGGAACCTGGTGGAGCACCTCCGCCTTTGCAGGTGAACTGGACGACCTGTATGATCGTGAAAAAGATGCCGAATGGGACGAGCTTGGTAAGCTGCAAAACGCCCTCAAAGGGGTCCGGCTGCGAATCTCAACACGGGTTTTTGCGATTGGGACTCTTCTGGTAATATTAGCGATTATTTCTCGGGTAGACGCTTCAGCCATCTTTCGAGAACGCGGGGCACCACCGGCAAGTTACCAGAGTTCTGTTGCCAATGTTTTAATTTATTTCATTTTAGCCCTTGTCCTGCTAAGCCTGACCCAATTCGCTTTGATGCGCACCAGGTGGCTCTCACAGCGGCTGCCTGTCAGTTCTGATGTGACCAGGAACTGGTTGCGGTATAGCCTGGCTTTTTTTGCACTCCTGGCGGTAGTAGTTTTCTTTCTACCCACTGAATACTCGCTCAACCTGCTCGACACCCTGCGCTATACATTGGACTTCCTGGTTAAGGCAATTACATTTCTGTTTGTCCTCATCACACTTCCCCTTTCATTCTGTCTTTCGTTGTTCCGCATAACAGAACCGGTAGGTCAGGATACCGCATCCCCGGTACCCTTCCAGCCACCACCGGCTGCTGACCCACGCCAGCCACTGGCCTGGCTGGAAGTCCTCCGCTCACTGATGTTCTGGGTCCTCTTTGTCAGCATTATCGTCTTTGCCGTCCGATATTATTTCATGCAAAATTCCGGGATGTGGCTGGCGCTTCGCAGCTTACCACTGATCCGCTGGATTTCTAACGTCCTGGCTCATATCCGTGATTGGCTCAAGGGCGCTAACCGGCAAATCTCCAGCCTCGTCAAGCGTGGGATCGAACGCTTGCGCCCACAGAACGTAAGCCTGCCCACAAAAGCCATCCGGCGCCTGTTCAACCTCGCCCGCCTGGGATCGCGGGAAAAGATAATTTTTTACTACCTGAGCCTGATTCAGTTAGGCGGTGAACGCGGCCTCGAGCGCCGCCCTGCGCAAACACCTTACCAGTACGAAAACCGCCTGGCCTCCGAACTCCCTGAAATAAGCCAGGAGCTTCACGACCTGACCGGCAGTTTCATCGAGGCTCGCTACAGCCGCCATCCTTTCGAAGAGCCAAATGCAGTCCGGGCTGCCAGCCACTGGGAGCGAATCAAATCGGTCCTGCGCAACTGGCCCAAACCAGACTAACGCTCTGCGGGTTTTGTACCAAAAACCACGTCCCATAACGGGGAGCTTACCCCAAACCGCTGGTTGGGTGTCTTATAGTGATGCTGCAGGTGGTAGCGTTTTAAGTACTTGAATACACCCCGCCGCATTGGAAAGTGATGAGTGGCATAATGGGTAAGATCATAGACCAGGTAACCGAAGATAAAGCCGGACATGGTTGGGCCAACCCAGTTTGGCAGGCCCAGCAGCAAGCCAACGACCAGGAAAAAGAGGCCATAAAAAAGCGCAGCGAGGGGGATACTGACGACCGGCGGCATAACCAGGCGGGTTTTTATCTGCGGTTGGTGGTGGTGAATACCGTGGAAGAGATAAAGAATTTTTTCCTGCCCTGGCGTTCGCGGTGAAAAGTGAAATACAAAGCGGTGAAGGAGGTATTCTGCGAGCGTCCAGAAAAACAGGCCGACCAAAAAAGCAGCTGGGATATACCCCCAACCGCCGCCCCGCGCCCGAACAGCGACAATCTCGCCCACCAGCATGTATAGGACAAAAGGAAGCCAGATGATCACCACTGCCACCGGAGTGATGTGCGTGAAAAATTCAAGAAAATTAGATTTAAACAGGCGAATGGGGGTAGAACTGTGATCGATAGGATGGTGGGCCATAAGAAAATCACTCCTTCAAAATGGAAATAACAATGAGCGGAGTATAGCATATTTGCAACTATCAGATTGAATCCTGGTGTAAAATCATTCCATTAATTTTTTACTAAAAAAATTCCATCTGCCTGATATACTGCCTCAATACTCAAGACTGCTCGACAGGAGACGTGTCGCATGGACCAGTTTTTTAGCAAAGATTTTACCGGCGGCCCATTTGTACTTTTTTCTACCCAGCATTGGATCGCGATTATTACCATCCTGTTGGTCAATTTGTTCCTGGTGTACGTTAGCCGCCATCCAAACGAGGCTTTCCGCGAGCGATTTAAGCAGCGCTTTCGCATTGGCCTTGCCATCGTGTTATTGCTGAATGAGGCCACCTGGCATCTTTGGAATTATTTCACCGGTCAATGGACTATTCAGACCATGCTTCCGCTGCACATGTGCAGTGTTTTTGTGTTTCTCAGCGCTTTTATGCTAATCAGGCGCAATTATCGCGTTTACGAGTTTGCTTATTTCCTGGGGATTGGCGGGGCGCTCCAGCCCATATTGACTCCTGACCTTGGTATTTACGCATTCCCACACCTGCGTTACTACCAGGTTTTTCTATCCCACGGCGGTATCGTCACCGCAGCAATCTATATGACCCTGCTGGAGGGGTTCAGGCCAACCTGGGGCTCTTTAGGCCGAACGATTCTTTATACCAACCTTTATATGGGCGTTGTGGCTATCGTCAATACGCTCATTGGTAGCAATTATCTATTTATTGCTCATAAGCCAGAAACAGCCAGCTTGATTGACGTGCTCGGGCCCTGGCCCTGGTACATTCTTGCGCTGGAAGGAATCGGATTGGTTCTATTCTTCCTTCTTTACCTGCCCTTCGCTATTCGCGACCTCAGGGGCCGTCGCATCGTCGGCCAGGAAACGGCCTGAACCAGGCACGTAAATTCGGCCTGATTCTTCAAATTCAATCTCCCGAGGTGTCTTTTCAGGTTGGCGCAAGCCAAAAGCTTCTAAACGGTTATAAATCGCGCGGAGGCCAAGGAAGGGAATCAAACCCGGCAGCCCAAGAAAAAGAGGTATTACAAAAACGCCGCTCAAACCAACCACCAGCACTACCGGCACGGCCAGTGCCAGAGTAAAAAAAGGAGCAGCGAGCGTGGTCAGGATTCCATTCCGTAGCGCTATCTTGATACTCTTGGATTCTTGCTCCATAAAAAATGGCAGTGCGTAAAATTGAGTAGCCAACCAGAGGAAGCCAAGCACAATCATAATCCCCTGGACATAAACACCCCAACTGGCCTGGACCGCGCCATAGAAATTAAAATTCACAAACAATGTGATCATTGCCAGGATGTTGATCAGTCCCCAGATCCAGGCCTTCCAGAAATATTTTCGACCGCCGCTGATCATGCCGCGTACGCCCTGAGCCTCGCCATTGATCATGGAATGCGCCACAGCGTAAACGCCAAAAGTCGCCGGAGGCCCTAATACAACTGTTACCTGGGCAAAGACCCACACGATAATAACCAGCACCATGTCCAGCCAGCCATCCCACCAATCAACAGCTGAACGACCAATTACGCGTAGCGATGCAGGAACCTTTGATTTTGTTGCCATGTCGTTGTATCTCTCTATTTTGGCCCTATACACCGTTTTGTATGCGCGGGTGCAATCGCTCGCATAAAACGATATGGGCTATATAAGTCGGTTAGATTGGATCCTATGATAACACATTCACTCACGCCTCCCATTGTATAATTACCTCGCCGCTTTATTTTTTCCTTACGATCGCAAACCCTGCACAAAATATATCTGCCGTGCTTTTCTCTTTGTAAGCCCTTTTGTTTCAATTACCAAAGACCAGATATGAGATAAGGATTACCTATGGAAACAAAGCAGCACAAACGCGCGGTTACGGCCTGGACCTTATATGATTGGGCAAATTCCGCATTTGCTACAACCATCATGGCCGCGGTTCTACCGGTTTACTATGCCCAGGTTGCCGGGGCCACTCTGCAGGGGAACCTCGCAACTGTCTATTGGGCTTACACTTCTTCCATTTCGCTCCTGATCGCTGCCCTTGTGAGTCCAATTTTAGGCGCAATCGCTGACTTCCGGGGTTCAAAGAAACGCTTCCTGACTATTTTCATTCTGATCGGCGTTCTGGGTACAGCCCTGCTTTACTTCGTCAGGACTGGGGACTGGCTGATGGCGTCAATATTCTTTGTGTTGGGCGAGTTGGGATTCGCCGGCTCACTGGTTTTCTACGACTCGCTCCTGCCACACATCGCTGGGCCTGACGAGATCGACCAGGTTTCTTCACGCGGATATGCGATGGGCTACCTGGGTGGTGGACTGCTGCTGGCAATCAACCTCGCGATGATCATGCTGGCCCCAGAAGAGTTAACCGGGCTGATGACCCGCCTGTCGTTCCTGAGTGTAGCACTGTGGTGGTTTGTCTTCAGCATCCCGGTCTTACGGTGGGTCTCTGAGCCACCAACCCGTGTCCTGGCAGGAGAAGCTGGGCTCAACCCGGTCAGGGTCTCATTCCGCCGGCTGGCAAATACCTTCAAAGATATTCGCCGTTATCGCGATCTTTTTATCTTCCTGGTTGCTTTTTGGTTCTACAACGATGGCATCGGCACGATTATCAAAATGGCGACAATCTACGGCGCCGAAATTGGCATTGGGCAGACCACCCTGATTGGCACCCTGCTGATGGTACAGTTTGTCGGCATTCCCTTTACCTTCTTGTTTGGCTGGCTGGCGAAGAAGATTGGAACCAAGCCATCCATCTACATCAGCCTGCTGGTCTATACTGGAATCACCATCGTTGGATACTTCATGAGCCAGGAATGGCACTTCTGGGCTCTGGGCGTAGCTGTCGCGACTGTGCAGGGCGGCAGCCAGGCGCTCAGCCGCTCGCTATTTGGGCGGTTGGTGCCTAAAAGCAAATCAGCCGAGTTTTTTGGCTTTTTCTCAGTCAGCGAGAAATTTGCCGGCATCATGGGCCCGTTCCTGTTTGGCCTGGTCGGGCAGCTCATGGGTAACAGCCGGTTGGCCATCGTCTCGCTGATCGTATTCTTTGTTGTGGGAGCAACGCTGCTTTCGCGGGTGAACGTTGAGGAAGGCGTTCGCGTTGCAGAAGCCGAAGAGCAATCAATTCAGGGAACCGCTGCAGTGTGACCTGAAATTTTTACCGGATCATTGCGGCTGCTTGTGCAAAGATCGCCGCCTTTTCCGGGTCTGCAAAAACCTGGCTCCCGCCGAACATCTGAAGCCCCCAGCTCGGTTCCGGTGACTCGACGGTTGCGAGCAAACTATCCGGGAAGTCCAGCACATCCAGGATAAGCTGAACTGGATGTCCAGGCGGGACAAAACCTGGCGCAGCCAACAAGAATTCACGGCCCCATGCGTTTGAACGCCCGCTCTTATTAACATAGATGAGCGGTGTGAAAATATCAATTGCTGGAGCCAATAGCTGGTAGTCCTGGGCAAAGATCCGCCTCAGCGCGCCATCAAATTCATCCGGAGTCCAGGGGCACATGTAAGCTCCAACCAGGCAGTCGGGATGTGCCGCGCGGATCATGTCCGAATAACGCCGCCCATAAGCTGCCACACGTTCGCATTTATGTTGCGTCCAGCTTTCTGGCGCCGTTGACAGGATCTGCTGTGGCGTTTCAGCATCTATACCGGTCGATTCGCAAAACTCGCGGATGCAAGCCTTGCAAAAGCAGCTCTCCTGCAAGTCGGGAACAGGCATTTCAAACCAACCGGCATAAGTCAGGTAATCCAGCCAGATTCCAGCGGGCCGGAACTGGGCCAGGCCTTCCCGAAGGTGAGCCTCGGTTTCATCCAGAAATGCCTGCTGAGACAGACACACCCCCTGGACAAGATCGCCATAACGGATCGGTCGCCCATCCACACCAATTGGCACCAGTTCTGGATGCGTATTGAAATCAGCCCGAAAAGTCTTAAACTCCACGCAAGCGGCAACCCCATAGCGCTCGCAGGATTCAAACGCCATCGGGTCAAAACCATGAAACCAGAGTGCATTCGCACCGTAACCAGCAAAGCGCTCGATATAGGGCAACGCAGCACTGCCATACGGGCCTATTAGAGGAGAAGGTCGAGAGATCATTTCCTTGGGTCTTCCTTCAATATCTCCTGAGCGGTAATCTGATACAGCTCAACCAAGACGCCATTGGCACTTTTTGGGTGGATGAAAGCGACTTTTCGGCCTTCCAACTGCATAGCAGTCTCATTGATGAGGCGGATCCCCTTTGCTTTCAAGCCAACCAGCATTCCCTCAATGTCATCCACTTCAAAGCACAAATGGTGCATTCCAGCGCCGCGTTCAGCCAGGAATTTCGCCACGCCAGAGTCTCCTGTGGTCGGGCGTACCAGTTCAACCTCACTCTCACCGAGAGGAAAAAATGCCACCTGAGATTTCTGGCTGGGAACATATTCAACGTGGTCCAGTTCAATTCCTAACCCGTCGCGCCAGAAATGCAGCGCCTCGTCAATATCAGGCACAACAATGGCCACATGGTTGAGTTTCACAATCTTTGCCATAGAGTTTCCTTCTAGATGATTTTCCTGTTTACCCAATCGAATGCTTATATGAGCGAACTACCCTGGTATTCGCCCCAAACCTTTCGCAGCACACCACAAATTTCACCCAGGGTCAGGTCATTTTCCACACACTCGACAAACAAGGGGATCAAATTCTCGCTTCCCCGCGCATCCGCTTCCAGACGCGTCATCAACGCACTGGCCCTGGCCGAATCGCGCCTGCTGCGAAGCGATGCCAGGCGAGCGCGTTGTGTCTGTTCGATCGCCGGGTCAACTTTCAACCGCTCCAGGCTTAGATCAACGCCAGATTGGAATGCGTTGACCCCAACAACAACCTGTTGACCTGTCTCAACCGCTTTCTGGTAGGCGTAGGCCGCTTCCTGGATCTCATTTTGCAAGTATCCTTTTTCAATCGCCGCCAGAGCGCCACCAAGGTCATCGATCTTTTGAAGGTAATCCTGGGCCCGGCTGCAAATCTCATCCGTCAAATACTCGATAACATAGGATCCTGCGAATGGATCGATCGTATCGGCTACCCCCGACTCGTAAGCAATCACTTGCTGTGTGCGCAGCGCAACCCGCACTGATTTTTCGGTTGGCAGCCACAGCGCTTCGTCCATGCTGTTGGTGTGAAGCGACTGTGTACCGCCTAATACTGCCGCTAAAGCCTGGATTGTTACCCGGACAACGTTGTTTTCCGGCTGCTGAGCAGTCAATGTAGAACCGGCTGTCTGGGTGTGGAAGCGCAGCATCCATGAGCGGGAATCCTCGGCCTTGAAACGTTCGCGCATGATTTGAGCCCACAGACGGCGCGCCGCCCTGAACTTGGCGACCTCTTCCAACAGGTTATTGTGGGCGTTGAAGAAGAAGGAGAGCTGTGGGGCGAACTCATCCACGCCCAATCCAGATGCGATGGCTGCCTGTACATATGCGATGGCATTCGCCAGGGTAAATGCGACCTCCTGAACAGCCGTCGAGCCTGCTTCGCGAATGTGGTAGCCCGAAATCGAGATTGTGTTCCAGTACGGCACCTGCCGGGCACAGTAACTAAAAACATCGGTGATCAGTCGCATAGACGGGGCAGGTGGAAAGATATAGGTCCCCCGGGCGATATACTCTTTCAAAATATCATTCTGGATCGTTCCACGCAGCTTACGCTCATCACAACCCTGTCGTTTGGCAACCGCGATATACATGGCTAACAGGATTGCAGCCGGAGCATTGATCGTCATGCTGGTTGATACTTTCTCCAGCGGAATGCCCTGAAAGAGCATTTGCATATCTTCGAGAGATGAAATCGAAACGCCGACTTTTCCAACCTCGCCAGCCGAAAGCGGATCATCCGCATCGTAACCAATCTGGGTTGGCAGATCAAATGCCACTGAAAGCCCGGTCTGGCCCTGATCCAGCAGGTAGCGATAACGCGCGTTAGATTCTTCAGCCGATGCGTATCCGGCATATTGCCGCATTGTCCAGAAGCGCCCGCGGTACATGGTTGGTTGGACCCCACGAGTAAATGGATATTCGCCCGGAAAACCCAATTTCGCCGAGTAGTCCATCTCGCGAGGGCTCAGCACCCGCGGCATCACAATCCCAGACGACGTATAAAACTCTGGATGGCGTTCCGGGAATCGAGCAATAACCGGCTTCAGGGTTTTCTCCTCCCAGTGTTTTCGCTCTTCTTCGAAACTCATAGGGCTTCTTTATTCCTCCGCCTATCACCTGATATGAGCGACCGTATCGCCCATAGAAATCGATGAAAATTTGAGTAAATTCTTAACACATTATACCTGAGCACCCAATCGCCAAGAGTATACATAAAAAATGCGCCGGTCAACAGTGTATAAATTTATGGTAAACTTCGGATAAACATCCTGTTAACTGGTGAAAAGTCGATGAAGATCCTGGCGGTAGATATTGGTACAGGCACACAGGATATCCTGTTGTTCGACTCGCGCCTGGATATTGAAAATTCCTATAAGCTGATCCTCCCAGCCCCAACAATGATCATCCATCGCCGGTTGCGGGCTGCTACTCATGCCCGCCTGCCAGTACTATTGACCGGCTGGACCATGGGGGGTGGCCCAAGCCAGTGGGCCGCCGAAGCGCACGCCAGGGCCGGACTGCCGATATTTGCCACCCCATCTGCTGCCCGTTCGTTCAACGATGATCTTGAATCAGTCGCCCGAAGCGGCATCCAGATTATTGCAGAAGATGAAATCCGGCAGCTTCCCGGCGATATCCTGCACATTCAGATGGCCGACTTTGATTTCCAGGCCATTTGCACTGCGCTGTCAGCGTTTGGGGTCGAACTAAACGATCTTGCGGCGGTTGCGGTCGCAGTTTTCGATCACGGGAATGCCCCACCCGATCAATCGGATCGTCAATTTCGCTTCGATTATCTCGACGAGCGAATCCGTGCGGTAAACCGTTTAAGTGCATTTGCTTACCATCGCGACCAAATCCCACCCATCATGACCCGTCTTGAGGCAGTTGCCCAGAGTGCGGAGAATTTGCCGGCGCCGCTGATCGTGATGGACACGGCCCCGGCAGCCGTGCTGGGGGCTACATTTGACCCCCATGTAGCCACATTATCACGCCTGGTAATCGCAAACGTCGGTAATTTTCACACGCTTGCTTTCCGAATCGGGGAAAAAGGGATCGAAGGTGTTTTTGAACACCACACAGGGTTGCTAGATCTGCCACGCCTTGAAGAACTCCTCCTCAGGCTGGCCAACAGCCGCCTGACCCACACAGAGGTTTTCGATGAGCATGGTCATGGGGCGCTTCTCTATAATTCTGAACCGTTGAGGATCGATCCTCAGGCCGGCAACCTGGTCGTCACCGGTCCGCGTAGAGGAATGATGCGCTCTTCAACCCTCAACCCTTATTTCGCCGCGCCATTTGGCGACATGATGATCACCGGATGCTTTGGGCTACTGGCAGCGACCGCCGACCTGCTGCCTGACCTGAAAGAACCAATAATAAACTCACTGGGCAATCCATCCGGCTCAGGTCGTCCACCCTGGGAAATCTAATCTATCAATAATCGCCTGACCGTGGTAAAATCAGTTCGCTTTGCGCGTTGTACCCTTCGCGTCGGGCATAAACTGAAACCTTACTAGATCGAAAGGGCTTGAACGATGAAAGTGTTACTTTTGAAAGACGTATATAAGCTGGGACGGGCGGGTGACATCAAGAAAGTCGCTGATGGTTATGGTCGCAATTTCTTAATCCCGCAGGGTCTGGCTGTGCTTGCCACTCCTGGCGCCTTAAAACAGGCCGAACACATCCGCTCTCGGGCCGCGAGCCAGCGCGCCGCGCTGAATCAAGAAATGAGCGGCGTAGCCGAAAAACTTGAGGGGCTTGTGATCGGGTTTGGAACCCGCGCTGGTGAAACAGGCAAACTGTACGGTTCAATCACCGTCCAGATGATTGCTGATGAGATCTCGCGCAGGTCAGGCACAGAAATTGACCGCCGTCATATTGAATGCGAACCAATCCGCAATCTTGGCGAGCACAAATGCGTTGTCCGCCTGACGGTTGACCTGACGCCCGAAGTAAAAATCATCGTTCACCGCGAAGGCGAAGTCCCGGCCGCCCTGGCACCCAAGCCTGCTGCCGCCTCAGAGCCCGCCCCGGTTGAGCAAACTGAGGAACTCACCGAAGAAACTGCCGAGTAACTCCGGTAGACACTTTATTTGATCCATCCCCGGCCTGGTCCAGCAATTGGCTGACAGGCCGGTTTTTTATCTTATCCAGGGTATAATCTAGCCGGATTGGAGTATATGGCTAACACCATTGGTGAGCGTTTAAAGCAGGCTCGCGAAGCAAAGGGGTTATCCCTGGATCAGGCATCCCGAGCGATCCATGTTCGCCTGCATTACCTGGAGGCGCTGGAAAAGGATGAGCGATCCGCCCTGCCTTCGAATGTACAGGGGCGGGGCTTTTTGCGGTTGTATGCAGATCTGCTCAATTTGCCCATCGAGCCGCTGCTGGCAGCCTGGGACGGCACATCGCAGTTTCCCGCTGTCGATGAAATAATAGTCACCGAACCAGACGGCGAATTTCCTTCCGATGCAGTTGATGAAATGACTCTGGTCAACACAGACTCACCGGTCACAGTTGAACCTTCTCTTCCAGCCCAGCCGGACGAGTTCGATGAAAGTTCGCCTGAGCAAGGCTCCCAGGCAATCTTTCGTGAAATCGGCGTGTCTCTGCGCGCCCAGCGCGAACTGCTTGGCCTCACCCTGGCTGAGGTAGAACGTTTTACCCGCCTTCGACAGCATTACATTCAAGCAATGGAAGAGGGCCGGATGGATGGCCTTCCCTCACCAGTGCAGGGAAAAGGGATGTTAAGCAATTACGCGGCCTTCCTAAATCTGGATGAAGACGCATTGCTTTTGCGCTTCGCGGAAGGTCTCCAAACCCGGCGAATTGAGCGGTTGCCAAAAGCCGAGTCCCAGAACCTGTTTACCACCAGAAAAAAACCTGCCCGCCAGGCTCCTTTCTGGAGGCGCTTTTTGACACCCGATTTGATCTTCGGGGTTGGGTTAGCTGCCATCACCTTGCTATTTGTGCTGTGGACTGTCGCCCGTATTGACACGCAAAACCAAACGCAGGTAGAACCTACCACCCCGGCAATTTCAGAGATACTCCTCACCCCCGAGGAACTCCGACTCGCACCGGCTGTCACGAGCAGTGCGACAACCGAGGTCTTACCCGGCGAGGCTCAGGCCGGCGAAATGGGCTCGGGAGAATCACCTGAAAGCCCGACCACACCCGAGAGTGACTTTTCTGAGGCAGGTTCAGCCGAGGACCAGTTACCATCTGCCGACACAGGGGATGAGATGCTGGGGATTAGCGACGCACTTTCCACTCCTACCGTCACCCTGTTGCCCATCAACAACGACCCCTTCCAGGTTTACATTATCTCACACGCCAGAGCCTGGCTGCAGGTTCTTGCAGATGGCAAAGTTGTTTTTCTCGGGCGGGTTGTGCCAGGGAATGCCTATGCGTTCTCCGGCGAAAAGCAGGTGGAAATCCTGACCGGAAACGGCGCGGCGCTTCAGGTTATATACAACCAGAATGATCTTGGCAGGCTAGGCCAGACCGGAGAGGTTATCGGATTGATATTTTCAGCTGATGGCATCCTGACCCCCACCCCCGCTTTCACGCCTACCCCAACCCAGGCCCCACCCGCCACAATCACCCCTCTTCCTTCGGCGACCCCTCAGTCCACGCCGACTGTCACACCTTTTATACCTTGAGATCATATTAGCAGATGAAAAGTAAGAAATTTTTCCTTGTTTCGTTGGGATGCGCTAAAAACACAGTCGATTCCGAATCGATGGCCGCCTTGCTGCAAAAGGCCGGTTACACCTCTACCGAGCGGGCTTCACAGGCGGAAATTTTAATTGTGAACACGTGCGGATTTATTCATCCTGCCCGCCAGGAATCATTTGAAGTCCTGAATGAGCTTGCCAGCCAGAAAAAACGCGGGCAGTTACTGATCGCAGCCGGCTGCCTGACCCAACGCTTCGCGGAAATGGTCGTCGAAAAGGTGCCCGGGCTGGATGGGCTGCTGGGAACACGGCGGTGGATGGATATTGTTGAGTTAGTGCAGAATTTGCAAGGCCGCCAGAGAAGCCCAGAAGGATACCCGCAGCCGTTATACCACCTGCCTGATTCCCCCACGATTGGGCGCGATGAAAAAGGTGTGATGCGGGTGGCACGCCAGGCGGGAAACGCTTATGTGAAAATTGCCGATGGATGCCGCCGCCCATGCGCGTTTTGCGCAATCCCCCTGATAAAAGGCACTACAGTAAGTCGCCCTCCGCAAGCCATTGTGGAAGAGGCCCGGGCTTTACACGAAGCGGGAGTCAAGGAAGTGCTTTTGATTGCTCAGGACACAACGGACTATGGGCACGATCTTGGTATCAAAGATGGCCTTGCGCACCTTCTGGAGTTAATCACAACCGAAGTGCCAGAGATCCCCTGGATCCGTGTTTTATACGCTTATCCTGGGTATGTAACCGATAAGCTCATGCAGGTAATGGCCGAAAAACCGCAGGTGGTCCCTTACCTGGATATGCCCCTTCAGCACGCCCATCCCATGACACTCCGCCGAATGCGCCGCCCGGCCAATATGGATTGGGTTTATAAAACGCTTGAGAAGATGCGAGCGACAATCCCCGGGCTGGCCCTGCGCACCACCTTCATTGTCGGTTACCCAGGCGAAACCGAAGAGGAATTCCGCACGCTGCTCGATTTTATCGAAGAAATTCGCTTTGATCACTTGGGCGCATTTACATTCTCTTTCGAGCCAGGAACTGCCAGCGAACCGTTGGGCGATCCAATCCCGGCAGAAGTGAAGGAGGAACGGATGCAGCGCCTGGTGGCTGTCCAGGAGAGAATTTCTCTGGCTCGCAACCAATCTTTTGTCGGGCAGGTTCAGCAGGTTTTAGTAGAGGGGTACAACGATGGGATCACCGTCGGTCGCGCCTACCATGATGCGCCAGAAATCGATGGACTGGTGTTTATTGAAGGGGAAGCAGAAGTAGGCAGTCTTGTTCAGGCGCAGATCACCGGCGCTATGGTTCACGACCTGACTGCCCGGTTCTTGCAAGGCGGAGCATAACCCTCCAAACGGCGCGCCAAACAGCACACCCATGTCCATCGCCGATCGTATCGCTCTTGTTATCTGCCTAGCGGCATTTATCATCACCGGCTATGTCGCCAGCCGGATAAACGAAAGACTTCCACACATCGAGGATGAGATGGCTTTTTCCTGGCAGGCGCGTACGATTGCTCGCGGCAACCTGACCATCGCATCCCCCAAGCCAAACCCCGATTCATTCCTGGTGCCATTTATCATCGACTACGAGGGCAGGCGTTTTGGAAAATATCCAATCGGGTGGCCGGTAGTCCTGGCAACTGGCGAGCTAGCGCGGTCCCGCCACCTGGTGAACCCATTACTGACCGCCGCAGCAATCTGGCTGGTATACCGCCTGGGGAAAAAACTGTTTGGGGAGCCAACGGCGCTGCTCGGGGCACTGCTGGGGGCCATTTCTCCTTTCGTGATAATGAACGGCAGTTCGCTTCTATCGCACCCCTGGTCATTTCTGCTGACTTTGATTGTAGTCATTGGCTGGCTGGACCTTTTCACGAGTTCAGACCCAACCTGCACCCTATCCCTGCCGCGTTCTCTTCCTATGACTGTCGCTGCCCTTGCCCTGGGTTTGCTCGCCCTGTCACGACCCTGGACGGCGGTTGGCGTGGCGATCCCGCTTGGTCTGCATGGTCTATGGTTATTGGCTCGTGGAAGCAGAGCTTCTCGCTTGCTAATTATTCAGTTTGGGTTAATCAGCGGCGCAACTGCATCACTTTATTTTTTATGGCAAATTGCAGTAACTGGCGACCCGCTGCTCAACCCGTATCTGCTGTGGTGGCCATACGATCAAATTGGCTTTGGGCCAGGCATTGGGCTTAACCCAGGTGGGCATAATTTACGCCAGGCACTGATCCATACTCAATTCAGCCTGCAGGCTGGCAGCTCAGACCTATATGGCTGGCCCATGCTCTCCTGGTTGTTCCTGCCTATCGGGCTGATCGCCCACAGGCGAAATATGCAGGTATGGCTGATCACAGGGATAACTTTCTCCCTGGTTTTTGTCTATGCGCTATATTGGACACCCTCCTGGGTTTATGGTCCCCGCTACTATTACGAAGGCCTGGCTGCCCCGTTGCTGCTAACCGCGGCAGGAATACGTTGGCTGGCTGGAAAACCTGGCGGATCCGAGAGGATTTCAGCCAGGCTGCGTTTTGCAGGCATTTCTGCCATTGTCAGTTTGCTGGTAGCCGGGAATATCATTTTTTACCTTCCGGTTCGCATTGGAGGAATGCGGGGATTAAATGGGGTTTCACGGAGTTGTATTGAACGCTTTGAGGCCAGTGCGCTGCGCCTGCCTACGCCAGCCCTGGTTTTTGTTCACCGCCAGGTCAGTTTTTCCGAGTACGCCTGTCTCCTGGACTTAAACAGTCCTTTCCTCGACACCGACATTGTTCTGGCGATCAGCCGTGATGCCAAAATCGACGCTTCGGTCGCCCAGGCATTTTCAGGCCGGGTGGTGAGGCACTATTACCCCGATACCGGCATCCTGACCTCTGTGCCCCTGGAGAGCATAAGCCCGTGATTTCTTCCAACGCAGAAAACTGCGGGCAAGTGATGAGATTCTCACTTGCCCGCAGTTTTCGATCAGTTCTTCTTTAGTCGATTTCAAAGAACCAGGCGTCTACCTGGCGGTTTGTATAGGGCGCCATTGTCTGGTGATCGGTGGTTTCAACAATATAAATTTCACTGCCAGTTTCGACTTTCACAGCCACGTGATTCGGGTTATGCCGGTCCTCTGGCTTCAGACTGTTCATCAATACGATGCTCACCTTCCAATCGACTGGCGCCGCCTTGATCATACTGGCATAAAGGATCGACGTATCTTCACAATCCCCACCCCCGGCCAGCAAAGTTTCGAGTGGCATCCGCGGCACTTCATTAAACTCGCCGCTGTAAGTGGTCAATTGTGAAACAATAAACCACACCTCGTTCAAGAATTCACGGTCGCCGTTCGCCTCGCGGTAAATCTGACCGATGAACTCCCTGAACGGGTCAGCATCGATGAAGATTCGAAAGTCAGGTGCATAGTAAGTCGCCCCATCGTTAGTCTCCAGAGTAAGCCGATTGAATGGCAGTTTTAAGAGGCCTCGCTTGAGAAAGCCCACTTCTATCGATTCTTCCAGTAGCTCAAAGGGAAAATCCCAGTAGTGGATCGAATTATCGGTCCGGCGGAATGCCAGGTGAACCGTCCGGTCACTGATCACAATGTAAGGGGGTTGAACCGAGTTCTTGAGAACCATATCGTGTTCGGCCTGCAGCCGGGCATAATCTGTATCCAGGCGGTTTTTTTGTTCAACCAGCGAGTTGTAGGATTCAACCAGGTTGCTATTTTCACTTTGAAGGGCAGCATTGCGGGCAGTCAGATTCTGATGCTCTGCCTGCAAGGTTAATAATTTCCCTTCTAACTCCTGGAAACGCACTGTGAGAATATCATATTCAGCCCGCATCCCCTGGAGATCTTGGGTTACCCGGTTGAGATCTGTAAGGACTTGATCTTGATCGCCTTGCGCAAGAGCAAGTTGTTTGATCAAATTTTCTCTCTCAACCTGCAAACTCTGAATCTTTACCTCCAGATCGGACACGTCGTCCTGGAGCATTCCCGCTTCAATTTTTGCGTCCTGGGTGTCTTGAATAAAGCCCTGCACGACACGATACTGGCGAAGGATCGTAAACATCGCCAACAGCAAAACAATCCCCAAAAAGGCAGGCAAAGTCACCCGGCTATTCAGGAAATCTAGCCACCCGGCCTGCCCGCTGTTTTGACTGTGATGTTCAGGCGCTTCAGCGGCTTCCGGCAGAACCCTCTGGACCGGGCGAACCCGCACTGCCGGTGCAGCGGCGAAGCCGGAGACCGGCACAAGCGACTGTTCGCGGATGCGAATGATCTGCGGTATCGTCCGCCGGATGCGCGGCATCTCTGCGCCCTGCTCCAATGCCTTTTCATAGATCCTTAAGCGATCATCAAGATCGATAAATGTCTCTCCATAGCACAGCCAGGCAGCCTCATGATCCGGTTCGTCAGCCAGCAGCGCGAGCACCAGGCGGCGCGCATCGGCATGCCGCCCATTGCAAGCCAGCTCTTTTGCTCTCTGAAGTAGGTGATCTTTTACCGGCATTGCCCCTCCTGATCTCGAACCTTTGTTTGCATCAGTTATGTTGTCCGGTGAGGATGCCAGCCTTGAAGAAAGCTGGCCAAATGAATTTGATCGATCGTTGGAACAAACTCATTATGACAGGCGCAATAGAGAGAGTCCATAACAGCCAGCTAGCGATATCCTGTCAAATTGATGACAGAAAATAACAAAATATCCCGGCTAAATCGGCCCGAATCGCAGTGCCTATCCCTTGACGCTCTCAATACTTTCCTCTAAGATAAAAGGAAGTGCGTGCGTCAGATCGTCTTCTTTGCGCCTGGTCAGGATCATTTGTCGCAAAGAGAGGGCCGAATCCAGTGTATTGGTATTTGGAGACAGTATGAATTTATCAGCAGGCTGGCAATTTCGCATCCTGGGTTTTCCGGTGAGGGTGCAATTTTCTTTTTTTCTAATCGCCCTGTTATTGGGATTACAAATTAACAACATTTTCTACCTGTTACTCTGGGTGATAATCGTTTTTGTTTCGGTTCTGCTCCATGAGTTAGGCCATGCAGTTGCTTCCAGGTATTACGGGCGAACCCCTTATATCGAACTGTACGCGATGGGTGGAAAGACAATCAGCACGCGTTACTCATTGCTATCCTATCCGAAAGAAATCCTGATCAGCTTTTCTGGTCCGCTTGCCGGTTTCCTTTTAGGTGGACTGCTCTTTGCCCTGTACCGCCTGCTCGAACCGGTTGGGGGCAATATTTTGAATTTCATCCTTAGCCAACTTTTATGGGTAAATATCGGTTGGGGGATCTTGAACCTGATCCCAGTGCTCCCCCTGGATGGTGGAACGATCATGCGCAATCTTTATCATTGGTTGAAAAACCCCTATGATGAGCGCACACCGCTAAAGATCTCGATTGGTTTTGGGATTTTGGCTGTTATCGCCGCCCTGATTCTATTAAGGTCGAGTGGCTTATATCTTGCGATGTTAATGGGCTGGCTTACCCTTGGTAACTATATGTCCCTGCGCCAGGGCTACCCAACGAACAGATTCAACTAAATAATTCGATCCCAAAGGAGAATGCATTTATGACCCAAACTGACGAAACACCACTTTACCTGGATCCCTCCCAGCCAATGGCTGATCGCATCCAGGATTTGCTATCCCGGTTAACATTAAAAGAAAAGATCTCCCTGATGGCGAACCAGGCCAGGGGAGTTCCGCGGCTGGGTATCCCCGCATTTGATTACTGGAGCGAAGCGCTCCATGGGGTAGCCCGCAACGGCCGGGCCACAGTATTCCCACAGGCCATTGGGCTGGGCGCTACCTGGGATCCGGCCTTATTGAAAAAGATTGCCTCAGCAATTGGTGATGAGGGTCGTGCCAAATACCACGCCGCATTAAAAAGAAAAGGCTTCACGTCACAGTACCAGGGACTATGTTTCTGGAGCCCAAACATCAACATTGATCGAGACCCCCGCTGGGGGCGCGGGCAAGAAACATATGGCGAAGATCCTTATCTGACGGGAGAAATGGGCACAGCTTTTGTCCGCGGCCTGCAGGGAGACAATCCAAAGTATCTCAAAGCAGCCGCCTGTGCCAAGCATTACGCCGTTCATTCAGGCCCTGAAGCCCTCCGCCATGTTTTTAATGTGGATCCATCCAAACGCGATCTCTACGACACCTATCTGCCAGCCTTTAAAAAGCTGGTTCAAGAAGCAAAGGTCGAATCTGTGATGGGGGCTTATAACGCCGTCTTTGGTGTGCCCTGCAACGCAAGTGAATTCATGCTCAACCATACCCTCCGTGAAGAATGGGGATTCGAGGGCCACGTGGTTTCCGACTGTGGCGCCATCACAGACATCCACCGCAACCACAAATACACCCAGGACGCAGCCGAATCGGCAGCAGTGGCCATCAAAGCAGGATGTGACCTCTCTTGCGACCACGTTTATTATGAGAATATTGGCGAGGCCATTGAGCGAGGCCTGTTGACCGAAGCCGAAGTGGATCAAGCCTTATCAAGGACATTGGGAACACGCTTCAGATTAGGGATGTTTGATCCACAAGAGATGGTCCCCTATGCCTCGATCCCGATGAGTGTTGTCGACAGCCCAGAGCACCGCAAGCTTGCCTACGAAGCCGCTGTCAAGTCCGCAGTCCTGCTGAAAAACAAAAACAACATCCTGCCTATCGCACCAGAAACATCTTCCATCATGGTCACCGGCCCTAATGCCGCAGCTGTCAATGTCCTCTTAGGCAACTACTACGGTTTTAACGGACATATGGTCACACTGCTGGAGGGAATCACCGATGCGATCCCCGAAGGGATGGGTATGGAATATCACCAGGGAATGATGCTGACCGATCCTGGTACGACCCCTGACAACTGGTCAGTCTACATGGCCGCCGGGGCCGGCCTCACAATCGCCTGCATGGGCCTTTCCCCTCTGATGGAGGGGGAAGAAGGTGAAGCCCTGCTCGTTGAACACGGCGGCGATCGTTCGACAATTGAACTTCCGAAAGCTCAGATCGATTTCTTGCGTAAGTTGAACGTCGCTGGGGCCAAGATCGTGCTCGTGCTGTTCGGCGGCAGCCCGGTTGCGCTGGGTGAAGCCGAGGGATTAGTCGAAGCAATAATCCAGGTCTGGTATCCCGGCCAAGAGGGCGGACATGCCGTTGCCGACATTCTATTTGGTAAAGCATCACCATCCGGAAAACTCCCCATCACATTCCCAAAGGCAACCAGCCAGCTTCCGCCTTTCGAAGACTACAGCATGAAAGATCGCACCTACCGCTATGCCACCTGGGAACCGCTCTATCCGTTCGGGTTCGGCTTGAACTATACGACATTTGCCTTCAATAATCTCAAGCTCGAGCGGTCCCATATAAAAGCTGGTGAAGACCTGAATTTCGAGGTTACGCTCACCAACACCGGCAGCCTGGCTGGCGAAGAAGTCGTGCAGGTTTACCTGTCGGACCTGGAAGCGTCAACCACAGTGCCGTTGCAAAAACTGGTCGCTTTTCAACGCGTGAAGTTATCTGCAGGCGAATCCCGGACCTTATCCTTCACACTCCATCCCGAGGCGTTCATGCTGATCAACGATGAGGGTAAACCTGTTCTCGAACCTGGAGAATTTTCATTGATAGTCGGCAGTTGTTCCCCTGGTCAGCGTGGCCTGCAGCTTGGTGCGCCAGAGCCAGTCATCGCGACCATCTTGGTCAAATAAGAATCGTTGAGGACAACAAGTCGGGCGCTGGAACCATCTGCCCCTCAATTCACACAAACAATTGGTGATACAAAAAACGGCCCAACAGTTTGGGCCGTTTTATTCAATCAGCACATTCATCTCAAAAAGGACAGCAGGCCTTGAGCATGGAGGATTATAAATCAGGCAAACTGGCTCGCCAACCGCCCGGAGAACCGCGCTTCCCTTCTGGCGGGCGATAAAAACGCCCTGCTCTCCAGGTTCCAAAGAAATTTTTTGGTTTTGTGTGAGAACATCTGGTGGGGTAACTGTAACACTCCAGTTATATTCCTCCCCGAGCCTGAGTAAAAACCCCCCTTGCCTGCGCATGGTCAGAGCCTTGCCGACATCATCGAGTGTAATGACCAGGCCGCCATAGTACGCGGATGGATCATCTGCCCACGGGTCGGGCACAGGTGTCACCGTAGTGGTGGGGATTGCAGTTGCTGATGGAAATGGAGACCGATAAACCAGGACAATGGAGGTCGGCTCAATCGTTGACACCTGCGTAGCAGATAAAATTGTTGTCGAGTTCCTGGCATGGCAGCCAGATAAAGCCCAGCCGAAAAGCGTGCAGCAAAAAATCAGGCTAAGGGAACTGCCCGGCGAACCGCCATATGCAAATAGCCAGAACAGCATTCGGAAAAATAAAGTTTTCACAAATTGATTTTATCGAAAAAATTAGGTTCGAGTAACGAAATCTCTCTTTGATATAAATCAAAGAGCATTTTGGAGGAGTATGATAAACTGCCACCTGGAGAAGATGGTATGGAAAACAGGAATTCCCGCAGACACCGTGAACAGGAGACAATCCAAAAGATGATCTTCCTTTACTGCCGCGAAAATCACAAGCCAATCGATCAAGGACTCTGCGAAGAATGCGGCCCGCTTCTGGATTATTCTTTGGAACGCTTGCACCGCTGTCCCTTCGGGGAAAACAAAACGACCTGCGCAAAATGCACAATCCATTGTTATCGGCCAGCCATGCGAGAAAAGGTTCGCCAGGTGATGCGGTATGCCGGGCCACGGATGCTTTTCCATCACCCCTACCTGGCTGTTATGCATTTATTGGATGGCCTTCGCAAACCACCCGTCTTGAAAAAACCTAATCTTCGACAATGAAGAATGAAAAAACGCTGTCATGGCTGTTGAGGTACCATTCCTGGACATAGCTGGTATCCTCGGCTTCGCCTAAGTCAATAATAATAATACCGGCCTGGTAAGAAACAATGGATTGCCCTTCCTCAAATGGGAAATCTTTTAGAATCTCGTCAGGCGGTTCAATAGCATCTTCGTGAATGCGGATATGTAATTCGATTCCCATAGAGATAATTTAACCACAATTTCACAGTAGAATACGTCATGATGTGGCCCGATTAACTAACCTCTCACAAATTTCAGTCATCGATGGGAACAACCTGGCGCACTTCCTATACCCAAATCTGAACCCGGGGCAGAAAATGACGCAAGCCGACGGCCTACGGCTGATTGGCCATCTGAGCAGCTACGCGCGCCAATTTAACCAAGCGACAGAAGTCGAACTGTGCCTGGATCGCTTTCCTGGTGATACGGGGGCTCTGCCCGACAACCTGCGCGTCCTTTGGGCTCATTATCCACAGAACGGTGATGATTTATTAATAGACCTTCGCGCTCTGGCAGAACTGCTTTTGTTCACATGCGGAAACGAAGAGAATTTTGCCCGGCGGGGTTCATTAATGACCCGAGTTCGCCTGGCGCTTCTCGAAGCTCGCGGCCAGTCTTTATCGATCAGCGCCTTATCGACAGCAACCGGGCTTAAACAGCATGGTTTGCAGGGAAGAATAAAAGCCAAAGCCGACCGTTGGGGAGTGATAATTTTCACCCAGTCTCAAGGCTGGCTTTCATCTGTCCGGACCCAGATCCCTTCTCCCTGCTCACAAGCCTGCGCGTCCGCCACCGGGATGATCACGAGCCACCCTTCAAAGATGCTCGCATGTGACTCAATTTCCGCCTTCTCACCTGCGCATATCATCTGTTCCAGATCACACATCTCAAAGTAAAAATATGAATCTTCGGAGCTATATCTCAAATCGAAGCGGCGGATGATTGAAAAAAGCGATTGCCCAGCCTCAACCTGCCACAAACAGACGTTTCCGGACAGGCCGGGTGAAGGTGAAGGGCTTTGAACCTGCTCGAAAGTCGGCGAAGGCTCCACCGTCACCTGTGTGACCGCTTGAGAAGCCTGAAGGAGCGTGCCCGATGCTAAGGTAGAGACAGTGGGCCAGGTTAGGGTAGGCACAGGTTCAACCAGCACAGCCGGTTGGAACAGGCGCATTCCATCCCTACCCCAAAAAGCCAGCAAAAGCACAGCCGCCAATAAGAGGGCTAACCCAATCCACCCGCCTTTTCCAAACTGCAATTTTGTTTTCGGTTTTCTGTACGTAGATCGTGCTTCGGGAATGGACAAAGATTCTGGTTTACGCTCAGAACCGCCCGAGGAAAACCGCTCTGTCAACCCTGGTTCTTCCTCCTGAAGCAGAACCACAAGAGCAGTAACATCATCCTCACTGCCTGACCTGACGGCCCAGTTAACCAAATGCCGGCAATCCTGGTCCGGACTACCGGTTCCAACCAGCAGGGCGATCTGCTCATCACTCACATGATGGGCGATTCCGTCTGAGCATAGTAAGATGATGTCACCTGCATAAAGCGGAATATTCGCAAAAACATCCACCTCAATATTTTCTTGCCCGCCCAGGCAGCGGGTTAGCCGGTTGTTTTTGCTCGCCTGCTCAACTTCCGCCATGCTGAGCGCATCCATATGCATGAGTTCACTGAGCAAATCGTGATCTCGAGTGATCTGTTGAGCCTGTCCATCATGTATTAGATAAGCCCGGCTGTTGCCCACATTGGCAACTGTCAGGATATTCTGTCGCACAACCGCTGCCACCAGCGTTGTTGTGAAGCGATCCATTTCGCCAGCGATCTGACGCTCAAACAGTATAGAATTTACATTCCACAGCGCCATCTTCAAACGGTCACCGGGAGGAAGGTCTTTAAACTCATAATAACTCGCCAGAACCTGCTGGGCCGCTTCGCCGCCCGTCCATGAGCTCGCCCCATCCGCCACGATGAACAAACAGCCATCTGATGCACAGGCTTGTGGTTGATCGGGGATATAAGCGAGGGCATAATCCTCATTGTCGGGCCGGTTACGACCGGCATTTGAAAGAATGCCCGAGATCATCGTAAAGTGACTGGCAGAAATATTGGCCTGTTTATCCGGTAAATCCATTGTCTCCACCATGGCGATCCGCTGTAAAGGAATGCCCGGTCTAGCTTACACCCACAACACAGATGAAAGTGGCTCTGGATTAATTTTTTCGGACTTCGTTTGTTTTGTGTGGTGATGCAGTCACCCACACAAAACGATACAAGGATCAGAATAGAAGGAATTTCCTGAGAGTATAATATCATGAGAAGTTAAAGTATGCTCATCTTTCGATGGTAGAGGACAGCTACCAGGAGATCCGGGATGAACGATTTTGAACTGCCTGCTGCCGAGCAAGAGGCCTTTTACCAGGCTGTTTGGAAGATCGTTCGCCAGATACCCCATGGGCAAGTCAGTACCTACGGGCAGATTGCAGAATACATTCCCAACCCAGCCGGCATTGCCCCAGAGGTCTATCAATCGTCCAGGGCCCGCTGGGCTGGACATGCGATGGCAGCCTGCCCGCCAGACGTTCCCTGGCAGCGGGTAATAAACGCACAGGGTAAAATCAGTATCCGGCGTGGCGCTGAAGAACAGCGCAGATTGCTAGAAGCTGAAGGCGTAGAATTTGACGCACGTGAACGAGTCGATCTAAAACGTTATGGTTGGGCTGGCCCCTCAAGCGACTGGCTCCGCGAGAACAACTTTCTTGCATCAGATGCACAACAACTCAGCCTGTTTTAAGCCTGTCCAATCCGCCATTGATTACTCGACCCGGATTTCGGAAACCTGCCCGGCTTCCAGCAATGTGAGCGATCGCTGGCGCGCCCAATCCTGGGCCTTAGCAGTATAAGATCCGCCGGTAACCATGAATGCCCCAATACTACCCGAAGCAGCCATCAACCCATACAGACCGCGCACCTCATTCACATCGACGACCTTAGATCCTTCCAGCACAACAGCAGTGAAGGTGTCGCCAGAACGCGTCCGCACCTTGAGAATACTTCGATCCTCTCGTTGCGTTTCTATCCAGACGATAGCGCCTTGCCCACGCAGCACATCGCTAACCTGCCCGGCGAGGATCGTTCGAAACGGATGAGGCGATGTCCCCGATCCCGCCGAGCGCTGGAACGGCTGGCGAGTTATGCTTGTCTGCATCCTGCCAGAACCTTGCCCAGGTACAACAGGCCTGCGCTCTGGTTGGCTCCAGCTTCGCGGCGCTGGGGCCTGCCGCGGGATACCTTCGTTAAACTGCGCACCTCGTTCTGCTTCCGCCGGCTGCCAGCCCCGATCGCGCACGGTCCCTACTTCCGCCTGCAGATGACTCCGGCGGGCAATCAGGCTGAAAAATAGCCCAACAAATACGATCACAGTGCTGGCGAACAGGCACAACAGCTGACCCTCAAACGCCACCAGTGAAACGACAAATCCCACTGCGCCTGCTAGCATTAACAAAGTGGCCACAGAGCGCGGCAGCGCCGGTTTTGCGCCTTCCATAATTTGTTGAAATAATGAGGGAGGGGAACGATGGGCCACAGCCATTAATCCTATAAATACTCTTTTAGGTTATGCTCTACCGCGTAGGCAGCCGCCTCAGCTCGGTTGCTGACACCCAGTTTCGACAGGATACTGCTAACATAATTACGAACGGTACCTTCGCCGAGAAAGAGCGCTTTCGCAATTTCGCGATTTGTTTTCCCCTCCGAGACCAACAAGAGCACATGACGTTCCTGCTGGCTCAAATTCGCGAAAGCTGAGGCTTCCTCTTCTTTGACTGCTCGGCGTACTTCCTGGAATACTCGCTGAGTAACTGCCGGATCGAGGAGCGCTTCTCCTCGACCAACGGACTCAAGCGCCCGCACAAGGTCTTCCCCACCAATTTGCTTCAGGATATAACCGGAAGCGCCAGCGCGGATAGCGGAGAAAAGCATCTCATCTTCTGCATAGGATGTCAGCATGACGACCCTCGTGTCTGGGTATGTTTTGATGATTTCCTCACAGGCCTCAATGCCTGATACGCCGGGCAAGCGTATGTCCATCAACACAATGTCAGGATGCACCCGGCCTACCTGCTCATAGGCCTCCTTAGCTGTAGAGGCTTCACCCACAACCTCAAATTGGGCATGATGTTCCAGTAACGCGCGCAGGCCTAACCGAACTACCTCATGGTCGTCTACCAACAAGATTCTTTGCTTTGCCATTCTTGGTCGGACCTCCAGCAACATGGTTCAAGTTATTTCCGATGTAGTTCGTACATCGCACAGCGCTCTTCCCCACCACTTAAATAAGCAGCAGATCGAATATAAAGATTATAACCGATTCTGTTTAATCATCCTCTTGCAAGGCCAGCGTCACCGGGCAATGATCCGAACCGAGAACATCATCATGGATAATTACTTCACGAACTCGATCAACCAAAGCCTCCGACACCAAAAAATAATCCAGGCGCCATCCAATATTACGAGCGCGCGCATTGGTGATGTAAGTCCACCAGGTATACTGCACTCGCTCAGGATATAAATGACGGTACACGTCCACCAGGCTATGTTCCAGGTAGCGATCTACCCACGCCCGTTCTTCAGGCAGAAAGCCGGATGTCTTCTGATTCGACTTTGGGTTAGCCAGATCAATCTCCCGGTGAGCTGTGTTAAAGTCTCCACAGATGATGAGTTGCTCACCCTGGCGGTGCATATCATCACATTCCTCAAGTAAACGTGCATAGAATTCAAGCTTAAAAGAAACCCGGTCGTGTCCTCGCTGACCACTGGGAAAATAGATGTTATACAGCAAGAAATCTGGAAAGCGCAGGCGAAGCACCCGGCCCTCGATATCAAACCGCTCCTCCCCAAGCCCAACTTTCACCTCTAGCGGCTGCAGCCTGGTATATGCAGCCACACCACTGTAGCCCGGTTTTTCTGCCGCATTCCAATGACACAAATATCCCGGCAGATCACGCTCGGAAGCCGCAAGCTGATCGTACCTGGCTTTTACCTCTTGCATACAAAAGACGTCCGGTGCAATGAACCTGGCCCAATCAAATGCGCCTTTCTTGATCGCAGCCCGAATACCATTCACATTCCATGTTGTAATTTTCATTGTGAAACCTCTGCTCTGGTTGCTTGATCTGGATGGTATATGGTAAACTTATTCTAATTCAAACAAGGAAAAACAATGAGTGAAGAAACCGGGCGAAGTGTAGTTTACATTGAAGACGATCTGGAAATGGTCGATCTGGTAATGTTGATCCTGACCCGCCGTGGTTTCCAGGTTCAAGGTGCAAATGGAGGCCGAATCGGCCTCGACATCATTTTCAAAAATCCACCTGATCTTATATTGCTTGATTTGATGATGCCGGGAATGGATGGCTGGGAGGTCTACCAGCAGTTAAAGGCCAACGAGCGGACTCGCAGCATTCCTGTCATTGTGATCACAGCCAAAGCTCAGACAATAGATCGCGTGCTTGGTTTGCACATCGCCAAAGTCGATGATTACATCGCCAAGCCTTTCCGGCCCCAGGAATTGTTGGATAGCATCGAACGTGTCCTGGCTCACTCCCAGTCCCAAAATTTCACCCAATAAAGCTTTAATCGATTTTTCGCTCATGCAGCAAGTTCTCATCCATAACCTGACCCATCCGATCCCCTCACCCATCCGGGCTCATTTCTGTAGATCTTTTGTATGTCGCCTGCGCGGTTTGATGTTTAAACATCCGATCAAAAAAACTGAGGGTCTCCTGATGATGCAGCCCCGCTCAGATCGCCTGGATGCAGGTATTCACATGCTGTTTATGAATTTCGATCTTGCAGTCATCTGGCTTGATGATAATCTGGTCGTTGTCGACACCCGCTTATGTCGCCGGTGGCGCCCGGCCTATTTGCCCGCCGTTGCCGCTCGCTATGTTTTGGAGGCCCACGCTTCCCGCAAGAACGATTTTTACAAAGGGGATCAATTATTTCTTGAACCATGCTAAACCGAATCTTGACTCTGTTTTTCATCTTTAACCTATGCCTTCCCATCCAGGCGGTGCGCGCACAAGAAGAGCCCCCGCCATCTGGGCCGGTCTACGTGGTCGAGAGCGGAGATACTTTTACTTCAATTGCGATTAAGTTCGGCATCACAATCGATGACTTGATCAAGGCAAACCCCCAGCTTGATCCTAATCTTTTATCTATTGGCTCTGAAGTTGTCATTCCTGGGCTGGAAGGAATCCAGGGAAAGCTAATTACCTTCAGCATTCCCTTGGGGGAATCGCTAAGGACGATCAGCATTCGCAATAGCATCCCCACCGACCAGATTATCGCCTTAAACAGGCTCACCAGCCCGGCCGAAGTTTTTGCGGGCGCCAATCTTATTATTCCGCAGGATGACACCCGCCCAAAGGTGGAAACCCGTTATCTGCTCGGCCAAAGCGAATCCCTGCTACAAGTCGCAGTTGAACAGAACACTAATCCATGGCTGCTGGCCGAAACCAATCAAGCGAAATCAACGTGGGACCTTCTCCCTGGAGAAGCAGTTTTCGGACAGGCAAATGGTGAGGCCGAAGGAATCAGCCTGATCGCCCCAGTCATCAAAAACCTGATTATTGACCCGCTGCCAATCGAACAGGGCGAAACAGCAGTGGTCAAGGTTCGTACCACACGGCCAGTCGATTTGAGCGGTAACCTGGCCGGTAACCCACTGGTATTCTTTTCAGTTGCAGAGAATGAGTACGCAGCTTTGCAAGGCATTCACGTTATGGCCACCGCCGGGATATACCCCTTTGTAATCTCTGGTAAGCTGGAAGATGGCTCACAGTTCACGTTCGAGCAAATGGTAATTCTCGAGCCATTAGGATATATCCAGGAAAAAATCGATGGGGTCGATCCAACTACCATTGATCCAGCAGTTACTAAACCGGAGGACGACCTGATCCGTTCGATCATCTCTGAAGCGACCCCCACTCGCTATTGGGCTGGTCCATTTATCAGTCCCGGATATGATCCGACCTGGATCACCTCAACCTTTGGTAATCGCCGTTCGTATAATGGAAGCCCATACATCTATTTCCATAGCGGGGTCGATTACGGCGGCGGCACAGGTCTTGAAATCAAAGCGCCCGCCCCAGGAGTAGTTGTGTTCGCTGGGCCGCTGACCGTTCGTGGAAACGCCACCTTGATCGATCATGGCTGGGGTGTTTTTAGTGGTTTCTGGCACCAGTCTGAATTTCGGGTAACTACAGGCCAGCGGGTTGAGGCTGGCCAGGTGATTGGCCTGGTTGGTGGAACCGGCCGGATAACCGGTCCGCATCTACATTGGGAAATTTGGGTCAATGGCGTGCAGGTTAATCCCCTGACCTGGTTGGACCAGTCTTTCCCCTGATTTTCGCTAATCAGACAGCTGACTCTTAGGGTTTTCTTGCCGCAGCCGAAAGCTAATGTATAATACATTCAGCACCGTACAATTAGACTTTTCCAAATATGGAAACGAATGAGTGGATTGACATGGTTATTGCACCTTTATCACTGAAAAAAGACTATTGGCA
Source organism: uncultured Anaerolineaceae bacterium (assembly GCA_964490575.1). GTDB lineage: Bacteria > Chloroflexota > Anaerolineae > Anaerolineales > Anaerolineaceae > DSYU01. Next base: position 1,678 of record CAZBDC010000036.1, on the reverse strand, counting down.
AAAATTTGAAGTGACCGATGAAGACCTTGAGTTTCTTTATAATTACTTATTGGAAGTAGAGAAACCTCAAAAACCCGAAGCATTGGTTCGCGCCCTGGTAATCGAAAGGATCAAGAAGGAGAAAGAAATTCTTGCCCGGCAGCAGACCCTGGCCGGAGCGATCTACTACCCCAAAGATCACTTCGAGGTTGGACAGGCTATTCAAGTTCCAGCTTACAATTTTGAATCTGCAAAAGTGGTCAATATTCGCACGGGGCACAATCCAGATTTACCTGCATTCGAAGTGATCGAGATAGAACTGGAAAACGGCGAAAAACGCAGCCTGGCAGCGGGATTATTGGACCACAAATTAAACCAGGAAATTAACCTCGCGGCAGACGATCCCTTGCTGGACCCTGATTATGTCTTCAACAATTTCAGTGAAAGTGTGTTGAACAGCCTGTCCGAATATCTGGATGAAAATCCGGACCTTGTTCGAATTGCTGGCGAATATTTCCCTCGCGCTTTATTGGTTGACATCAACATTGGCCATCTCAACCTGGCTGAAGCTGTCCTGGACATGGTGGGAGGCGGCCCGCTGCCTACCCACACGCTCCAGGAGCAGATTGATCTCCCAGAGGAAGATGACAATCAACTCAACGAATTCTCATTAAACCTTGCGCTTCAGGAAGATAAACGATTTGATGAGGTTGGTCCGGCTGGAGAAGTACTCTGGTACCTGCACCGGCTTGAGCCCGATTTGGTTCGAGAGGCTCCAATCTATTTACGGTATCTCAACCCGGTTGAAACGAACCCAGATATTGAAAGCATGCTTGGTGAGTTTGAGCCACAGGTAATCGACGAACTTGAACCATCATTAAATCCGCCCCAGGCTGGCCCGGTGAATGAAGCCTCGCTTGTCCTGATTTACCCGCATTGGCGCTCTGGCACTCTGCCGCTCGCTGGGAATTTGAGCAAAATTTTCCCGACCGCACTCGAGTCGCCGCGGATTCAATTTACTTTTGTCGATGGCAACTCTGGCGAAAAGTTCCCTGGCTGGGTCGTACGCCCGAATCGCTATGTTTATGGACTGCGGGACTGGTACATGGCCCAGGGTTTAATCACGGGCAGCATCCTGCACATCGGGCGCGGAGACAGGCCAGGAGAAATTGTCGTACGCGCAGACAAAAAACGAAGCAGCCGCGAGTGGCTTCGCACAGCCATCATCGGTTCAGACGGCGGGATCGTGTTTTCGATGCTGAAGCACAACATTTCCGCGGCAGTCGATGAGCGAATGGCAATCGTGATCTCCGATACTGAGATGCTCGACACGATCTGGGAACGCAACAGTAAGCAACGAGGAAACCTGGCCCAAAACATCCGCCTCATCATGGGCGAGCTGGCAAAGCTCAGCCCGCAGAGCCATGTTCATGCACAAGAACTTTTTGCAGGCGTCAATATCCTCCGGCGATGTCCTCCAGGAGCTATCCTGAGCTTGCTCGTTGATAATTCATGGGCCAGGCATCTGGGAAATTTATATTTCCGACTGGAAGAGACTTCTGGAGGCAAGGCCGGACCACATCGAGGCTCATTTGGCTTTGACTGAACTCTACTCGCGACAACAGAGAAAGAATGACCTTTCCCAAATCGTGGCGAAGCTGATATTGCTGAAAGGATCGCCAAGCTGGCGAGATCTTGT